>NZ_QPES01000001.1:659027-988541 GCF_009455685.1 Paraburkholderia hayleyella | reverse complement strand
GCGAGGAAATCGAAGGTATAGGGGTCTTTGAGAAGTTGCTGGGCAAGCTCGGACTGTTCAGTGGGCAAGGTCCGCGAGAAATTGGTCAGAGCATTGCCCTGACGAACGAACAACTGGCTCTCGATCTGGTGGACGAGGACAGAGCGACTCCAGCCATGCTCGATCGTCTGCAGGGCGTACCAGGCGCGCTCCTCGGCCACCTTGACCGTATCGAGCAGGCTGACGTTATGCCCCCAGGGCAATTGTGCAACGACCCGTTGCACAAATTCGGCGTCGGGCCAGGCCTCGGCGAACGAACGCATATATTTCAGGTTTCGAGCTGAAAGCCCGGTCATTTCGGGGAAGGCTCGGCGGAGATCGTCCGCCAGCCGGTCAATGACCTTGGTCCCCCAACCCTCGCGCTCCTGCCGGGCCAGAATGTCGCGGCCGATGCTCCAATAAAGCAGGATCAGCTCTCGATTGACCGACAGGCTGGCACGGTGACGCGCCTCGGCAATCTTCCGCTTCAGGTCGCCGACGAAAGCGAAATAGCTCTGCGCGTCGATCTCTGAGGCCGGGTTGGCAGCCTTGGAGCGGCGGGATGGTGGCTTGGACGACGGGGGGCTCATGCCGCTTCCTCCTCTGAAATTACGGCCCGCTTGCTTCCCGGTGGGACGGCACGGCAGCTTTCCTTGCAGTGCCGATAGGGGCGGTAACTCCCTCGGCTCGTGAATGTCTTGTTGCTGTTCGTGTCGGCGGGATTCGCCGTCGGCGACGCAGCCGGCACCATTGGCGCACGGCTGTCGATTGTATCCCGCCGCAGATTGGTCACCTTCTCAGCGGCCGCCCGGATCGGATCGTCCTCGGCATGCACGTACCGCATGAACATGGATACGGTCTTGTGTGCCGTAAGTGCCATGCCGACCTTGACCGGAATCCCGGAGTTGGCAATGTCGGTCGCGGTCCGATGACGGATGCCGTGCATACCGACATGAACCCCATTCGCACGTTTCAGGATTCGCTTCCGGCCGTTGTAATAAGTGCTTTCGGGCAACGGAATCGAGCTGTCAAAGATGGCCGGACACACATAAGGCGAATCGTCGACACGGCAGGCGTTGGACAACAATTGATAGGCTACCTCGCTCATCGGCTTGGAAATATCGCCGGTCTTGCTATCAGGCCAGACGATGCGACGGTTTTCAAAGTCAATCCAAGGCCATTCGAGCAGTCGAATCTCCGACATGCGCGCCGAAAACTCGAATTGCAGGCGAATCGCAAGCGTCAACGTCGGATGTTCCAGACCTTCTGCATCCGCACGGTCAAGATAGGCGTAGAGGCGCGCCAGCTCGTCGTTGACGATGTATCGCGTTTCACCGTTCTCGGGGTATTTCGGCACATGGCGACAGGGATTGGAGCCATCGGGCCGGTAGCGCCAGAGATTCTGGACGCGCTCAAGCGGGTGGATAGCCGTGGCGCACGCTTCACAGCCCACAGTCTTCGCGGCGAGATAAACCGTGTATTTCGATACGGCATCAAGGAAGGCTTGTGCAAAGCCGATCCGGCGCGTGACCTGCAAGGCGCGATACCACCATCGCAGACAAACTACTTCGTGGTGCCACTGCCATCGCGCTTAACCGTGACGTTGAACCTAATCCTGCTGTTAGCTTTCGTAGCTTGTGCGAAGTATTTGGCGCTCATTGCGCCACCTCCGCACGGGCGATGGCTGCAACGGCAAGGAGAGTGGTGCCGGTTATATCGAGCGCTTCCTGGTACGAGGGCGCAAGCGCTGCCGCGCTCAGCGCGTGGCGGATGATGTCGTGGCTGAGGAATTGGGTTTGCCTGGATATGCCAAGGTATGGCCAGAAACACCTGAAAATATCCATCTACTTGTATAATCGCCCCCATGAAAAACCTCCGTTTCGTCGGCTCTACCCAGGACGACCTGCGCAACTTCCCTGCCGAAGCCCGACGCCATGCGGGGTTTGAACTGGACGCTATCCAGCGCGGCATGATGCCCTCCGATTTCAAACCAATGGTCAATGTCGGACCCGGGGCTTACGAAATCCGCATCCACGTCGAAGGAGAGTGGCGCGTAATCTACGTAGCGAAATTTGCTGATGCCGTCTATGTGTTGCACGCATTCCAGAAGAAAACGCAGAAAACCCGCCGTGAAGACATCGAACTGGCTATGCGCCGCTACAGACAACTTGGAGGCTGAATCATGAATGAACCCATCACCGAATCGAGCGGCAACGTGTTTGCCGACCTTGGTTTTTCCGCCGAAGAATCGGCCCTGCTGCAACTGCGCGCCGATCTTATGGCTTCGCTGCGCCAAGCCATCGAAGCGCGAAGCTGGACGCAAGCGCAAGCCGCCAGCATCCTGGGGATTAGTCAGCCGCGTGTGTCGGACCTCATGCGCGGCAAGTGGGGCAAGTTCAGCCTGGATATGCTGGTGACGCTGGCCGTGCGGGCGGGTCTGCATCCCCGCGTGGCGCTTGAGGCAGCCTGAAGGAGGAAACAGCGTGCCGTTCATTGCGACACCTCCAGCGAGTAGAGGCCAACACGATGGCGTTCGCCATGGCCAGTGGTACGCCACACCCATGAAGTAACGATCTGGTGGCCGTCCTGACGCAGTTCAAACATCCTGCGCGGAACATGGAAAACGCACCACAAAGACATCGAAACAAACAAGCCTGGCCTGTATCGCCAGACCCGACGCTATAACGCACATCTATTCGCGCCAAACCACACCTTCATCGGCAAGCGACTGCGTTTAAACATCAAGGCCCATGCACGTAATAAAAATAAAATCGCGCTGTCACGCCCATCACCTTCAGCCATTGCGCTGAGATTAATCAGATAAAACTCTTTTTCGTGTACTCAGTAAATCAAACCGTGTAACGCCCCTCGGAAAATCACCCCCTGCCCGGCCCTTCCTCCCTATTTCATCAGGCATCCGGAAAACCCCCGATCTTCACTGATTTTTACAAAAAGGCCCTGACGACTCGCTCTCCCGGTAAACCCCATTATTTATATTCATTCTGTTTTCGCTAAAAAATCGCGCTTTATCAGCTTGCTCCCGGTGACAAACGGACATCATTTGAGTTTTAATAGCCGACACTCGCCGACGCGCAAAAAACACCAGCAAGCCTGCGCCAGGCAGCCAAATACCCTATCGGCAAATAATTCACCTGACTAGCAGGGAGCAACAATGATAGATGGACTCATCGCGGGCCGAGTCTACGGCCAGCCCTCCGCGCGCGAAGGACAGCAGGGCCGCACCTTCGTCACGGCAAAAGTACGTGCCGCCAGCCAGAACGGCGAGATGCTGTTCGTCAACGTGATTACCTTCGACAGCATGGCGCAGACGGTTCTGCTCGCACTCGATGACGGCGACAGCATCACGCTGGCCGGCACACTCACGCCGAAGGTCTGGACCGACCGCCACGGCGTGGTACGGCCGGCGCTCGATATGGTGGCGCATGGCGTCCTGAGTTCCTACCAGGTACAGCGCAAGCGCCAGGCCACCTGCGTACCGGAACACAAACACTCCCATACCGAAACTGATTTGCAAGACGATCCGCTGGACGTCCCAGCTAGCACCTGACCCCAAGCGGGGCACCCAGCCATTTGCCGGGGCAACCCCATGTCGTTGCTGTGGCTACGGCTCAATCGCTGAATGATTCAGTGGCCTTGGCCGTCACCGAGCGCGGCAAATCTGCGCGACGGCGCGATCAAGCCCCGCCAGGTGCAACGCATCCAGACCGTTTTGTTGCCCCACTTCTCCGGCTGCCAGTGCTATCTGTACCGCACAATCCGCGCTCGTGCGCAATGGCGCCACCTCCTGCAGATTCTGCAAAATCGATACTTGCAATGCATCGAGTTCTGGGCGAATCACGTCACTCAAACTTTGACGTGGCGTCGTCGGCGCCCCCGACAGACGTCGCCAGTTATTGAGCAGCGCGTATTGCACCTCTTTATTGGCTTCGATCTGGTCAGCAAAAATCGCGCGGGCATCAGGCGCATCAATACCATACGTCGGGGCCATCGCAGCGGCATTGGCCAGCACCTGGGCTTCGCGCTGCGGATCATAGACGCTCTGGCCACTGTCCCATTTGCTTAACGCAACCTGATCGGCAATCACAAGGCGGCTCGCCATGGCCTGCACCAGCGGCACAAAGGCATTTGACTGGGCGCTAACGCCGGGTGAGCAGCCTACCGCCAGCCACAACACGGCCATACCGGCAATAAGACGCTGTATCGTGCGTTGCGCCATTCTCATTTGAGATGCCGTCGTCAAGTGGGGAGCAAGTTGCATCATTGATTGAGTCTCTTTATCGTTAGATCGGGCTTCAGGCAGACATCGGCTTCTCTCGCACCGAGGTCGCATCGGCTGATAACCCAGCCAGCTGTTTCAGGGAACCGATGACCGGATTCCCGGATTCCTTAAGTAACACCCCACGACCTGGCGTTCAGATAAAAAACGGCGGCGCAAAATAAAACCGGGTTCGCCGCACTGAACGGCAAACCCGGTTTTTTACTGTACACACCTCAAGCCACGTGAAAACGCCGGCTATCCGCCAAGCTTCATCTGTTATATCCCATCAGCTTGAGACAGTACCGGAATGTTGCAGTATTGCAGTAACGCTTTAACTTATAGCAGCCCCACATCAGCAGCAACCAGACTGGCACGAGCCCGGCCGATATCCACAGGCCGGGTGTCAGGATCAGAATGACCAAAATCATTACCATAAAAGCAAGACAGATCCAGTTGCTCACCGGGAACCAGAACGACTTGAACACCAGCGTCTGGCCCTCGGCTTCCATCGCCCGGCGCGATTTCAGATGGGTCAGGCTGATCAGCGCCCAGTTCAACACCAGCGCGGCCACCACAAGCGCCATCAGTATCTCCAGCGCTCGCGCTGGAACCAGGTAATTAACGATCACACAGGCGAACGTGACCAGCGCCGACAGCCCGATTGCCATGTACGGCACACCACGGCGGTCCACTTTCATCAGCAGGCGCGGCGCGTTGCCCTGCTCGGCCAGGCCGTAAAGCATTCGGCTATTGGCGTACACGCTGCTGTTGTACACCGACAGCGCCGCTGTCAGCACCACCGTATTGAGAATGTTCGCGGTCAAAGTGTAGCCAATCTGCGAAAAGATCATCACGAACGGGCTGGCGCCTGCCGCCACCTGGTTCCACGGATATAGCGACAGCAGCACCAGCAGCGAACCGATATAAAAAATCAGAATCCGGTAAATCACCTGGTTGATAGCTTTCGGAATGCTCTTTTGCGGATCAGCCGCCTCTGCTGCGGTGATTCCGATTAGTTCCAGCCCGCCAAACGAGAACATGATCACGGCCAGTGTCATGAACAAGCCATGAAAGCCATGCGGGAAAAAACCGCCATCGCGCCAGAGGTTGGTGATCGAGGCTTGCGGGCCACCATGGCCGCTCAGCAGCAAATAGCCGCCAAAAAGGATCATGCCGATCACCGCCACGACCTTGACGATGGCAAACCAGAATTCGGTTTCGCCGTAGGCTTTCACATTGGTGAGGTTGATCGCATTAATGCCGATGAAACACACCAGCGTGGACACCCAGGCCGGCACCTGCGGCCACCAGAAATGCACATAGGTGCCGATGGCGGTCAACTCCGCCATGCTGACCAGCACATACAGCACCCAGTAGTTCCACCCAGACAAGAACCCCGGAAAATCGCCCCAGTACTTGTAGGCGAAATGGCTGAAGGTACCCGCCACAGGCTCTTGCGCGATCATCTCGCCAAGTTGGCGCATGATCATGAACGCAATCATGCCGCCCACTGCATAGCCGAGAATCATCGATGGCCCGGCCGACCGCAAGACGCTGGCCGAGCCCATAAAAAGCCCGGTGCCAATGGCACCGCCCAGCGCAATGAGCTGGATGTGACGGTTCTTCAGCCCGCGCTTCAGGCCCTCTTGCTGCTGTGGACTATTCAAGATGTACGCCCCAGTATTGGAAAGTCAGGCCTGGTCGAACGAATCTGGTGAGTCCGATTGCCAGCCATGCGAGAACGGCGAAAAATTTTACACGTCTCAACATCGCCTACCTAGTGGGAAGAACCCGCAGTAAGTGGGGAAAAATTGAATCGAAAGCGCAATACAGTGGCTTAGCGGCTTAGCGACTTGAAATCGTTCGGCGAAGACCCAAGCCGGTTATGTTCCCCCGCCAGATCTTCCACCCAAGCAATCCAGGCAAAACCCCAGCTAAAATACGCGCCGCCGCAAGCGCGCTTCCGTCCATCGCCCAATCTCGCAGTAAAGGCGGCTCGCAGCCCGATCATGCCTTGCGCACCATTCGCTTTTATTTCTCGCTCACTGCTAACGCTAACTTTGACCCGCTTCCCATCCGGATGAATCTCGAAAGCATGCTGTTCAGCCAGGGTTTCGGCGCCCGGCGCCAATGCCGCGCCTTGATCGCCCAGGGTCGCGTCACGCTGGATGGTGTTGCCTGCACCGATCCCGATCACGCCCTCGCACTGTCCGAAGGCTTCACGTTTGGCGTCGATGGCCGCGTCTGGCCGTACCGGGAGCGGGCCTATCTGCTCCTCAACAAGCCCGCGGGCTACGAATGCTCACGCGAGCCCCAGCATCATCCGAGTGTCTTTAGCTTGCTGCCCGCGCAATTTGCCACCCGTGGCGTGCAATGCGTCGGACGGCTCGACCAGGATACGACCGGCCTCCTGCTGTTATCCGATGATGGCCAGTTCGTGCATGCGCTCACCTCGCCCAAACGCAAAGTGCCGAAGCGTTATCTGGCGACAACTCGCCATGCGCTCGATACCGCCCAGCTCGACGCCCTGGCCGCCGGCGTGCTGCTGCATGGCGAAGCCAGGCCGCTCGCCGCACTCGCCGCCCGCGCGCGTAGCGAGCATGTGCTCGAACTCACCGTGCAGGAAGGCAAATATCACCAGGTCAAACGCATGGTGGCAGCCGCAGGCAACCGGGTCGAACACTTGCACCGCGAACGCATCGGCCAGCTCGCGCTGCCCGCCACGCTGGCCGAAGGCGCATGGCAATGGCTTGAAGCCGCCGATCTGGCCTTGTTGCGTAGCTAGCGTCAAGGGATTGGGGGTAGTAGGGTCAGGGCCGGGGGCGGCGAAACCCACGTGCGCAAAAAATCATCCACGCACGGATAACGCAAACGAATATTCAGTTCGCGTTTGAGCCGCAGATTCGACAAACGCCGTGATTCGCGCATGAAAGACAACAACAGCGGATCGAGCTGCTGCTCAGCCTCGGCTGGCGAGATGCGCGGCGGCCGCGGCAAACCGCAGGCGTCCGCCACCCGGTCGAAGTAATCGCCCATTTTCAGTTGCGTGTCGTCGCTCGCGTGAACCACCCGGCCAGGGCGACCATACGTCATTAGCCGCACGATAATCGCAGCGAGATCATCGGCATGGATATGGTTTGTATACACATCGCACGCAGCCTCCAGCGCGGGGGTACCGCGCTCAAGACGAGCCAACGGCAAGCGCCCTGCCGCGTAAATTCCCGGAACACGCGCGATACTCGCCCTGATTGCGCCGCGTGCCGTGGCTTGCCGGAGCTGCCGTTCAGCCGATGCGCGACGCTTAGCCCGCATATTGGCCGGACGCAGCGGCCGTGTTTCATCGATGAGCGCGCCCGCGCAATCGCCATACACCCCCGTCGTACTGGCATACACCAGCCGCAGTGGCGCACGCCTCCGGGCAGGTACAATATCCGCTTTACGTTTACCCCGTATCTGTTCCGCGTAGTGTCCGCATTTGTGCCAGCGGCGGCAGGTATTCGCTGTGTGCGCCGTGTTTTTTGCGGCGCGCATCGGCCTCGCGCTCAGTGCGGCAAGCAGCACCCGGGTACGGTGGTCAGCTTCACCGTCTTTTTGGGGCGGCGCCAGATGCACCACGGTGGTGGCAAGGCCAGCAAGCCGCTTCAGCGTGTGGCGGGCATCGAGATCGCCCACCAGCGGGCTCGCCCCCGCCGCGCGTAAACAGGCCCGGCGCGCGGGCTGGCTGGTGAGGGCAAAAACACGCGCATGGGCGTGCAAACGCTCGACGCAACGCATGCCGATATCGCCACAACCGACAATCAGCACGCGCGGCCTGCGCAAAATCCGGGGCGTTTTCATGGTGGCGCATTGTATGTCAGGCCCAGCCCGCCTTTATTACCGATTCTTCCCTTCCTGATTTCTCTTATGGCATTCAACGTAACCCTTCGGCAAAGCGGCCGACAGTTTCAGGTAGAACCCGACGAACCCGTGCTCACAGCGGCCCTGCGTCAAGGCATCGGCCTGCCTTATGGTTGCAAGAACGGCGCCTGCGGTTCTTGCAAAGGTACGCTCGTCAGCGGCCAGGTCGATCAGGGCGCGCATTCGTCATCCGCTCTATCAAACGATGAAAAAACCCGCGGCATGGCACTCTTTTGCTGCGCCACACCCACGTCCGATCTGGAAATCGACATTCGTGAAATCGCTGGCGCAGGCGACGTGCAAATCAGAAAACTGCCGTGCCGGGTCAACAGCATCGAGCGTCTGGCCGACGACGTCATCGTGCTCAAGCTGCAATTGCCCGCCAACGAGCGGCTGCAATATCTCGCCGGGCAGTATCTGGAGTTTTTGCTGAAGGACGGCAAGCGGCGCAGCTATTCGATGGCCAGCGCACCGCACACCGATGGCCCCATCGAGCTGCATCTGCGCCATATGCCTGGCGGCACCTTCACCGATCATGTGTTTGGCGCCATGAAAGAGCGCGACATCCTGCGCTTCGAAGCGCCGCTCGGCACGTTCTTTCTGCGTGAAGATTCCACCAAGCCCATCGTGCTGCTAGCCTCCGGGACCGGTTTCGCTCCGCTCAAGGCCATCGTCGAACATGCGGTGTTCAAGAACCTCGCGCGTCCGATGACCCTCTACTGGGGCGCGCGCCGCAAGCAAGACCTGTATCTGCTCGAGCTGGCCGAGCAATGGGCCCGTGAGATTCCCAACTTCCGTTTCGTGCCGGTGCTCTCCGAGCCAGACGCCACCGATGCATGGACCGGCCGCACCGGTTTCGTGCACCGTGCGGTGGTAGAAGATCTGCCCGACCTGTCCAGCTATCAGGTGTATGCCTGCGGCGCGCCGGTGATGGTCGAAGCCGCCCAGCGCGACTTCACGCAACATCACGCGCTGCCCGCGGACGAGTTCTACGCCGATTCGTTCACTAGCGCGGCCGATCTGGCCAACCCGGTTTAAAGCGCGCCGCGCAAGCCAGCGGGGCAAGTGCAGCGCCTGCCTCGCCTGGCTGCCCCCGCTGGCTGCCCCCGCTGGCTGCCTGTTGTCTATTCTTTCTTCGCCTTGCCGCATTCCCAGGAGCCTGGCCGCCATGCAATTCAACGATTATCCGATTGATTCACTGATGTACATCACGAACCGGCCTGAGATCGTGTTCACGCACGGCAAAGGTTCATGGCTGCATGACAACAACGGCAAGCGTTACCTCGATTTCGTCCAGGGCTGGGCGGTCAACAGTCTCGGGCACAGCCATGAAGGCATGATCGCCGCGCTCGAACGGCAAGCACGCTTGCTGATCAACCCGTCACCTGCGTTTTATAACGAACCGATGGCGCAGCTCGCGGGCCTGCTGACGCAACACAGCTGCTTCGACAAGGTGTTCTTCGCCAACAGCGGCGCCGAGGCCAACGAAGGTGCGATCAAGCTGGCGCGCAAATGGGGCCGAAAATTCAAAAACGGCGCCTTCGAAATCATCACGTTCAATCACAGTTTTCATGGGCGTACGCTCGCCACCATGTCCGCTAGCGGCAAGCCTGGCTGGGACACGCTCTATGCACCGCAAGTGCCGGGGTTTCCCAAGGCCGAACTCAACGATCTCGACAGCGTGGCGCGGCTCATCAACAGCCAGACGGTCGCGGTCATGCTGGAGCCGGTTCAGGGTGAAGGCGGCGTCGTGCCGGCCACGCGTGAATTCATGCAGCAACTGCGAGCCCTGACGCAGCAGCACAATCTGCTTCTGATCGTCGATGAAGTGCAAAGCGGCTGCGGCCGCAGCGGCACGCTATTCGCCTATGAAAGCGCTGGCATCGAGCCCGATGTCATGACTCTCGGCAAGGGCATCGGCGGCGGCGTGCCGCTCGCTGCGCTGCTGGCCAAGGCTCAGGTCGAAGTCTTCGAAGCGGGCGACCAGGGCGGCACCTACAACGGCAATCCCCTGATGACCGCAGCCGGTTATGCCGTGATGACGCAACTCACCGCGCCGGGCTTTCTCGAGGGCGTGCGGGCACGCGGCGAGTATCTGCGCGCGAAGCTGCTCGAATTATCGCAAGAGCGCGGCTTTGCGGGCGAGCGCGGCGTGGGCCTGCTCCGCGCGTTACTGCTGGGCAAGGATATCGGGCCACAGATCGTCGAAAAAGCGCGCGTGCTCCAGCCCGAAGGCCTGCTGCTCAATGCCGCACGGCCCAACTTGCTGCGCTTCATGCCAGCGCTCAATGTCACCGAAGCCGAAATCGACCAGATGCTGGCGCTGTTGCGCACGGTGCTGGATTCGCTCGATTTTCACCCGGTTGAGCCCTCGGCCTGACCCGCCAGCGCTAGCCCAACAGGCAGGCCTGGACGTAAAAAAAGCGGCAAGCGCTCATGCGCTTGCCGCTTCGTTCCATGAACGCTTTTTCAGCCTATTCGCCCAGATAAGCGGCCCGGACCTTCGGATCGTCGAGCATCTGTTTGGCATCGCCCGACATCGTCACCAGGCCGGAATCCATCACATAGCCGCGATTGGCCGCCTGGAGCGCCAGCCGGGCATTCTGTTCGACGAGCAGTACCGTCAACCCTTCTTTTGAAATTTCCCGCACCACTTCGAAGATCTTCTCGACCATGATCGGCGAGAGGCCCATCGACGGCTCATCGAGCAACAACAACTTTGGTTTGCTGATGATGGCCCGCGCCATGGCTAGCATCTGCTGCTCGCCGCCCGATAACGTGCCTGCGAGTTGCGTGGCACGCTCTTTCAGGCGCGGGAAAAAACCAAACATGCGCTCGACATCCTGACGAATGCCATCCGCGTCCGTGCGCAAATACGCGCCCATCTGCATGTTCTCGATGATCGACATGCGCGCGAAAATACCGCGCCCTTCCGGCACCATCGCCAGCCCGCGCTTGAGCAACTCATGCGCGGGGAGGCCCCTGATTGACTGGCCCATGTACTCGATATCGCCAGCGGCATAGGGTTTGAGGCCGGTAATGGCCTTCATCGTCGTGGTCTTGCCCGCGCCATTGGCACCGATCAGCGTCACCAGTTCGCCCTGAGCGACTTCGAGATCGATGCCTTTGACCGCCTGAATCCCGCCGTAGTTGACCTGCAAACCCTTGATTTTCAGCATGGCTGTGGTTGTCGTGCTCATGTCAGTGAACTCCCGCGCCGAGATAAGCCTCAATCACTTTCGGGTCGCGCCGCACATCCTGTGGCAAACCTTCGGCAATCACCTTGCCGTAATCGAGCACCGAAATCCGGTTGCACAGGCCCATCACCAGCTTGACGTCGTGCTCGATGAGCAGGATCGTGCGGCCATCGGCGCGGATCTTGTCGAGCAAACGGGTCAGTTCGACTTTTTCCGTTGCGTTCATGCCTGCGGCGGGTTCATCGAGCGCGAGCAGCTTCGGCTCGGTCGCCAGCGCGCGAGCAATCTCCAGACGGCGCTGGTGCCCATACGACAGGTTGCGTGCGGTGTAATCGGCGTATTGCAGCACGCCCACATATTCGAGCAACTCCAGCGCGCGCGCCTTGATCTCGCGTTCTTCGCGGCGCTCCGAAGGCGTCTGGAACACCGCGCCCAGCAGCCCATGTTTGGTCCGGACATGACGGCCGACCATCACGTTTTCGAGCGCGGTCATGCCGCCAAAGAGCCGGATATTCTGAAACGTCCGTGCAATCCCCGCGCGGGCCACCTGGTGCACCGCCGTGGGCGTATAAGGCACGCCGTCCAGCTTGAATTCGCCCGAATCCGGTGTGTAGAGCCCGGTAATCACGTTGAAAAAGGTCGTTTTACCTGCGCCATTCGGACCAATCAAACCATAGATTTGCCCTTCTTCGATCTGCAGGCCCACCTCGGACAAGGCCTGAAGGCCACCAAAGCGCTTGTTCACGCCCTTCACCGAGAGCCGGATGCGTTTGCCGCCAGCCCCATTGCTTACGTTATCGCTCATTGTGGTTGTCCTCGAGCCTCAGGCGCGCACCGGCTTCTTGCCGTTGCGCTTCGCCAGTTTCGCCATCTTGTCCTCGTGCTTCGGTGACGGCCACAGGCCCTCCGAGCGATACAGCATGATGAGCACCATCGCCAGGCCGTAAAGCAACTGGCGGATCACTTCGGTATCGACAATCTCATGGCCGAAAAGCGCGTGTTGCAACGGCCCCATCGTCGAGCGCAAAAACTCGGGGAACACCGCCAGCAGCACCGCTCCCAGAATCACGCCCGGAATATGCCCCATGCCTCCCAGCACCACGCACGCGAGCACCACGATGGATTCCCAGAAGGTGAACGACTCGGGCGAAACAAAACCCTGAAACGCGCCGAACATCGCCCCGGACAAGCCGCCAAACGAAGCGCCCATGGCAAACGCCAGCAGCTTCACGTTGCGGGTGTTGATGCCCATCGCCTTGGCGGCGACTTCGTCTTCGCGGATCGCGGCCCAGGCACGGCCAATGCGCGAGTGCTGCAAGCGGGTACACACCCAGATCACGAGCAGCGCGCACAGCACGAACAGGTAGTAATACAGATAGACCGACGGAAACTTCATGCCGAACAACTCATGGGTCTGCGCCAGGCTGAAGCCGCCGATCGTCACCGGATCGATCCCGGTGATGCCCTTCGGCCCATTAGTGATATTCACCGGGCGATCGAGGTTATTCATGAAGATCCGGACGATTTCGCCAAAGCCCAGCGTGACGATGGCGAGGTAATCGCCGCGCAAGCGCAACGTCGGTGCGCCCAGCAAAACGCCAAAGAGCGCCGCCACGGCCATCGCGCACGGCACGATGAACCAGATCGGTGCATGCAGGCCGTTTGGCGCGAGTTGGGCAATCCATTCGAACTGGGTGGTCAGATGCGGCGACGACAGCAGCGCGCCGACATAGGCGCCCACCGCATAGAACGCGATGTAGCCCAAATCGAGCAGCCCCGCGAAACCTACCACCACGTTCAGGCCGAGCGCGAGCATCACGTACAGCATGGCGAAATCGAGCACGCGCACCCAGTAATTGCCGCCCGCCGCCCCAATCAGCATCGGCGCGGCCAGCACCAGCACCGTGGTCACGAAGCCAATCAGCATGGTGCGCGTGCGGTTGTTCTCGGGGATCAGCGTAGTAGAAGGCTCAATCGGTTGAAGCGAAGTCATATGAGTGAGCTCCTTAAGCGCGGTCTGCGACCCGTTCGCCGAGCAGGCCGGACGGACGGAACACCAGCACGACGATCAGCACGATGAAGGCGAAGACATCCTGATAATTACTCCCGAACACGCCATGGGTCAGATTGCCGATATAGCCCGCGCCCAGTTGCTCGATCAAGCCAAGCAAAATCCCGCCGACCATGGCCCCACCGAGATTGCCAATGCCGCCCAGCACCGCGGCGGTGAACGCCTTGATGCCTGGAATAAAGCCCATGTAAAAGTGCGCATTGCCGTATTCGGATGCGATCATCACGCCCGCGAGCGCGGCCAGCGCCGAGCCGATCATGAAGGTCGCGGAGATCACGAAATTCGGGTTCACGCCCATCAGGCTGGCCACATTGGGATTTTCGGCAATCGCCCGCATCGCGCGGCCCAGACGGGTCTTGTGCACCAGCAGCAGCAGCGCGCCCATCACCACAAATGCCGTGACAATGATGACGATCTCGGTCATTGAGATCACCGCACCCGGCGAGGTGTCAGTGGCATGAATCACGTTGATCGGGTTGGTAGGCAGCAGTTGCGGGAACGGTAGCGGATTGCGCGACCAGATCATCATCGCCAGTGTTTGCAACAGGATCGACACGCCAATCGCGGTAATCAGCGGCGCCAGACGGGGAGCACGCCGCAGCGGCCGGTAAGCGACGCGCTCGATGGTATAGCCGACCAGCGCACACACCGCGGCGGCAATCAACAACGCGATGACGAGGGTAGGCACCGCACCCAGTCCAGGAAAATGGTTTTGCAACACGCCAATCGCGGACAACGCGACCATGGCGCCGACCATCAGCACATCGCCATGAGCGAAATTGATAATCCCCAAAATGCCGTACACCATCGTGTAGCCCAGCGCGATGATGGCGTAAATACTGCCCAGCACCAGCCCATTCAGAATCTGCTGGATGAAAATATCCATTTAATGCTCCTTAGCCTGTAACGCCGGATGGCATCCATAAGATGCATGCAACAACCGTGCCACGGCGGATACTCAAAAAGGTCCGATGAAAGATGCAAGCGCAATCAGTACGCCAACGCGCCCTCCTTTCGTTGCCAGCCGCTGGAAGCGGATGTGAAAACGGCACCGCTGGATGATCCGGTGCCGTCAAAGCTTTATTCCCCGTTGATAGTCGTGTTATTGATTCGTACAAACTCCAGCCATTGTCCCGGCTAGCGCCTTGCGATCATCGATCATTTTTCGTGCGGCAGACGAACCAGAAACCCGTCAGCCTGACACTCGATAACGGACCTCCTTAAACCAAGCCTCCCATCTCTCCCAACCCGTCCATTCAAAGGCTGCGGCCCTTGGAACGGGCGCATTGTAACTCCAATTATGCGATAAGCAATATATCGAATCGGCAGGGTTTTCCTCCATTGCAACCATAATTTGAGATAAACCGCGACGCGCTGTCGCAACCGGGTTGCGATTTTCTAAAACGCATAGGTTGCACCATTAATGCATTTTGCATCACCAGGAAAAACCAGAGGGATTTTTAGGCCGTCCATTCAAAATGCTTTATCGCTGGGCCAATGCGTGTACGCGTGTACGAGCGGGTGTCGCGGTTATTTTTGTGTGGCATGGCCGTGAGATATACGGATGGGGCCAGGCGAGACCATGCACGCTGAGCGCGTTGAGGGGGAGGCAAGACTTGTATTAATGCCGTTTTAATTCTCTCGCACTGGCTAAAATCGTTTAAAGCACCGTGGCGCCCTACGCTGGCTGGGCCCACGGCTGAATAACGGTGACATCCCTCAGGCTTCAGGCCCCAGGCTTATAACCCTCTTGCAGCAAGCCTTAAGCCTAACGTTCAGGTTTCATCACGGATGTCCGCGGTCGGGCCATTTGTCTTCACGGAAGCGATACCGTTGTCCCGGCTCGCTTCACTCGCATAGTTTTCGCTGCGCCCAATGACTTCGCCGTTCGCGGCCTTGAGTACGAAAGAGTACGGTTGACTTGCCGTCGATGTCTTGCGCTCGTAGCGGCTATCATTCGCGCTGTTTTCCTGGCACGAAGCGATGCCTTTCTGGGCACTTTGTTTGGAGGCGTAATTCTCACTCGCAAGGATTACCTGATTATTATCAGCACGCAGTACAAAGTGATAGGGCTGAACGGCGCTGGATTTTTTAATGATGTAATGGCCTGGCATTTGAATCTCCTGATTTAGAAGTGGTAAGCCTTGTTGTCGACCGTTTCTGCAACGGCAACGCTTAATATCCAGATAAACGCAAAGGAATTCAAGTGCTGAAGTAGCCTTGGGTAGCAATCACGCATATCTCACGCGTATACCTCATTAAGGCGGCACATTAAAAAAGCCCTCACGGCAAAAACCGTGAGGGCTTTCCAGCACAGAAACCAGCCAATGCCAGCCTCATTGCCTTATTTCAGGCACGCGCCTCACGGCGCATGCTCTCATGTATTCGGCTAAAGCCGAATTACATGTCCATACCCATGCCGCCCATACCGCCAGGCATACCACCAGGCATCGGAGCATCGTCCTTCGGCAACTCACAGACAGCTGCGTCCGTGGTCAGCAGCAGGCCAGCAACCGAAGCGGCATTTTGCAGCGCCGTACGCGTCACCTTCGTCGGATCAACCACGCCCGCGGCAACCAGATCGACGTACTCGCCCGTTGCAGCGTTGTAGCCGTAGTTACCCGTGCCAGCCGCAACCGCTGCCACAACCACGCTGGCTTCTTCGCCGCCGTTCGCTACGATCTGACGCAGCGGCTCTTCCATCGCGCGCAGCACGATCTTGATGCCAGCGTCCTGATCAGGGTTGGAGCCCTTCAGGCCTGCGATTGCCGTGCGTGCACGGATCAGCGCAACGCCACCGCCCGCCACAATGCCTTCTTCCACCGCTGCGCGCGTGGCATGCAGGGCATCTTCGACACGTGCTTTCTTTTCTTTCATTTCGACTTCGGTGGCCGCGCCAACCTTGATCACGGCAACACCGCCAGCCAGCTTGGCCACGCGCTCTTGCAGCTTTTCGCGGTCGTAATCCGACGAGGCTTCTTCGATTTGCGTGCGTACTTGCTTCACACGGGCTTCGATGCTGGCTGCTTCGCCTGCGCCGTCGATGATCGTCGTGTTTTCCTTGCCCACTTCGATGCGCTTGGCTTGACCCAGCTCAGCCAGCGTGGCTTTTTCCAGTGTCAGGCCGGTTTCTTCGGCGATCACCTGACCACCGGTCAGGATGGCGATGTCTTCCAGCATGGCCTTGCGGCGGTCGCCAAAGCCCGGTGCCTTCACCGCCACCGTCTTCAGAATGCCGCGGATGTTGTTCACCACCAGCGTAGCCAACGCTTCGCCTTCGACATCTTCAGCGATGATCAGAAGCGGACGGCCAGCCTTGGCGACTTGCTCCAGTACCGGCAGCAGGTCACGGATGTTCGACACCTTCTTGTCGTGCAACAGCACGAACGGGTTTTCGAGCACAGCAACTTGCTTGTCTGGATTGTTGATGAAGTAAGGCGACAGGTAACCACGGTCGAATTGCATGCCTTCGACGACGTCCAGCTCGTCCTGCAGCGACTTGCCGTCTTCCACCGTAATCACGCCTTCCTTGCCTACCTTGTCCATCGCTTCAGCAATGCGGTCGCCAATCGACGAATCGCTGTTTGCCGAAATCGAGCCCACCTGGGCGATCTCTTTGTTGGTCGTGCAAGGCTTGCTGATCTTGCGCAGCTCTTCGATAGCGGCCGTTACAGCCTTGTCGATACCGCGCTTGAGGTCCATCGGGTTCATGCCCGAAGCGACGTATTTCATGCCTTCGCGGACGATCGACTGGGCCAGCACGGTTGCCGTGGTGGTGCCGTCGCCGGCGTTGTCGCTGGTCTTGGAAGCGACTTCCTTGACCATTTGCGCGCCCATGTTCTGGAGCTTGTCTTTCAGTTCGATTTCTTTGGCGACCGAAACACCGTCCTTGGTGACAGTCGGGCCGCCGAAGCTGCGCTCGAGCACCACGTTACGGCCCTTCGGGCCCAGGGTGACTTTCACTGCGTTGGCGAGAATGTTCACGCCTTCAACCATCTTGGCACGGGCGGAATCGCCGAATACGACATCTTTAGCTGCCATCTTTGTAACTCCTTGAATTCTTTAGAATATGAGACCAAATGAAAGCGTGTGAGCTTACTTTTGCACCACGGCCATGATGTCTTCCTCGCGCATCACCAGCAGTTCGTCGCCATCGACCTTGACGGTCTGGCCAGCGTACTTGCCGAACAGGATGCGATCGCCCACTTTCACGTCAAGCGCAATGTAGGCGCCCTTGTCGTCACGCTTGCCTGGACCAACAGCCATGATGACGCCCTGATCCGGCTTTTCTGCTGCGGCTTCGGGAATCACGATACCTGATGCAGTTTTGGTTTCCTGATCCAGGCGTTTGACGATCACGCGATCATGCAAAGGACGAAGGTTCATAGAGATACTCCTCTCTTAATTGAGATTGAAGAACGCTGAGAAAAACCAGCTGGTGAAACCAACCGGCAAAATTGTTAGCACTCTCGTGCGGCGAGTGCCAAGTATATGGACGACCTGTGACAAATTCAAGAAGGAGGGCGGAAAGTTGTTCAAACCTGTTTTCAAAAAGCAGAAAAAAATCCTTTTAATTCAATGATGTTCAACACCTTATGTTGGCCAGGCGAGCGGGTATACCCGCTCGCCTGGGAGAACTCCACGGAAATCTCCGTATTTTTCCCAAAAAAGCGTGAAAGCGCCGGGGAAAGCTGCTAGCCTCGCCTGACTATTACTGGCCCCATAATCGGCCCCGTCATTTGCCGCCCGCTTACCGCCCACTTACCGCCCGCTTAGGGCTCGCTTCATCCGGCATTCCATGGTTCCATGACTGCGCGTTATTCCAGGCCAGTTCGCATCTGCAGCAAGAAACTGAAACAAGAAATACAACGCTTAAGCGCATTCGTTCGCCTCGTTGCGTCATCGATTGCGCCGGGGCCTGTTTTTTCACGCAGCAGAAACCGGGCAACCTGCTCGTGGTGATCGCTGCTGAGTGCTCATGTGGCCTGTGTTCCACGCCCGGCGCCTGGTACAGCAGGCGCCGTGAGGCAACGGCAGCGATCATGGCTCCAGGCTTCACCTGCAGTCCCTCGCCCTATGTTCCATTCAACTGGGAGAACTTCATCGTGCAACGATCCGAAGCCTACAAGCGCCGTCTGCTGCTTTTGTGCGCCGCGCTCGCGGGTGCGCCGCTCTTTATCGGCACCGCCGCACCCACTGCCGCCTGGGCACAAAACACCGCGAAAACCAGCGCGAAAATATCAAACCCGCAACTGGATGCACTGAGCGCACCCATTGCGCTGTATCCCGACGCGCTGCTCGCCCAAGTGTTGATGGCTTCGACCTTTGCCTCCGATGTCGCCGCCGCGGCGGCCTGGTCGAAAGCCCATCCCAATCTGACAGGCGATGATGCAGTCAAGGCCGTCGCCAGTGAGCCGTGGGATCCCAGTGTGCAATCGCTGGTCGCCTTTCCCCAGGTGCTCGCCATGATGGCGTCCAAACCCAGTTGGGTCTCGCAGTTGGGCGATGCCTTTCTGGCACAACCCAACGACGTCATGGATTCAGTGCAACGCCTGCGGCGGCAAGCACAGCAGGCAGGCAACCTGAAATCTGGCGAGCAGCAAAAGGTCATCGTCGAGCAAAGCACCATCCAGATCGTGCCGGTCAATCCGCAAGTGGTGTATGTGCCGACCTACAACCCAACGGTGGTCTACGGCACATGGCCTTATCCCGCTTATCCACCGGTGTATGTGCCACCGCCACCCGGCTATGCGATTGCGGCCGGCTTCGCCACGGGCCTTGCGTTCGGCGCAGGGGTGGCCGTGGCCAATTCGCTCTGGGGCGGATTCAACTGGAATACCCACGACGTCAATATCAACGTCAATCGTTACAACAACCTCAACGTCAATAACCGGATCAACGCAAATGGCAACACCGCGAACTGGAACCGGAATGACAGCGTCAACCGTCACGCGAATCTGAATCGCGGCCCGGATGGCATGGCAGGCGGCATGGGCATGGCGCAGCGCGATGCCTACCGTGGCCGCGATATCACCGCAGCTCGTACCCAAGCCCAGCAAACCCTGCAAAACCGCACGGGGCAAAGCCTCGGCGGCAACGCCAGCCAGCGCGTTCAGGAGATTCATCAAGGCGGCGCGGCAACCGGTGAAGGTAATTTACGCAGCCAGGCGCACAGCCTGAACCACGACAACGCGTTACGCGGCGCAGGCAACGGCAATGCCGCCCGGCAAGAAATGCAACGCGGCGAAGCTAGCCGTCAGGCGCTCTCCGGCCGCATGCCCTCCGCTACGCGAGGCAGCATGGCGGAGCCCGCCGGCTTGCAAGCGCCGCGGCCCAATGGGCTGGGCGCAAACGGCGGCGGCATCCTGCGGGGTGGCGGCGGGGGTGGCATGCAGCGTGGCGGCGGTCAGCGCCACTTTCATCGCTAACCATTCGCATGATCAAAAAGGAGCCGCTCATGATTCGCTTTTTTGCACCTTTCACCCACCGGATGCAGCGCATTTATCGTATTCACCCGCCTGCTCCGCACCGCACCGTGTTAACGGCAGCGCGCGTCACGCTCGCGTGCGCCGCGCTCGCACTCGGCTCCAGCGCTGTTTGCGCCCAGGCACGCTATCCCACGCCGGATGCGGCCGCCAGCGCCTTCGTCGAGGCGCTCGCCAGCAACGATCACGACGCCATGAAACACGTTCTGGGCAACGATTTCCAGCGCTTCATTCCCACCCGTGAAATCGGCGAAAACGATATTTACGCCTTCCTCGAAGCCTGGTCGAAAGGCCATCAAATCGTTCCGGACACCGCGTCTGCCGCACCCGCATCTGCTGCCCCCCATAGCCAGGCCCCCCAGGCCCCCCACGCCCGTGCTCACCTGGCGGTCGGGACAAGTGGCTGGACCCTGCCGATTCCCCTTGTGCAAAGCGCCAGTGGCTGGCACTTCGATCCTGTCGCCGCCCAGGACGAAATCCTGACGCGCCGCATCGGCCGCAATGAACATGCGGCAATGATGACCGCGCTGGGATATCTCGACGCGCAAAACGACTATCACGCGCTGACGCAGCACTACGCCTCGCGCATCGTCAGCACCCCGAGCCAGCGCGATGGGCTGTACTGGCCAACGGCGCCGGGCGAGCCGCAAAGCCCACTCGGCCCGCTAGCGGCCGTGATGTCACAAAAGGGTGGGCTCAAGGAAGGGTATTACGGTTATCACTACCGGATTCTGACGGCACAGGGCCCGCATGCAAAAGGCGGCGCGCAGAACTATCTCAAGCAGGGTGTGCTCACCCAAGGCTATGCGTTAGTGGCGTGGCCCGTCGAGTACGGCAAGACCGGTGTGATGAGTTTTATCGTCAACCAGGACGGCCAGTTGTACCAGAAGAACCTCGGGCCACGCTCCGCCCGTGCGGCAGCGATGCTCAAGGCGTTCGATCCTGATTCCTCGTGGCAAGCGGTACAGCCTTAACCTCCGGCGGGTGCAACAGGACCGCAGGTCCAACCAGTCCGGCATTCCACCCGCATTCCACCCGCGCCACGCTCGTGGCCGGGTGAGCCGCAAAAATAAAAACGTCCCAAAACCGTTCACAACACTAGCCCGCGCGGCTACGTCCCTGCTGCGCGCGCCACAAACCTTCGAGCGAATACACCGCCAGTGCCACCCAGATCGCGCCATAACCCACCAGCCGGACCTCGCCGAAGGCCTCGTGATAAATCAGCACACCCAGCAGCAGTTGCAACGTCGGCGTGATGTACTGAATCAATCCCAGCATCGATAGCGGAATTCTCCGCGCCCCTGCTGCAAACAGCAGCAGCGGAATCGCCGTGATCGGCCCCGCCAGCACCAGCAGCAGTTTGATACCCAGCGAAGCATCGGCAAAACCGCTTTCACCTTGCGCCGCCATCAGCGCGAGATATACCACCGCCACCGGAAACAACAGCATGGTTTCGAGCGTGAGCCCTTCCAGCGCCCCCAGCTTCGCGGTCTTGCGCAACAGGCCATAGCCGCCAAAGGTCAATGCCAGCGCGAAGCTGATCCACGGCGGCTGTCCATTTTGCCAGGTGAGCCACAACACGCCCGCGGCAGCAATCGCCACCGCCAGCCACTGCACACGCCGCAGCCGTTCGCCGAGAAAGCCCAGGCCAAAGAGCACGTTCATCAGTGGATTGATGAAGTAGCCGAGGCTGGCTTCGACGATATGTCCAGCGTTCACCGCCCAGATATAGATGCCCCAGTTCGTCGAGAGCAATAGGGCGCTGGCTGTAAAACGCGCCAGCAAACGCCGGTCGCGCAACACCGGACCGAGCCAGCGCCACTGCTGACGCCACGTCAGCACGACAAAGAGAAACAGCATCGACCAGACCATGCGGTGAGCCAGCATCTCCAGCGCGGAGATCTGTTGCAGCGCCTTGAAATAAACCGGGAACATGCCCCAGATGACAAATGCGAGAAACGCGTAAATAACGCCCGGATTCATGTTGAATAACCAGCAAAAAGAAGAAAAAGAACGACGGCCCGTCCGCATACAGCAACGATCCGTGCCCCAACTGCAAGCGCCGATTGTAGGCTCGCAGGCGAGCATCCCAGGCAAGCGCCTGTGAAATATCCGCGTTCCGGCCCACCCGCTACACCTTGTCCCGGTACACGCAAGACACGACGGATGCCTGAAATTTCCGCCTTCACGCGAACCTGACCCACGCATGCACGAGTTTTGCGACAATAACGGCTTTTCACTGACCGGGCGGTCGCGCCCTTCGCTTCAGAACAGGACACGGCCGCCTGATTCCAGCCACGCAGCAACGTATCGACACTCGGCACCCGGCACCCGGCACCCTCCTTTCCGCTTCCAGCGCGTTCCTTTATGTGCGCTGTTTTTCGTGATCTCCCGCGCTCCAGGCTCTATGGCACTTCCCGACATCAATCTTCTGTACTCCGCCTCTGGCCTGTTCGTTGGTTTTCTGGTTGGGTTGACTGGCGTGGGGGGGGGCTCATTAATGACGCCTATTCTGGTGTTGCTGTTCGGCGTCCATCCGGCGACAGCCGTCGGCACCGATCTGTTGTACGCCGCGGCAACCAAATCGGTGGGCACGTTCGTGCATGGGATCAAAGGATCGATCGACTGGCGCGTCACGTTACGGCTCGCCGCAGGCAGCGTGCCCGCCGCGGCGCTCACGCTGCTGCTACTGCACCGCTATGGCATGCACTCGTCGAGAACCAGTCAGATCATCCTGAACGTGCTGGGCGCCGCCCTGCTGCTCACCGCCCTGGCGCTGGTGTTCCGGCCGCAACTCGCCGCGCTGGCGGCGCGTCGCACAGCGCCTCCTGGCTCGCGCCGCGCGCTGGGCCTGACGATACTGACCGGAGCCGTATTGGGTGCGCTGGTATCGTTTACCTCGGTCGGAGCCGGGGCGATTGGCGTGACGGTTTTGCTGCTGCTCTATCCTCTGCTGCCCACCACGCGCATCATCGGCTCGGATATCGCGCATGCCGTGCCACTTACGCTGCTGGCGGGCACGGGGCACTGGCTGCTGGGATCGGTGGACTGGACGATGCTGCTGTCGCTGCTGCTCGGCTCGCTGCCAGGTATCGTACTGGGCAGTCATCTTTCATCGCGCGCACCCGATGTGCTGTTGCGGCACATTCTTGCCGTCACGCTGGCGCTGGTCGGCATCAAGCTGGTGTCGAGTTAGGCCTGGAAAAAATAAAACCGGTGAAGCCGTTTGGGCAAGAAAAAACAGCCTGTCTGACACGGAATACCCATTCCGTCCAGACAGGCTGTCTTGCATGGCATACCTGAGCGCACGCCGAGGGTGCCGCTCCCCCCAGCTTAAGCGCGCCCCGGCGCCGCCAGGTTAGTGCGGCTGTATGAACATCTTGTTTTGCACCGACGTCACACCTGCCACGCTTTTCGCGGCCTGGGTCGCCCGCTCGATCTGGCCTGCATCCGGCACCGAGCCCGCCAGGGTCACCGAGCCATTGCGGGCACGCACTGAAATATTCGACACGTCGAGCCCTTGTGCCTTAGCCAGCGCCCCCCTTACCTTGCGCCCCAGCGCGCTGTTCGCATGCTTTCTGGCAGAAGAAGACTTCGCCCCCGAAGCGGCCGCTGGCTGTGCATTGCTCGCCACCGTGCCCAAGGGCGCTGCATCGCTGGTTTGTGCCGACACGTGGCAAGCCGCGACCAATGCCATCGCACCACCCAGCATCTTCAGAAAATCGACCGATTTCATGCCTTTCATACCTTCTCTCCTTTTCACTTCGATTTAAACCGCTTCTAGCCAGCGGCTCAGGGACAACATTCCGAACAGCATCCGGCGCCGCAAGCGGCCTGTGGCATGGCTTGCCATGCGCACGCCATGCCACAGGCCAAACGAGGCCTGGACAAAATACGGAAACCACGAGAGGCGGGAAACAAAAACAGGAAAGCGCGGGCCTATGCAAACCGTCTGAATGCGGTGCTATCCGGGCAGTGCTTGCTGCAGCCTGAGCGAAAGGCATCTGGCTGGCGGCCGGCATGGGCCCGCCGGGCGAGCCGCTTGAAGCCAACCGGAGCCAACCTGAACCTGAAACAGTGGCAACGGGCAACCATGACGCTGTACTGAGCGCAGCGCTGCACAATTTAATCTAGCCGCGCCAGAAGCGCAAAGGGTTTCAGCAGGCGGGCCACACCCGGTTTTTGGCCTGTATGCGCGGCGCGGCCTGTGCCGTCAATCTCATGTACCATCAGCGCGAATCTTCATCCGACCCGCCATCAGGCTAGCGCAAGCGCTCCCCTTCGCAGCCTGGAGCGCCAGGCTGGCCTTGCCTCACACTGTTTTCATGAAGCCATCTTCCGGACGCAAAGCTCCTCCTCGCCTGGTCGCCCGTTTCGTCGCCATCTCCTGGCGCGATCTGGCCCTGTCGTTTGGCCCCATCGTGTTCATCAGCGCCCTCGCCATCTGGGCCGCTGTGCGTCTGATCCAGCCCGCGCCGCCTACCACGCTCACCCTCAGCGCAGGCCCGAAAGACAGCTCGTTTTGGAACTCCGCGCAGAAATACAAGGCGATCCTCGCGCGCAACCACATCACGCTCAATGTCCTGCCCTCCGAAGGCTCGCTCGACAACCTGAAGCGTCTGTCAACGCCTGGCAGCAACGTCGATGTCGGCTTCGTCCAGGATGGCGTCGCCCTTCATGCCACGCATGAGGGGCTGGCTTCGCTGGGGAGCGTGGCCTACGTGCCGCTCGTGATTTTTTATCGCGGCACGCCGCGCACGCGGCTCTCCGAATTCGCCGGCGAGCACCTCGCCATTGGTGCGGAAGGCAGTGGCACCCGCGAGCTCGCGCTCGCCTTGCTCAAAGCCAATGGCATTGTGCCAGGCGGCCCGACAACGCTCGCGCCGCTGTCGGGAGAAGACGCCGCCGCCGCCCTGATCTCAGGCAAGGTCGACGCAGCGTTTCTGGCGGGTGATTCCGCGCAGCCCCCGGTGATGAACCAGCTGTATCGCACCCCGAACGTACTGCTCTACGATTTCATCCAGGCCGATGCTTATGCCCGACGCTTTCCGTATCTGACGAAGATCACCCTGCCGATGGGTTCGTTCAATCTGGGCCAAAACGTGCCTTCGAGTCCGGTTTATCTGGTTGCACCCACCGTCGAACTGGTGGCGCGCGACACCTTGCATCCCGCGCTTTCGGACCTGCTGATCGAAGCGGCTCGTGAGGTGCATGGCAAGGCCGGGCTGCTGCAACAGGCCGGCGAATTTCCCGCGCCGCGCGCCCATGATTTTCCGCTCAGCGACAACGCCCTACGCTATTACCAGTCAGGCAAAAGCTTTTTGTACCGCTCATTGCCCTTTTGGCTCGCCAGTCTCGCGGACCGGTTGCTGGTGCTGCTGGTGCCCCTCATCGTGGTGCTGATTCCCAGCATGCGCCTCGTGCCCGCGCTCTACGCGTGGCGCGTGAAATCGCGGATCTATCGCTGGTACGGCACGCTGATTGCCATCGAACGCGAAGCCCTCAGTGATATCACGGCAGCAGAGCGCCAGGCGCTGCTCGAGCGGCTTGATGTGATCGAGGAATCCGTCAATGGGCTGAAGATGCCGCTCGCCTATGCCGACCAGTTCTATGTATTGCGCGAACACATCGGCTTTGTGCGTTCACGTTTAAGCCGAAGCCACGTCTGGCATGCCACGCCCCCGGATGCGCCCAAGGCTTGATGCACCCGGTCTCCCGAACATCCCCGGCCCGCCCAGGCAAGCGCCCACATGAAGCGTTCAAACCCACGCGTGCCCTCGCCCTCACACCATGAACCCCACTCCGGAAAGCGCCATGACACACGGCATCGAAGCAGCTCAGCCACACTGGTTTTACGATTTCGTCTCACCGTTTAGCTATTTGCTGCTGGAACAGCACGACAAGTGGCCAACCCTCGCTTTCAATGCCACGCCCATCGAACTCGATACGCTCTACCGTCATTGGGGTGGGCGAGCCGCGTACAGCCTGCCCACCAAGCGGATCTTCACTTACCGTCATGCGCTCTTTCGCGCCGAGCAACTGGGCATTCCGTTCCGGATGCCCCCCGTGCATCCGTTTGATTCGCGCGCCGCTATGCAACTGGCGCTCGCCACGAACGCGGATATCCAAGGCGTGCGCGAAATTTTCCGCTTCATCTGGCGCGAAGGGCGTGACCCTTCCACCGCCGAAGGCTTCGCCAGCCTGTGTGAGCGGCTGGGGCAAAACGGCGACGTGCTACAGGCCGCTAACGCTACAGCGCAGGCGCAATTGCAGCGCAATACCGCTGAAGCCATCGCGCTGGGTGTGTTTGGGGTGCCGACGTTTTACCTCGATGGGCAATTGTTCTGGGGCGAAGATGCGCTGCCGATGGTGCTGTACTGCGCCCGCACGCCGAACTGGCTCGAATCGAAAGAAGTCCAGCGCGTCAGCGCACTGCCGTCAGCCGTGAAGCCAGACTAATCCGCGTTAATCCCAGCCCCGGCTCGCAGGCGGCGGCTGTTGCAGCAGCTCGGCACATACGGCCAGCGCAATCGAAGACGGCGCCTTACCGAGAATGCCGGGCACGCCAACGGGGCAAATCATGCGTGCGATCCGAGCTGCGGCAACACCGCGCTCACGCAAGCGCCGCTCGAATTTCACCCGCTTCGTACGCGAGCCAATCATGCCGAAGTAGCCCACAGCACGCCGCCGCATGATGCACTGGGCCAACAGAAAATCAAGCGCGTGGTCGTGTGTCATCACCAGAAAATACGCGCCTGGAGGCGCCTGATCGACCAGCGCTTCAGGCGTGTCGGTGGCTTCGATTGCGACATTGGCGGGCACCGTTGCAGGAAACAGCGCTTCACGTGCATCGACCCATTGCACGACGCACGGCAGTTGCCCCAGCAACGTCACCAGCGCCTGGCCGACATGCCCGGCGCCGAACAGCACGAGATGAAACGATGCATCGCTCATGGCCGGCGCAGGGACAACCACGGACGACGCTGCGACAACTCCGTGGGTAAATCAGTGGGCAACATCACCGGCCTCTTGCATCGGGTTCACCGGGTTCGCTGCGGGCCGCGCCGTTGTCCGTGAAGCACCGCTGGCTGCACGCACCGCACGCACCGCATTCACCGCAGCCAGAATCGCCTCGCCGGTTGCGGGCGCATCGAGCGGCGGATTGACAGGCCGCGCCTCAAAACCCGCGTTTTCGTTTTCGTTTTCGTCCTCGGCCACGCTGGCCACCGCATCGCGCAGCGCGAAAAACACGGAGAACGCCAACAGCAGCGGCGGCTCGCCTACCGCCTTGGAGCGATGAATGCTGTCCGCCACATTGCGATTGTCGAAAAGCTTGACGCGAAACTCCGGCGGGCAGTCATTGCTGGCCGGAATCTTGTAGGTGGATGGCGCATGCGTCATCAAGCGGCCTTGTGCGTTCCACCACAGCGCCTCGGTAGTCAGCCAACCCATGCCCTGGATAAAGCCGCCTTCAACCTGGCCCAGATCCAGCGCCGGATTCAGCGAGGCGCCAGCGTCGTGCAGAATGTCGGCACGCAGCACACGCATCTCGCCTGTCAGCGTATCGATCACCACCTCGGACACCGCCGCGCCATAGGCGTAGTAAAAAAACGGATGGCCTTGCAGCGTGGCGGCGTTCCAGTGCAATCCGGGTGTCGCGTAAAAACCGTCCGACCATAACTGCACGCGCGCCAGATAAGCGGCGGCCACCACCTCATCGAACGGCACCACCGTTGTCCCCACCCTCACCTGATTGTCGGCAAAACGCACCGCGTCAGGTGTGAGCGCCTCATCATGGGCCCCAGCAGCGTAATGCGTCACAGCAAATGCCGCGAGACGCTCGCGCAACTCGCGCGCGGCATTTTGCGCGGCCCGGCCATTCAGGTCAGAGCCGGTCGAAGCCGCCGTGGCCGAAGTGTTGGCGACCTTGCTCGTATCGGTGGCGCTCACGCGCACGCGGTTCAGTGTGAGGCCCAGTTCATGCGCGACGACCTGCGCGACCTTGGTATGAAGCCCCTGCCCCATCTCGGTGCCACCGTGATTCACCAGCACCGAGCCGTCGAGATAGAGATGCACCAGCGCACCCGCCTGGTTCAGATGCGTGACATTAAACGCGATGCCGAACTTGACCGGCGTGAGCGCCAGACCTTTTTTCAGCACCCGGTTTTGCGCATTGAAAACACGTACCGCGGCGCGGCGCGCGCGGTAATCGCTACTCGCTTCCAGTTCGTCGAGCAACTGCGGCAGGACGTTGTCTTCGAGCGTCTGGCCATACGGTGTCTGGTTGCACGAGGTCTGACCATACAGGTTGCGGCGGCGCACATCGAGCGGATCGAGTTTGAGCGAACGGGCGATGTTGTCGATCAGGTATTCGATGGCAAAAGCGCCCTGGGGGCCGCCAAAACCGCGAAACGCGGTATTCGACTGTGTGTGGGTCTTGCCGCAAAAGCCCTCGATCGATACATGGGGCAGCCAGTACGCGTTATCGAAATGACAGATCGCCCGCGTCATCACCGGCCCCGACAGATCGGCGGAATAACCACAGCGCGCCGTCATCTCCACGGCCACGCCTTCGATCAGGCCGCTGTCGTCATAACCGACGTCATAGGTGTAGTGAAAATCGTGGCGCTTGCCCGTGATGAGCATGTCGTCGTCGCGGTCGGCGCGCAGCTTCACGGGGCGCTGCAGCTTCCACGCCGCCAGCGCCGCGCAACAGGCAAACAGGCCCGATTGCGATTCCTTGCCGCCAAACCCGCCGCCCATGCGACGGCATTCGACTTGCACGCCATGCACCGCTACGCCTAGCAGATGCGCCACCAGTTGCTGCATCTCCGAGGGATGCTGGGTCGAACACCACACATGCATGCCGTTGTCTTCTTTAGGTACGGCGTAAGCGATCTGGCCTTCGAGATAGAACTGCTCCTGGCCACCCAATTGCATCTCGCCACGTTCCCGATGCGCCGCGCGGGCGAGATGCGTGGGCGCATCGCCGCGCGTGAGCTTCATCGGCGGCACCACCTGGGCGCCTGCGGCCCGCGCCTGCTGCGCGCTCAGGATCGCGGGCCGCTCGTCATAGACAATCTGCGCGGCACGGGCAGCCCGCCGGGCGATCTCGTGCGAATTCGCCACCACCAGAAAAACCGGTTGCCCCACGTATTGCACGATACCTTCGGCCAGTACCGGATCGTCGTGAACGATCGGACCGCAATCGTTCACGCCTGGAATATCGGCGGCGGTCAACACCGCGACAACGCCGGGCATGGCCCGCACCGCGTCGAGCGAAACCGACACCAGCCGCGCATGCGCCTTTTGCGACAAGCCCAGCGCGGCATGCAGCGTGCCCGCCAGAGGCGGGATGTCGTCGGTGTACGTGGCGCGGCCACTGACATGCAGATGCGCCGATTCATGCGGCGGCGAGGGCTGGCCAGGCTCGATCAAAGAGGCGGCAGAGGCGATATGTGGGTTCATTCAGGAGCTCTCCTTGAGCTTGAGCGGCAATGCGTGCCGCGCGCCTCAGACAGCCGGAGCCAGCGGCGTTGCAACGAGGGCCGCCGCACGAACATCCAGTGCCTGTGGCGGCAAGGGCTCATGGGGCCGGGTTTCGAGCCAGAAGCGATACAGCAGGTTTTGCGCGGCCTGCATGCGGTAGAGGCGGCTCGCGCGCATATCGTCCAGTGGAGTGAAATCGCGGGCCAGCGCCTGCATCGCAGCGCGCACCGTCGCCTCATCCCAGCGCGCCTCCGCGAGCACGGCTTCGGTGTGAGCGGCGCGCTGGGGTGTCGCCGCCATCCCGCCGAACGCGATCCTCGGCGCATGCAGCCGCTCACCGTCCAGCACCAGCGCAAACGCCCCACACACCGCGGAAATATCGGAATCAAAGCGCTTCGACAGCTTGTAGCTGCGGAACTGGAAACCGGGCAGCCCCGCCGCCTGGGTGCTGCGCACAGGCACCTTGAGACTCACGATGAACTCGTGTTCAGCGAGGTCTTTCTTCTGGTACGCCAGATAGAGATCTTCCAGCGCGAGTTCGCGCGTGTGCGCCTCGCGGCCCGCAATCACCACACGGGCGCCGAGCGCAATCAGGCCGGGCATCGCATCGCCAATTGGCGAACCGTTGGCGATATTGCCGCCCAGCGTGCCCGCATTGCGGATCGGCAACGAGGCAAAGCGCCGCCAGATATCGTTCAGCTCGGGATAGTGCTGCACCAGTGCGGCATAGGCGCGCTCCAACGTCACCGCCGCTCCAATTTCAAGCCATTGGGGCGTCATGCCGATCTGTTGCAAGGCATCGATTCGCCCGAGATAAACGAGATCGCCCAGTTCGCGCATCTGCTTCGTCACCCATAAACCGATATCCGTGCCACCCGCCAGAATGCGCGCGGCGGGTCGCTGCGCCTTGAGCTGCGCCAGTGCAGCTAGCGTGCGCGGGGCACTGAAATGCTGGCCGCGATGAACGTAATCAAACGTTTGCGTGCGCTGCAACGGAACCAGCGCAGCGGCCAGCGCGGCCCGGTTAACGCGTGCCGATACCGCCGGCGCGGGCAAGTCGAACATGCGTTCGGCCGCATCGAGAATCGGCCGATAACCGGTGCAGCGGCACAGGTTACCGCTCAGCGCATCGCCGAGCGCCTCGCGCGTGGGCCGTTCGCGCTCGCCATGCACGTGCCCAGCGGTTTCAGGGTCGGGGCCATGCTGTTCATAAAGCGCCCATAGCGACATCACAAACCCCGGCGTGCAAAAACCGCATTGCGAAGCGTGGCACTCCACCATCGCCTGTTGCACCGGATGCAGCGTGCCATCGGGCTGGAGCACATCTTCGACGGTAAACAGAGCCCGGCCATCGAGCGTCGGCAAAAACTGAATGCACGCATTGACCGCCCTGAAACTCACGCCGCCTGCTGTATCCAGTTCGCAGAGGACAACGGTACAAGCGCCGCAATCGCCTTCGGCGCAACCTTCCTTGGTACCGGTGCAATGCACGTCTTCACGCAGATACTGCAAAACCGTGCGCGTCACCGGCGCCTCGCTGATTTCGTGCAAGGTCTGGCGATGGTAAAAACGAATGGGCTGGTTCATGGGGAATGACTCATCAGGAATGACGCGGCTCGATGGATTTGTTCTTGTTCTGGTTTTGGTGCTGACCTGGGCCGCGTCCGCGTTCAACGCGAACCACAAGGCCCAGACGGTTAGAACGCTAACACTGCCCATCAGTGCAACTCATACGGCATGGCACATGCAGATCATGTCAGCAATGCCATAGCGGGATAAACCGCGCGTCTCGCCCAGACAGGACGACGCCTGCAGAAAAAACGGTTCCATGGGAAAATCTCGCGCTTTTGCTGCTTTCAATTGCTGTTTTCCCTATGCCCCCTGATTCGACCGATTCAACCTCCACCGCCCCAACGCCTCCTCCCTGTAACACGCGTATTACCCGCTTTACGCGTTTCAAGCCTCACGCCTCGACTTCACAGATCCTGCCCGTCGTCTTTTTCACCTTTCTCTGTTATCTGACCATTGGCATTCCGCTAGCGGTGCTGCCGGGCTATGTCCACGGCGATCTGGGTTACAGCACGATCCTCGCGGGTGCGGCCATCAGCCTGCAATATCTGGCCACCCTGGCCTCCCGGCCGCTGGCTGGACGCACCGCCGACACCCTCGGGCCGAAACAGGCCGTCGCGCTTGGGCTCACGGGCTGCGCACTGAGTGGCGCGTTGCTGTTCGCAGCCGCGCTGTGTCAGCCTTGGCCCGGGCCGAGCCTGATTCTACTGGCGCTGAGCCGGATCCTGCTCGGCTGCGGCGAAAGCTTGTGCGGCACAGGGGCGATTCTCTGGGGCATTGGCCGCAGCGGCCCAACCAACAACGCTCGCGTCATTTCCTGGAATGGCATCGCCACCTATGGCGCGCTCGCCGCCGGTGCGCCACTGGGCGTGGCGCTCATGCAGACGTTCGGTTTTGCCTCACTCGGGCTCGCGGTGCTGGCCCTGGCCGTGGCGGGCTACACCCTCGCGCGCCGGGTCGCACCCGTGCCCGTGGTGCATGGCGAACGGATGAAGTACCGCAGCGTCTTCACCCGGGTGCTGCCGCATGGCATTGGGCTCGCGCTCGGCTCCGCCGGATTTGGTGTGATTGCGACGTTCATCACGCTGTTTTATGCCGCGCACCACTGGCCGAATGCCGCGCTCTCGCTCACCGTATTCGGCACGCTATTCATCGGTGCACGGCTGCTGTTTTCCAACGCGATTCGTCATTACGGCGGGTTTCGCGTAGCCGTCGTGTCGTTTGCACTGGAATGCGCGGGCTTGCTGATGCTCTGGCTCGCACCCGATGCACACGTCGCGCTCGCGGGCGCGGCATTGACCGGGATCGGTTTCGCGCTGGTGTTTCCGGCGCTCGGCGTCGAAGCCGTGGCGCTCGTGCCGCCCGCCAGCCGTGGAGCGGCGTTGTCGGCGTACTCGGTATTTCTGGATTTATCGCTCGGCATCACCGGGCCGCTAGCGGGGTTGATCGCTGGAGCGTTCGGCTATAGCTCGGTATTTTTGTTCGCAGCAATCGCATCGGCTGCGGCAGCGGGGCTGTCAGCGCTGCTCTATCGGCGCAGCAGGCAAGCGCTAGCCGCCGATCACCGGCAGGCCACGACAGACTAGGCAAAAAAAACCGCAGCGCGTTCGAGACGAACGTGTGCTGCGGCTCAGACTTCCTTTCCTGCCAGGCCAACCCAGTGGCTTAGCGCACCTTGCGCGGGTCCAGCTTCTTGCCGGCTTCCTTGTTGTAACGCTCGACATACTCTTCGATCAGCTTGCGCATGGCGCGTCCGATCTTGCGGTAATCGGATTCGTTCAGGTTCGCCAGCGACACCCGTCCTGAAGGATGCTTGGTGCCAAACCCGCGTCCTGGCAGCAGCACCACGCGCGCCTCGCGCGCCAGGCGGAACAGCAGTTCCGACGGCTCGGTGTTCTTGAACAGCCAGTCGACAAACTCGCGGCCGAACATGCGTTCACCCAGGAACTCCAGATCGAGGATCGTGTAGTAATCCACCTGATTCGGATCGTCGTTTTCGAACGAAATCCCCACCTCCTCATAGAGCGCACGTTTGCGGCTGCGAATCAGACGCTTGAGCGCTTTCTTGTACGCATCCGGCGTATCCATCAGCGAGAACAGCGAGAACAGCACCATCTGCACCTGCTGCGGCGTCGAGAGTCCAGCCGTATGGTTCAGTGCAACGGTACGGCTATCCGCCACCAGACGGTCGATAAACTTGAGCTGATCGGGTTCGGTCGTGATGGATTCGTAACGCTTGTGCAACTCCTGCTTCACGTTTTTTGGCAGCTCCGAAATCAGCCGGTCGAGCACGTTGTCGTAATGCGTTGCAATCGTGCCCAGACGCCAGCCCGTCGCGCCAAAGTACTTCGAATACGAGTACACGAGAATCGTGTTCTGCGGCGCAAGCGCGAAAAGCGAAACGAAATCGTCGGCAAACGTGCCGTACACGTCATCGGTGAGCAAGATCAGGTCTGGTCGCTCCTTGACGATGTCGGCGATGTACTCGAGGCTCTCGTCGCTGATCTTCACCGACGGCGGATTGCTTGGGTTCACGAGGAAGAACGCCTTGACCTTCGGATCACGCAGCTTGTCGAGTTCCTTCTTCGAATACTGCCAGCCGTTTTCCACATCGGCGTTCAGGTTCACGACATTCAACTGGTAGTCGTTCAACTGGGGAATTTCGATGTACGGCGTGAAAATCGGCATACCCAGCGCGATGGTGTCGCCTGGAGCGATCAGATGGTTCTCGCGCATCGTGTTGAAGATGTACGTCATCGCGGCCGTGCCGCCTTCCACGGCGAACACGTCGAATTCGCCAATGAACGGATGGGCGCCGATCATCTCGCGGCGCAAATACTGCCCGACGATGACTTCGGACAGCTTGAGCATGCGGTCAGGCACAGGGTAGTTCGACGCGAGGATGCCTTCGCACATTTCATAGAGAAAATCGCCTGCGTTCAGGCCAAGCTGGTCACGCACATACGACACCGCGCCACGCAGAAAGTCGATACCCGCAACGCCATGGTTTTCGCGCAGGAACAGGTCGAAGCGTTCGGTCAGGCCTTCACGTTGTGGAAAGCCACCGATGCCTTCAGGCATGAACGCAAACGAGCGTTCTGATTCGCGCATGGCGAACAGCCCAAGCTGCCAGAAGCCATGGCGCGGAATCGTGGCGAGAAAGTTCGGGTTGCCGCGCCCGGCGTTCAGCATGGCGACATTCGCCGCACGCTCCACCGCGCCGCCGCCGGCGGCCTTGATCAGTTCATCCTTCAGCTCAAACGGACTGAGTGCGGCCAGTTTGGCCTGTTCACTGCTGCTTTTGCCTTTGGTCATGATGCGGTCTCCGGTAACAGGAAAAAAGGAAAAAAGGAAAAAGATGCTGGCGCTCATGCCGCGCATAGAGCGTGGCGGGCGTCAGCATCGAGCAAAAAATACGGAACAAACAAGGTCAACAGATACGGGACAAGCCGTGCCGCGCGCTAAACCAGCCCCACGACAAGCGGTCCAAGCAAAGTCAAGGCAACGTTGGCGATCGCATAGGTAATGGCAAACGGCACGGTTGGCACGGCGCTTTCGGCCTTGTCGAGCACCCCGCCAAAAGCAGGATTGGCACTGCGCGAACCCGACAGGGCGCCCGCGAGAATCGCCGCATTTTTATAGCCCAGCACGTAGCGGCCAAACAGCATGGTCAGCAAGAGCGGGAACAGGGTGACGAAAACGCCCAGCAAGAAGATCGTCATGCCGCTTTGCTTGACGGTCACGATGGCCTGCAAGCCGGAGTTCAGCCCCACCACCGCGACGAACGCCGCCAGGCCGAAATCCTTGAGCAGTTGCGATGCAGCGGGAGGCATCACGCCATACATCGGGTGCTTGCCGCGCATCCAGCCGAACAGCAGGCCTGCCAGCAGACAGCCGCCCCCTGAACCCAGCGTCAAGGGAATGCCGGCGACATTCACCACCACGAGACCAATCAGCAAGCCCAGCACCAGCCCGACGCCCATATAGATGAAATCGGTCTTGATGCTGTATGGCAGCTCATAACCCGCGGCTTCGACGGCGCGCTTGGTGTCTTTCGACAGACCATAAAACGTGATCACGTCACCGTGTTCGAGCGTGGTTTCGGGCATCACGGGCAGCGGCTTGCCCGCGCGCGTTACCTCCTGCACAAACACGCCGTGACGCAAATCGCGGTCCACACGCGAGCGCACTTCCGCAATCGACGTGTGGTTCATGCCCTTGCGCGTGAACACCCCTTGACGGGTCTGCAGCACGAGACCGCTGCCGTCTTCCGGGCTCACTTCCGGGCCGATCTGCGGCGCGGCGTCGACCATGCCTTCGCGGTGGCCCACGACGAACACCACGTCGTCCTGTTGCAGCACGGTGTCGGGGCTGAGTTCCAGCGCCTTGCCCCCGCGCTGGATGCGCTCGATGGTAATCAGGTCATGCTGCTCGACCTCGATCTCGGACACCTTGCGCCCCACCGCCTGCTTCACGGTATAAGCGCGCCCAACTAACTCAGGCAACGCGGGCAACTGTCCTGCCGTGCGCACGGGGCGTCCTCCGGACATCTCTTTTTCGGCCTCGATGGAGGCTTCGCGCAGCCCTTGCCCCATGAACTTCGGCAAGATGTTGACGCAGACGATGATGGCCCCGAGCGAACCGAACACATAGGTCACCGCATAGGCAATCGCCACATCCGACTGCAAGGATTTCACCTGGTCGGCAGGCAAGCCGAGGCGCGCGATGGCATCGCCCGCGGTGCCGATAATGGCCGACTGGGTGAGCGCACCGCCCGCCAGCCCGGCAGCGAGGCCCTTGTTCAGATGAAACAGCTTGGCGCAGATCACCACGGTCACCAGTGCCGAGATGGCAAGAAACAGCGCCATCGCAATCTCACGCAAGGTTTTGCGGTTCAGCGAGTTGAAAAAGCCTGGGCCCGAATCATAGCCAACGGCATAAATAAAGACCGCGAACATCACAGACTTCACCCCGTTATCGATCGTCACACCCGCCTGGCTAATCACTACGGCAGCCAGCAAGGAGCCCCCGACACCGCCTAGCTGAAACTTGCCGAATTTGATCTGGCCAATGAAATAACCAATGGCGAGCGAGAGGAACAACGCAATCTCGGGTGATTTTTGAAAAATGTCATGTATCCAGGTCATTGTGTCCTCACATTGCAATGCGCGGTGAATAGGAAGCTTGCTTCTGTGGCGTTTTCACTTAGTGCATCATTCAAAAAAAATCCATTGAAAAGAAAATATTCCAGTGGTTATTGCGCAAAACGAAATGATAAAGTTTGCATTAATGTGCGCAGCGAAATTGAATGAAATTCATCGGTCATCATCGTTGAATCTCAAAGCGTGGACTGCGCACACCATACGGCAATATGCTGACAATATCCAGCGTCATATAGCACTTCATTCAGGCTTCGCATCCGCTGGCTAGCCTCTGAAACAGGCCGTGACATATGCATCATGCCCTATAAAAACCCAGGTAATTTAAAGAAAGTTTCCAGAAAATCATGTCCCATCGGTATATCCGGAATTGCACCATCGGCAAAAAATACTTCCGCGCCGCAAGCTCATATCAGCATGCCATTTATTTCAAATTTTTATTGCCGTCAATCATTTTTTATTATTTATTTTTTTCATATCTGAATTGCATGATTTTTGTAAAAAATACCGCCTCACAGCCATTCTCTGAATGAACGGTCCATTTGAGTGAGATCATTCATGGACCTCACTCAACTGGCTTCATCCAGTGATTCATTCCGGAGCATTGCCATGCGCATCATTTTGTTCAGCAGCCACCAGTACGACATCACCACATTTAACGAAGCGAATACCGCATACGGCTACAGCCTGAATTTTCAGGAGTCTCATCTCGATGTGGACACAGCGGTCCTCGCGCGCGGCTATGACGTGGTCTGCCCGTTCGTCAACGATTCACTCGATGCAACGGTGTTGCAACGCCTCCACGAAGGAGGCACGCGTCTGATCGCATTGCGCTCGGCAGGCTCGAACCATGTTGATCTGGACGCGGCACAGCAGCTCGGGCTCACCGTCGTGCGCGTGCCGGCGTATTCGCCCTATGCCGTGGCTGAGCACGCGGTAGGGCTCATCCTCGCGCTGAACCGGCACTTGCCACGCGCCGTGGCGCGCACCCGTGAAGGCGATTTCTCGTTGCACGGCATGATGGGCTTTGACCTGCATGGCAAAACGGTGGGCGTGGTGGGCGCGGGCATCATCGGCCAGGTTTTTAGCCACATCATGGCGGGCTTTGGCATGCAGGTGCTGGCGCATGATCCCGGCCCGCCCGCTGCCGCCATGCTCGCGCTCGGCGCGCGTTACGTGCCGCTCGACACGCTCCTGGCCGAAGCCGATATCGTGAGCCTGCACTGTCCGCTTGTGCCCGCCACTTATCACCTGATCGATGCCACTGCCCTCGCGCGCATGAAACGCGGCGCCATGCTGATCAATACCGGGCGCGGCGGGCTGGTGGAAAGCAACGCGCTGATCGGTGCACTTAAGAGCGGCCAGCTCGGCCATCTGGGGCTCGATGTTTACGAAGAAGAAGGGGGCTTGTTTTTCGAAGACCATTCGAACCAGCCGCTCCAGGACGATGTGCTGGCACGGCTGCTGATGTTTCCAAACGTGATCGTCACCGCGCACCAGGCATTTTTCACCCGCGAGGCCATCAGCGAAATCGCCCATACCACGCTTGGCAACGTCAAAGCGTGGCACAGCGGTGCAGCGCGCAACACCGTCTAGGCAGACACTCAGCAAACGCTTCGCCAGCAACAGGCCCGGAAACGGGCCGCACCGTCTGCTTCGCATCAAGACCGCCGCGGACATGCTTCGATCTGGCCCCCGGCAAGGCTGAAAAGGCCTGGGTACAATCGCCTCCTGATTTACCCTGGTCACCCCAACCAGGCAACCAGGCAACCAGGTTATCCCAGCAGCCACCTGGCTCGACCCCGTGCCTTCCGCTGCGTTTCTCCTTTGCTGCACCTCCCGCCGCCTCTAGCCTCTATTTTCTTCACCATGCCCTTACCTCTACTCGCCCTGGCTATTGCTGCATTCGGCATCGGCACAACCGAATTCGTCATCATGGGGCTACTGCCCGATGTCGCCCGAGATCTCGCTGTTTCCATTCCGGCCGCGGGCATGCTGGTGTCGGCTTACGCGCTCGGCGTCACGATTGGCGCGCCCATCGTCGCTATCGCCGTCGCCAACCTGCCGCGCAAAAAAGCCTTGATGAGCCTGATCGGCGTCTTTATCGTCGGCAACCTGCTGTGCGCGCTCGCGCCCGATTACAGCGTGCTGATGGCCGCGCGCATCGTTACGGCGTTCTGCCATGGCGCGTTCTTCGGCATTGGCTCGGTCGTCGCGGCGGGCCTGGTCGCGCCCAACCGCCGGGCCCAGGCGATTGCGTTGATGTTCACCGGCCTCACGCTGGCGAACGTGCTGGGCGTGCCGTTCGGCACCGCGCTGGGCCAGGCGCTGGGCTGGCGCGCGACGTTCTGGGCGGTGACGGGGATCGGCGTGCTGGCGGCGCTGGCGCTGGCGCTCTGTCTGCCCGCGCGCATCGAGATGAAAGAAGCGAGCCTCATGCGCGAATTCAGCGTGCTGAAAAACCCGCAAGTGCTGCTAGTGCTAGCCATTAGCGTGCTGGCGTCGGCCAGTCTGTTTGCCACCTTCACTTACATCACGCCGATCCTCGAAGACGTCACGGGCTTTTCGCCGCATGCGGTGACCTTCGTGCTGTTGCTATTCGGTCTTGGGCTGACAGTCGGCAGCACGCTGGGCGGCAAGCTGGCCGACTGGCGGCTTCTGCCTTCGTTGCTGGCGTTTTTGCTGGCCATCGTGCTGATTCTCGCGGTCTTCGCCAGCACGATGCACCGGCCGGTGCCCGCGATGGTGACGATCTTCGTCTGGGGCATACTCGCCTTCGCCATCGTGCCGCCGTTGCAAATGCTCATCGTCGATCGCGCCAGTCATGCTCCCAACCTCGCCTCCACGCTCAACCAGGGCGCGTTCAACCTGGGCAATGCGACCGGGGCATGGCTGGGCGGCATGGCGATCGGCACAGGCGTGCCCTTGACCTCATTGCCCTGGGTCAGTGGCCTCGCGGCGCTCGGCGCGCTCGCGCTCACCGCAGGGTCCTTGTCGCTTGAGCGCCGGGCCCAGCGCAACATGTCATTGGCCGCACCGGGTCAATGTAGCCAGGCACCCGCGTCAGCGCCTTCGTCCACCTTGCGCTCTCAACCATGAGAATCATTTTTACGCGTGACTTCATGGCGCTGATCCTGAGCGTCGCCGTTGTTGGGCTGGGCAGCGGCGCGACCTTGCCGCTCACCGCGCTGGCACTCATTCAGGCAGGCTATGGCATTGACGTCGTTGGCCTGCTGAGCGCCGCGCAAGCAGGCGGCGGTTTGCTGATCGCGCCGCTGACGGGCTGGATCACGCGCCGCTACGGAAGCCGTCAGGTCATCATGGGCGCGGTGCTCTGCGCCGGACTCTCCACCCTGCTCATGCAGGCGACGGCCAACCTGTTCGTCTGGGGGATCTTGCGCGTGCTGTGTGGTGCCGCGTTGATGCTGCTCTTCACCATCGGCGAAGCCTGGGTGAACCAGCTCGCCAGCGATACCAACCGGGGCCGCGTGGTGGCGCTCTACGCGACGAACTTCACCCTGTTCCAGATGGCGGGGCCGGTGCTGGTGAGTCAGATCGAAGATTTCACGCAATGGCGCTTCGCGCTGTGCGGCGTCATTTTTCTGTGCGCGTTGCCGGTACTCATGATGATTCGCGCTGCGCCGCACATGACGAGCGCCAGCGAAACCCACGGTAGTTGGCGACACGTGTTACCGCAAATGCCCGCCATCGTCATCGGCACGGGGTTTTTCGCGCTGTTCGATACGATTGCGCTCTCGCTGATGCCACTTTTTGCCATGGAGCACGGCATCGACAGCCGAACCGCCGTATTGTTCGCCTCAGCCCTGTTGCTCGGCGATACCACGATGCAACTGCCCATTGGCTGGCTCGCGGACCGGCTAGGGCGTGAGCGTGTGCACCTGGGCTCGGCGGTGGTGGTCGTGCTGCTCTTGCCGCTCTTGCCCTGGGCCGTGTCATCGCCCTGGATATGCTGGCCCCTGCTGTTTGTGCTGGGGGCCGCAGCGGGCGCGATCTATACCCTGTCGCTCGTCGCCTGCGGTGAACGCTTTCGTGGCACGGCGCTGGTCTCGGCCAGCTCGATGGTCGGCGCGGCGTGGTGCATCGCCAGTTTTGGCGGACCGCTCATCACGGGCTCGCTGATGAAGCACGCCGGTAACGACGCGATGATCGCCGTGCTGCTTGTCGCCGCCCTCGCCTTTCTCACCGCTGCGATATGGGAAAAACGCCGCGCTTTACCGCGCTCTACGTTCTAGTCCTGGTCCTAGTCCTGGTCTCCTGACTCTGGTCCGATAGCGCGAGCGTCACGACGAACCGTGTCACTCGCGCGTGCCATCTCCCTACTCAGCGCGCCGCTCAAAGAGCCGGTTCGCTGTACTCCGATACCAGCTTTGTCGTGAGATAACTTTCAAGCGCCTCGGCGCCGCCTTCCGAGCCAAAGCCCGATTCCCTGATGCCGCCAAACGGCAGCTCGGGCAAGGACAAGCCATGGTGATTCACCGAGAGCATGCCGCACTCCACCTCGCGCGCAATCGCGGCAATCTGGCTCGCCGAACGCGCATAGGCGTAGGCGGCAAGACCAAACGGCAAACGATTGGCTTCGGCAATCGCATCGCCCAGTTCATCAAAACGGTTCAGTAGCGCTACCGGGCCAAACGGCTCGTCATTCATGATGCGCGCGGCAATGGGCACGTCGCCCAACACCGTCGGGGCGTAGGCATAGCCCTTGGCGCCGACGCGCGTGCCGCCTGCGAGTAACACGGCGCCCTGCTCGCGGGCTTCCGCGACCAGCGTCTCGATGTCCGCCACGCGCCGTGCATTGGCGAGCGGCCCGACGTCGGTATCGGCGGCCAGGCCATTGCCCACGATCAGGCGCTGAGCCTCCTGCACAAACGCACTGGCAAAAGCGTCGTACACCGAGCGGTGAATCAGGAAACGAGTCGGCGCGATGCAAATCTGTCCGGCATTGCGGAACTTCGCCGCGCACAAAAGCTGGGCGGCACGGCCAATATCGGCATCGGCGCAGACAATCACCGGCGCGTGGCCGCCCAGCTCCATCGTCACGCGTTTCATATGTTGTCCCGCGAGTGCGGCGAGCTGCTTGCCCACCGCAATCGAGCCGGTAAACGACACCTTGCGGATCACAGGATGCGCAATCAGATGCGTCGAGATCATCGCGGGTGTGCCGAACACGAGATTCACCACGCCCGCCGGCAACCCTGCGTCATGAAACGCCTGAACCAGCATCGCGCACGAGGCAGGCGTCTCTTCGGGACCTTTGAGTATGATCGAGCAACCGGAAGCCAGGGCCGCCGAAATTTTCCGCACGGCCTGATTCACGGGGAAATTCCATGGCGTGAACGCGGCAACCGGGCCCACGGGTTCTTTCACGACCAGTTGCCGCACGGTTTCAGCGCGTGCCGGAACAATCCGGCCATAAGCGCGGCGCGCTTCTTCAGCGAACCAGTCGATGATGTCCGCCGCCGCAAGCACTTCGCCGCGCGCCTGGGCCAACGGCTTGCCCTGCTCTAGTGTCATCAGGTGTGCCGCCTCGGTGGCGCGGTGGCGCACCAGGTCAGCGGCGCGACGCATGAGCGCAGCCCGTTGCTGCGCGCTCTCCCGCCGCCACAGCGCAAAGCCGCGATCCGCCGCCGCCAGCGCCAGATCGAGATCGGCTAGCTCGGCATGGGCTACGTGGCCGATGCGGGTCTCGTCGAAGGGATTGAGTACCTCGATCGTGCGGCCCGCTGCGCCTCCCCGCCATTGGCCGTCGATGAAAAGCTGCGAATCTGGGTAACTGGATTGAATGGTCATGGTTCACGTGCTCTCGGGTAAAACGCGCGGGCTAACCGCGCGGATAACGGATAACAGATAGCGAAAAAGGGAGCCCGACGCGCTCCCGCCAGACGCAGCCTACACCGGTGACCAGGTACCGAACTGACCATTGCGATACACCAGTGGCAAAGCTTCGCTGGCGAGCCAGAGTTTCTGCACCGCGCCAATCATGACGAAGTGCGTATCGATTTGCCAGGCGCTGCGCAAATCGCACGCCATCGCCGCCACCGCGTCATGCAGAATCGGGCAGCCCGGTGTTTCGTCCATCCAGTCACCGCTGGCAAAACGCTGCTCGCCGTGAAGATGGCCCACCCCAGCAAAACATTCGGCCAAACCCTGACGATGACTCGGCAGCAAGTTGATAGAAAACGTACCCGCCTCACGAATCGCGGCGCATGTCGATGACGCGGCATTCAGACAGGCCAGCACTTGCGGCGGATCGACCGTCAGCGAACACACTGCGGTAGCAGTCAAGCCACTGCGCTGCGGCGCGCTGCCGGTCGCCACCACCGTCACCGTGGCCGCAAGCCGGCGCATGGCCTGTCTGAAGGCTTCCTGGCGGGAATCGAGAATCATGATGTTGCCTCATTCACGTTGGATACCGCATCGAGAAACTGGCCCAGGTACTGCGCGACCTGCAGAGGGGCTTCGATCAGCAGGGCATGTTTGAGGGTGTCGAGCACGACAAGCTGGGCATGGGGCATCGCTGCCGCAATCCGCTGGTTAAGCCGGGGCGGGCAGCCGCCATCAAACTCGCCCGTCAGCACGAGTGTGGGGGCTGTCACCTCGGGCAACCACTCCGCCATTTCGGTCGTGGCGTAAATATCGAACACATTGAGAAAAACCCCCGCGTCGGTATCGAGCACCTGCTGCCTGCGCCGTTGCACGATGTCTGGCTGCTGCACGGCAAAAGCGTCCGTAAACCAGCGCGCCACGAGCACCTCCAGCGAGGCGGCAACACCCGTCTTGCGCATCGCCGCCACCAGCCCCTGGACCTTCGCGGCATCGTCCGCGGTACGAAACGCCGCGGTACTCAACAGCGCCAGCGAACGCACATGCTGGGGATAACGTCGGGCATACGCCGGTCCAATCATGCCGCCCAGCGAATGACCAACGAGATGCGCGCGCTCGATGCCAAGCCGCACGCGCAGCGCTTCGAGATCGTCCACCAGATCATCGAGCGTGAATACCGCGTCCGTTGCCGCCGATTCGCCATGTCCACGCAAGTCGTAACTGATGCAGCGATAGCGCGTCTTGAGTTGCCTTGCAGCCTCATCCCACAAGCTGCGCCGGGCGCCAATACCATGCACCATGATCAGCGCTTCACCCTCGCCCTGATCGCTATAGACACATTCCACTGCCTGTTTCATCACAAGATCAAAACGCTCGTCGCGCCGCCTCACACGTTGAAATCGAAACCCGCGCCGCTTTCGGCCAGGCCTGCTGCATCGACATTTGCCACGGCCATTGCCGCCGCGCTTAAGCGCGGGCTTCGCGGTCGCTGCATAGCTCGCCTGCCACGCTCCAGTCCTCCTTGGCGACTTCAGTGAAAATCACATGCACGCTTTCGCGTTTGCCGCCTGCGGCCTCGATGAAAGCATCGGTCAGCGAGCGGCCCAGCTCGCGTTTTTGTTCGAGCGTGCGCCCGGCAAACATTTCGACTTTGATGATTGGCATGACAAAACTCCTGATAAAAAACTGCAACGGGTAAGCGGATGAACCAAAAAAACGGGGGGAAACAAAGCAGGCTGGTTTAAGCTGCCGACGCTACAGCAGGCACACGCTGGCCCGTGAAATGCGGCATCACATCACGTGCGAAACGCTGCATCATGTCGGCCGTTTCTTCATGCGACTGGCCAAACCCTGCGCTGAAAATGACTTCGTCGATTCCGGCCTCAGCGTACTGGCCAAGACGGTCAATCATTTCATCGGGTGGGCAGATCAGGATGTTGCTGGCCATTTCTTCGAGTGTTTGCTTGCGCGGCAGCGGTTCGATCAAGCCGTGGTTCACCACGCCGGGCCCGGAAAACACGTTATCGAAGCGCTTGTAGTACTCGTAGGTGAGCGCGAGCTTGGCGCGCGCATCGGCTTCATCGGTGGCCAGATAAACAGGGCGCTGCAGCGACAGGCGCAAATGCTCGCCGCGTGCGCCCGCCTCGGCCTTGCCGCGATGAAAGGCCTCAACCTGTTGCAGCAAGACGTCGTGTGAGGCTTGCAGCGGTGTGGTCTGAATGTTGAAGCCCTGTTTCGCGCAGTGATAAATGCCTTCAGGCGCCATCGCCGCCACCATCAGCGGCAGCGGCCGCATTGGTCGAGGCATCACGGTCAGCGGATCAAACTTGTAATACGTGCCATCCCATGACACTTCTTCTTCGGTGAGCAGCGCTTGCAGCACCGCGAGCGATTCGTCGAAGCGCTCACGCGTCTCGTTCATCGGCACGCCCAGGCGCTCCAGTTCATAAGCGAAGGCACCGCGCCCTACGCCGACCACCAGGCGGCCATCGCACAGCATGTCGGCTTGAACCGCCTCGCCCGCAAACACGCGCATGTCACGCACAGGCAGCACGACAATGGAAGTCATGATTTCCAATCGCTGGGTAAGCGCGGCAATTTTCACCGCCAGTTGCAGCGGCGAAGGCACGATCAGGATATTCACCAGATGGTGTTCCGGAATGGAAACCGCGCGAAAACCCAGACGCTCGGCTAATACCGCCTGTTCGATCATTTCGTCATAAAGCCGTTTGCCACCGTATTCCTTGCTGGGCAAATAACTCGTTAAAAAATAATTGAAGTCCATCATTGCCTGCCTATAAATAAGTGCCGTGAGTGCCGCCGCACACGCGTGCCGGTACCTGACGCCTGTGCCGTCCGCTTTCGCTCTGGCAGCGTTTGAGTTTGATTACATCTGAAAAAAACAGCGGATCACTCAGTCTTTAAAATCAACCGGGTTCATTTTCGAATTAGCCTGGCTCATTTACATAAACAAGCCACTGCTGAAAATAACCGGGACAGAAAAGCATCGCGTCATTCATTTACCGCAGCCACTTCTGCCCGTACCCGCCTGCCTGGCTTTTCTGCTCGCCTGGGCTTATTTCAAATCAATTGCCAACCCATGCCTTGACCCGGTCAGGATGCCTGGCCACCCAGTCCTCGGCCATCGCATCCGGGGTTTTGCCATTGACCGTCATGTCGTAAATCCATGCGTTAACGTCATCGGTCCTGATCGCTACCCGGGATAAAAAGGCGGCAATCTGCGGCGCTCGCTTTTCAAGCGTGCGGGTGTAACCGATATAAATCGGCTGGGGCGGTGTCTCGCAGGTAATACGGCTTTTTTCGAGCCAGTCCGCACTCTTTTGCGGCTCAATATAGTTGTAGCAACCATCCGCCTTGTATTCCGGCTTGCCTTTCCAGGAATCCATCGCATAGCCATCGAATTTCGGCTCTTCGAGTTTCACCAGATCGTATTGCTGAAATAACGCTTCCGGTTTCCAGTAATAAAACAGCATGCCCTGGTGCGCGGCATAACGTTTTTTCAATTGCGCCTTGAAGAGCGCGTCCGGCACGATATACGCGTCGTAGTATTGCGTCAGTCCGTAGCTTTTCGCCTTGACCCGATAGATATCCGTCACGCCCCAGCCTGGCGCACCCGGCCAGAAATCGCCCCGGCCATCGCCATTGACATCGAACAGCTTCGCAATCTCCGGTTTTTTCAGGTCCGTCACCGAACGGATCTTGTACTTGTCGGCCATATAACGCGGTACGTAAAACCCATCGGTGGCAAAGTACGGTGCCTTGTTCAGCGCCACCGTCTTGCGCTCATCCACGTACTTGCGCAAATTGGCGGTTTGCGCAGCGGACCAGATCGCCGGATGAACATCGACAGCGCCATCGCCCTTGTCCATCGCTGCGAAGATCGCGGATTGATCCGCCGCAATCAAACTCACCTGGGCATCGAGATATTTTTCGAGCACGACTTTGAGCACGGCATCCACCGCGCGAGGTTCGTCCCACGTCAGTTGCCCGAGGACCACCGGGGTTTTGGCGAACGCCGGCGTGATGACCGTCACTGCGGCAGTCACCGCGGCCAGTGTGCAGCGCGCTACAAATCGACGTGCAAATTTTCCAGACATGTGTCTCTCCTCCTAGGGACCAACAGGGCCGCTTGCATTCACGCTTTTCTTGAAGCGCGTTTCTGCCGCGGGGCTTTGACGCCGCATCAGGCGGTCAAAAATAATCGCGCAAAACACAATCGCCAACCCGGCGAGAATGCCGCGTCCGTACTGCACGTTTTGCAACGCGAACATCACGTCGTAGCCCAGCCCGCCGCCGCCAATCAGCGACGCGATCACGACCATCGACAAGCTCATCATGATCGACTGGTTCACGCCTGCGCTGATCGATGGCGCAGCCAGCGGCAATTCCGCTTTGAGCAGGGTCTGCCAAGGCGTCGCGCCATGGGCGTACAACGCTTCCTTGACGACCAGCGGCACCTGATCGAGACCGAGGCACGTCAGGCGAATCAGCGGCGGCATGGAGAAAATCACCGTCGCCACCAGGGCTGGCGGTTTGCCAATCGAGAAGAACGCCACGGCAGGCAGCAGGTAAACAAAGCTCGGCATGGTTTGCATCACATCGAGACAGGGCATGATGCAGGCCTTCACGATGCGGTTTTTAGCCGCCGCGATACCCAGCGGGATCCCCAACACAAGGCACACGATGAAGGCCGCCAGCACCAGTGCCGCCGTGGTCACCGCTTTGTCCCAGAAGCCGAAGAGCCCGAGATAACCCAGCGCCAGCAGCGTGAACACACCCGCTCCGAGGCCGCCCTTGCGCCATGCGGCGAAGCCCAGCAAAGCCAGCGCCAGCGGCCAGGGTACGGCTGCCAGCATGGCTTCGAGCAGCAGCAGCCACGCGTTCATCGCTTGCGTCAAGCCCATGAACTGGCTGGAAAACTGCGTGGTCATCCATTCAACGGCATGATCAATGCCGTTGGCCACAACATCGAGGGCGCCAGGCAAGGCCGGAAAGCTCAGCATCTGCGCATGCAACACAGGCATACCCAAGGCCAGCCAGGGAAGCGCCAGCATCACGAGATACACCAGCACGGCCAGCGCGGCGTAGCCCGTGGCCGGCCTCTGGCTGGCCCCCCCCGGAATACGTCGTGCGCCAGCGGCCAGAACCAAACCGCGCGACGCCAGCGCAGCCAGCCCACCCCATAACGGATGAGTACCGAACAGTTGCAGGAGCGCGGTGAACTCGAGCGCAAGCGCCACCCAGTAGAGCCAGCGGGCACCGTGGCGGGCGCAGTAAAGCGGCGGCAAGGCCCATGCCAGCAGCGTGTGCCGTGACAACATCGAAGCCGTGGAGGGCATCGTTGCCGTTGCCATTGCCGTGGTTGTCGTCGTGGCTGTGCGGGCGGGCTCAAGCGGACGGCCGCGCAGCGTTGCGAGTTTGTCGCTCATGCCTGATGTCCTTGCCGAACGGTTTGCAAAAGAACGCGAGGCGTCACCACCCCCGCGATCGCACCATCGTGATAAATCGCAATCGGCTGTTGCTGCCCGACGGCCAGATCAATCAACGCGTGCAGCGGGCTATCGGTTTGCGCTCGTGGCAGATGCGCCAGATCCGCCGCGCGCGGGCCCTGCAGCTCCATCTCACCCAGATAAGCCGCGAGCGGCAGCATGATCTGCGCGGCCTGCACCACATTCATGCGTGAAATACCCTGCACGAACTCGGCGACGAAACCATCCGCAGGTTGCATCACGATTTCAGCCGGCGTGCCAACCTGAACGAAGCGGCCATCTTTCATGATGGCGATACGGTCCCCGAGGCGGATTGCTTCATCGAGATCATGGGTGATGAACACCGTGGTTTTACCCATGTCGCGCGAGAGGCTCTTGAATTCGTTTTGCAACTGCCGCCGGATCAGCGGATCGAGTGCACTAAACGGCTCATCCATGAGGAGGATGCCAGGGTCGGCGGCGAGAGCACGCGCGAGCCCGACGCGCTGCTGCATGCCCCCGGAAAGCTCGCGCACCTGACAGCCTGCCCAGCCGCCGAGGCCCACCACGTCCAGCACATGCGCCACGGTTTGTGCCCGCGCGGCGGCATTGACGCCGCGCAATTCGAGTGCCAACCCGACATTGCTCTCCACACTACGGTGCGGCAGCAGCGCCATGTTCTGGAACACCATTCCCACCCGGGTCGAACGCAATGCCCGCAACGCACGCGCGTTATAGCGGCAAATCGATTCGCCATCGATCATGACATCGCCCGCCGTCGGCTCGATCAGGCGGTTGATATGGCGAATCAGCGTGGACTTGCCACTGCCCGACAAACCCATCACGCAGAAAATCTCGCCGGGATACACCGAAAAACTGACGTCCTGCACGCTCATCACGCAGCCGTGCTCGCTGCGTACTTGCGCCGCGTCCAGTTCGCCCGCGAGGATGCGCTGCCTCACGTCAGGGGCGAGATGCTCGGCGCCGAAAATTTTCCAGATACCCCGGCAATCGATAATCGCCGGGGCTTGCGCTCCGGCTGACAGAGAACCTTCGCCATCGGGTCCAACCCTTGTTTGTGTCACGGGCTTGCCTTTCGAAAAAGTCGGTTAGCGGAAAACTGCGCCACATCGCTAACGGGTGTGCCTGGGGTGTGCCTGTCTCGCCTGAGAAAAGTCTTAAGTCTGAACCTTTATCTCATTTTTAGGCATCATAGGCCCCTACTACCCTCCAAAAAAGACAATAATCTTGATGGGTATCATCGAAATTTCTAATACAGGTCAATATAGGAAGCGCGATGCACATTGCTGTTCTGGAAACGTTTCTGAAAATTGCTGAAGTCGGCAGTTTCAGCCGCGCATCGCAATTGCTCTTTATCAGCCAGCCCACTGTCAGCGCCCGGATCCAGACGCTGGAAACCAGCCTCGGGCAAAAGCTCTTCCGCCGTCTGAACAATGTCGTGGAGCTCACCCAGGCGGGCCGCGCCTTTCTGCCTTACGCGCAATCGGTGGTGCGTAGCTGGAGCAAGGCGCGTCAGGAAATTGCGCTGCCACAAGGTTTTATCGGCATCCTGACCGTGGGCGCGCCGCCCTCGCTCTGGTGCGACTACCTGCTAGAGCGCATGGCGGCATTCCAGAACACGGTGACGACGGTCGCGTTCAATGCTGTCGTCGCGGATGCCAAGACGGTCCTCGACAAACTCGATGCAGGCGAGATCGACGTTGCGGTGCTGCATGAGCCCACGATCAAAACCGACTGGTCCACCCGCAAGCTGTTTGCCGATTCGCTGGTGCTGGTCTCGACCTCGCCACGCGAGCTGGTGCGCTGGGACCCGCGTTATGTGTTTATCGACTGGGGTGCAGGCTACCGCGAGCAGCATTTCCGTGCGTATCCGGTGGACGATACGCCGCTGGTGTCGTTCAGCGATGCCAGCATCGCGTTGAGCTATTTATTAAATGTCGGGGGCTCGGCTTATTTGCCGCAGCGCTGGCTGGATTTGCCGGAATACCGCGAACGGCTTTTTCCTGTGCCCAATGCACCCGTATTCGAACGGGATGTATTCATGGTGACCGACCGCCAGCTCACGGGCACGGGCTGGCGTAACGATGCGATTGAAACGTTATTCGCTGATTAAATAATATGACATAGTCAGCTAATAACCCCTGTTTAACCCTATCAAATAGTGCAATGCGCATCAATTAGCTGACATGGGCATTCATTTTCGAAGGGTTCTTTATTTTTTTAGGGTGGTTTCACGTTAGACTGCGGGACACAAGAAAAAATGAAGGCACCAAGACATATAAAAATGGCGCTAAAAGCCTGGGGTAACAACATCGTTGGGGAAATTTTCATCAATTGATCGCTGCACGCCATGTCGTGCACGTCAACTCCTTCCATCAACTCGTTACTTTTTTAAAAGGCATAAGCCATGACCCGTATCGGAGCCGCCAATACCTTCAACCCTTACAAGACATCAAATGACGAAGCCCGTAAAAACACCTTTTACAGCGGGCTGAGAACGTGCTCCCTGTCACCCAGTGTGTCCAGTCCAAGGACGCCCTCCCCGAATTTCTTTATCAGCCTCAAGAAATCGCCTGAGCACAATTTGCTCATCATCGCTTCACTGCTGCTCACTATCTTTCCCGACCCAAGCTATCGCACCGCACAAAACGATTCGTTGATTTCGTTACTCGTGAAATTTCCACACCGGCCGGTCAAGGATATTTTTTCCAATGATTTCTGCGGCGACTACATACAAAATTCGGGAAAAATTCCACTAGCCCTGATAGAAGAGCTTCAAGCGCGCCTAAAACATGTAACGCATGAAAACATGCTAAAGCTGTTGCTCACGCTCAGTCTGGACCGCCATATAGGCTCATTCGGAGAACACGCCGAGCTTCAATACGAAGCGTCGAACTACGATATAACCGGAGAACCGGGCCTAGCCGAGCCGACTAATGAGTTAATGCTTGAAGATAAAACAGAAAAAAAACGAAAAAAACGGGAAGCCACCAATGAAAATCAACGTATTGATTGCCCGCTCGAGACACAGCCGAGGTCCCTGCTAGAAACAGCGGTTCACCATGGCAATGGTCCAGCGATAGTGGCACTGATGCGGCCCGGAACAGGTAATGAAGTGCGTGATCACGAAAATAAAACACAGTTGGACCGGGTGATTCTCAGTAACTGGATCAAGACCGTACCCTTTCTGCCATTCGAGACCATTCTGTTTACGCCTGATCTGCATGACGACGCGCTCCGAAAACTCATGACAGCGTTTCCGCCGATGGAACAGCTGGACACCTGGGCGGCCACCGCCCTCCCCAGCGATGCGCTGCTCGTACGCCACCTCATCGGGTTATTCAACGCGGCAACCGGAGCCATCGGAGTCGGCGTCAAGTCAAAAACGACCTCTGACAAGGCCTTCGGGAAAGCGATGAACAAAACCTTTGGCAAAATATTTCTCGACAAGTTATATCGCCGGGTTCATGCAGTCTCAAACGAAGAGGGCCAGCTCAGGCTGGAAAACTTCATCGGACGGGCCTTCACATCGGAGGCGCTCCAGCGTCAGGAATAACGGCACGACAGGAAAATGGCCCGCAGTTGCCGGGCCATCTTTTTGCATCATTTCAGATATCAGGCCGGTTCACACCCTTCACGCGGGCATCACGCGTCCTGCACACAAGCCGAAACCCACTCGGTAGCCCGCCCCCTGGCACCAGCCCGCGAGCGTAATCGTGTCGCCATCCTCAATGAAGCTGCGCGTGCCGCCCGCCAGCGCCAGCGGCGTCTTGCCATTCCAGGTCAGCTCAAGCAGGCTGCCGAACGAATCGGCGGTCGGCCCGCTGATCGTCCCCGAGCCCATCAGGTCACCCACCCGCGTGTTGCAGCCCGACACCGTGTGATGCGCGAGTTGCTGCGCCATGGTCCAGTACAGATGGCGGAAATTCGTGCGGGCAATCACCTCGGCGTACGCGGCGCCCGCTACCTGCATCTGCAATTCGAGCACGATATTGAATGCATGCGGCCCCGCGTCGTGCCTGAGGTAAGCAAGCGGCTCGGGCGTCTGGGGCGGTTGCGCCACGCGGAACGGCTCCAGCGCATCCAGCGTGACGACCCATGGCGAAATCGTCGTGGCGAAGGTCTTCGCGTTAAACGGCCCCAGTGGCACGTATTCCCATTGCTGGATATCGCGGGCGCTCCAGTCGTTTAACAGCACCATGCCGAAGATATGGTCTTCGGCCGTCGCACAGCTCACCGGCTCGCCCAGGGCATTGCCCCGGCCAATGATGAATCCGGTTTCCAGTTCGAAATCCAGCTTGCGGCACGGGCCAAACACGGGCCGCGCCTGATCGGGCAGCTTGAGCTGCCCTTGCGGGCGGCGCACTGGCGTGCCGCTCACCACCACCGATGAAGCCCGTCCGTTATAACCAATCGGCATCTCAGACCAGTTCGGCAACAGCGCATTCGCGGGGTCGCGGAACATCGAGCCCACATTGGTCGCGTGTTCTTTCGAGGAATAAAAATCGGTGTAGCCAGGAATCTCCACGGGCAGATGCAGCGTGGCCTGATCCTGACGCACCAGCACCCGCTCATGCAACACAGGGGCGTCACGCAACGCTGGCGTATCGTGCGCGAAGAGCACGCTCAATTGAACCCGCACGCTGCGCCAGGCATCGCGCCCCAGTGCGATAAACGCATTGAGCGAGCCCTGGCTGAACACTTCACCGCTGGCCGCCTGCGGCAAGTTCAACAGCCCCGCGGCCTGCAACGCAGCCAGGTCGACGATGACCTCGCCCAACGCCACGCCAACCCGCCGCGCCGAATCGCGGGCATCGCTGAACACGCCAAAGGGCAGGTTCTGCAGCGAAAAATCACAGTCTGGTTGATTAGCGCTCTCGATCCAGCTTTTGCGCGACGCGTCCCACGTCATCTGAAGATCATTCACCCTGCTCATCGTTGCTCCGCGTTGAAATGTTTGCTGAGACCTTGCCAGCATTCGAAATAATCAGCCTGTAGCGGCGCATCTTCGAGCGCGAAGCGTGTTGGCCGCAGCAGCGCACGCGTTTCGAACATGAAGGCAAGGGTGTCGCTGACCTTATGCGGCGTCGTCGTGTCGTTCTGCGAGGCGCGCTCGAAGGTTTCGGCATCGGGCCCATGGCCGACCATGCAGTTATGCAGGCTCGCGCCACCCGGCATGAAACCGGTCGCCTTGGCGTCGTACACGCCATGCACCAGACCCATGAATTCGCTGGCCACATTGCGATGAAACCAGGGGGGGCGAAACGTATCTTCCGCCGCCAGCCAGCGCGGCGGAAAGATCACGAAGTCGAGCGTATCGACGCCAGGGGTATCGCTGAGCGACTGCAGCACGAGGAAAATCGACGGATCAGGATGGTCGAAACTGATCGAGCCCAATGTGTTGAAACGGCGCAAATCGTATTTGTAGGGCGCGTAGTTGCCGTGCCACGCCACGACGTCGAGCGGCGAATGACCCAACGGAGCGCGCCAGAGCAAACCGTTGAGCTTGGCCACCAGTTCGAATTCGCCTTCGCGGTCTTCATAGGCCGCATGCGGCGTCAGAAAATCGCGCGGATTCGCCAGGCCGTTCGAGCCAATCGGTCCCAAATCCGGCAAGCGCAGCAACGCACCGAAGTTTTCGCACAGGTAACCGCGCGCGAGCCCATCGGGCAGTGCCACCGCAAAACGAACGCCACGTGGCAACACCGCAATCTCACCGGGCTCGAGGTCCAGCCGCCCCATCTCGGTCGCAATCTGCAAACGGCCCTGCTGCGGCACGATCAACAACTCGGCGTCAGCGTTATAAAAAAAACGCTTCGTCATCGAGCGGTTCGCCACATACAAATGAATGGCGCAGCCGTTCATCGCCTCGGCCGCGCCATTGCCCGCCATCGTCTTCCAGCCCTCGATGAAATCGGTCGGTTGCGTGGGCACGGGTAACGGATCCCAGCGCAAAGGATTAGGCGGGGTGGCGGGCACATCGTGAAAGTTCGCCACGATCCGGCTGGATGGATGAGGCGCCAGCGGCACAAACGGTCGATGAACCGCAGCAGGCCGCAGCCGGTATAGCCAGCTCCTCCGGTTGTTCGCGCGCGGGGCGGTGAATGCGGTGCCGGATATTTGCTCGGCATACAGGCCATACGCCGCGCGTTGCGGCGAGTTACGGCCCTGCGGCAAGGCGCCAGGCAAGGCCTCGCTGGCGAACTCGTTGGCAAAACCAGACTGATAGCCGGGCTCAATCTCTGCTCGCATCGGGTAAGCAGGCTTCGTGGCGGGTTGCATAAAAATCCTTCGTAGAGGTTCAGGCACGCCTTGAAAAGGTGCCCCAGAGGCACGCTACCGCGCGCCACAACACAGCCAGCAACGAGCAGCCAGCAACGAAAAGGCAAAAACAGAGGCGAGCCGATAAACAGTGGCAAATTTACCATAACGAAATTAATTATGAATAGAGGAATTTCAGCCTGACTTTGGCCCGGTTGGCCCTGCTTTGACCCTGCTTTGGCCCCACTGCTTTCAACAAACCACGGTGCCGCCGATATCGTTCTCAACATCCGCGCTATCTCAATATTGAGCATGGCTGTTACCATTAAGCCCCGATTGTCTGCTTCGCTACGGCTTAAGCTCCGCAGCCATACCGCTCCCGCCCCATGATTGCGCAGACCATCCCCGATCTCCTCGCCCGTGCCGCCCGTCATCCGTTCCTGCACGCTCACCTGACGCTGGATGACAACCTCAACGGCGTCTGCCCCGCGCGCGTCATCGCTCATTTTGCGGACAGCACGCTTGGCAGCGTCTACGAGCCCATCTTCGACATCAGCGTGAATGCGCACGCGCAATCGCTGAGCGCAGCGCCTCATAACGCGGAGCGTTTCGGCGACGAATTAGGGTTTCAGGCATTCGTGCAACAGCTGGATCGCGCGCAACCGAATCCGGACGAGCCACGTGATTCAGCCCAGGAATCACCTCGTGAGCTGTTTGAACGCGTTGACGACGAACAGACGCTCGTCACACTGGACCGCATGTCGCGCGCCATGCATGCGATTAATTTTTTTGGCGCGCAACGCCGGGGTTTGCTGTTTTTGCGGGTTCACGAGCGTCTGCTCAAGAGCGTCAAGTATGACCACGGCAAACATTTCTCGACCGTGCTGTTGTCATTTGGCCTGAATCCGGCCCGCATCGTGATTGAACTACCCGGTGCCGCCGTGGCCCATCGCACCTTTCTCGGCTACCTGACGAAGAGTTATCAACGTTATGGCTTCCGGGTCGCGGGGAACCTGTCGAATGCCGGACAGATCCTGTCGGTATCCGATACGGTACGGCTCGACTTCATCAAGATGGATACGGCTAGCGCATTGCGCGATGCCATGATCAAGCCACTGACGAGTTACGCCAAGCGCTTGCATATTCCATTGATCTTCACCCAGGTGAGCGACGAAGCCCAGTTCGAGCTGCTGCGCCAGCACGATGTGCAATTCGTGCAAGGGCCGCTCTTCGCGCCGCCCGCTTCTGCTGCCGTTACAGCCTCATAGGCCCTTGTCAGCCGGTCGCCCCCAGACGACGCGCGAGCGCCTTCAGACGCGGGGCGACGCGCTCACGGAATACGTTTTCATCCATCGACGACGCGGGCCCGCTGCAACTCAGCACCAGCCAGCGCCCATCACGCGGCTCCCGGAACGGGACCGCCACGGCATTGACATCGCCATGCCAGGCGCGAAACGAATAACAACAGCCCGCTTGAGCGAAGGCGTCGATCTCGTGCTGCGCACCGGCCAGCCAAGCCGGGTTCGGTGCCACGTCCGCCAGTTGTGCCAGCAACTCGGCACGAATGGCTGCTGGCTGGACCGCCAGATAAGCCCGCCCCATCGAACTCGTCAGCATCGGTAACTTCGAGCCCGGCGCCAGCCCAAGGGTCAATGCGGTTTCGCTGCGCACGGTGTCCAGATAGATCATGTCGAGCCCATCGCGGCAACCCAGCGATACCGCCGCGCCTACCTCACGGGCCAACGTATGCAAATGAGGCTGGGCGAGCTCTAACGTGCTGGAACCAGAGAGCAGCGCAAAACCCAGCGCCAGCACACCCGCATCCAGAGCGTATTTGCCCAGTGATTCATCAAAACGCAAATAGCCCAGCGTGGTCAGCGTATAAGCCAGGCGATTGACCGTCGCCTTGGGCAAGCCCGTGCGCGCGACAAAATCACGATTGCCAAGAAAAGTCTCGCCCGGGCGAAACGCACGCAACAGCTCAAGCCCGCGTGCGAGCGCGGTGACGAAGCGGCGTTCGTCAACAGCAGCAGCGTCAGATAGATCAGGTGGCAGGAAAGCCGAGAAGGGAGCGATAGAGGAAGAATTCATCGAGTGCTACACTCAAAAAAATTTGCAAAACATTGTTTCGCCTAGCGGAACTATCCGTCAAGTTTATTCGGCGCGTTTTTAATATTTCGACCTTTGGATAAGCCGTTCATCGCGTGCTGTGATGCATCCGTGATGAACGTTCCACCACTTGCCAGACAAGGAACAGGACAAGGAGACAGATGATGGCCGCCGTGCAATTTCACTGGGAAGACCCGTTGTTGCTGGAGCAACAGCTCACCGAAGAAGAGCGGATGGTGCGCGATGCCGCCGCCGCATATGCTCAGGACAAGCTTGAGCCGCGCGTGTTGCGGGCGTTCCGGAACGAAACCACCGACGTTGAAATTTTCCGTGAAATGGGCGCCATCGGCCTGCTGGGTCCGACCATTCCCGAAGAATTCGGTGGCCCGGGCCTCAACTACGTCAGCTATGGCCTGATTGCGCGCGAAGTGGAACGGGTCGATTCCGGCTATCGCTCGATGATGTCGGTACAGTCGTCGCTCGTCATGGTGCCGATCTTCAAGTTCGGCACCGCGGAACAAAAAACCCGCTATCTGCCGAAGCTCGCCAGCGGCGAATGGATCGGCTGTTTTGGCCTGACCGAGCCCGATCATGGCTCCGATCCTGGCAGCATGGTGACCCGGGCCACGCCCGTGGATGGCGGCTATACATTGTCGGGCGCGAAAATGTGGATCACCAATGCGCCCATCGCAGATGTCTTCGTCGTCTGGGCCAAGCTTGCCGAAAACGGCGAGGATGTGATTCGCGGCTTTATCCTCGAAAAAGGCTGGAAAGGCCTGTCTGCGCCCGCCATTCACGGCAAGGTCGGCCTACGCGCATCCATCACCGGTGAAATCGTGCTGGACCAGGTATTCGTTCCCGAGACCCAGCTTTTGCCTGGTGTCCGAGGGCTACGTGGCCCCTTTACCTGTCTGGATTCGGCACGGTATGGCATCGCCTGGGGTGCACTGGGCGCAGCCGAAGCCTGCTGGCATACCGCGCGCAGCTATACCCTGGAGCGCCGGCAATTTGGCCGGCCGCTGGCCGCCAACCAGTTGATTCAGAAAAAGCTCGCTGACATGCAAACCGAATTGACGCTCGCGCTGCAAGGCGTGCTGCGCCTCGGACGCATGAAGGAAGAAGGCAGCGCTGCGGTCGAGATCACGTCGATGATGAAGCGCAATTCGTGCGGCAAGGCACTTGACATCGCCCGGCTGGCGCGCGACATGCTGGGCGGCAATGGCATCTCGGACGAATTTGGCGTGGCCCGCCATCTGGTCAATCTCGAAGTGGTGAATACCTACGAGGGCACGCACGATATCCACGCACTGATTCTTGGCCGGGCGCAAACGGGAATACAGGCGTTTTTCTGAGCGTTTGCCGAAATGGGGCTAAGGGCTCAGGCAGGTTGAAACAGCGGGGTTGAATCAGGTTAAAGGCGATCGGGTTGAAAGCTGCGCGGGGGCACCGTTTGAAACAGCGCCCCCGCACAGCGAATAACATGAATCTGCTGGAAGCCGTGCCGGGTTATTTTCGATCTGGCTGCGGCGTCATCCGCAAATAAGGACGCAACGTGGTATAGCCTTTCGGGAATTTCTGCCGGATCACCTCTTCGTCCTTCAGCGACGGCACGATCACGACATCATCGCCCGGCTTCCAGTTACCTGGCGTTGCCACCTGGTGGTTATCGGTGAGTTGCAGCGAATCAATCACTCGCAACACTTCGTCAAAGTTACGGCCCGTACTCGCCGGATACGTGATGATGAGCCGCACTTTCTTTGCCGGGTCAATCACAAACAGCGAACGCACTGTCACTGTCGTGCTCGCATTCGGATGAATCATGTCGTAGAGCTCGGCCACCTTGCGGTTGCCGTCGGCCAGAATCGGAAAACCCACGTTAGCCGCCTGGGTTTCGTTGATATCCTTGATCCAGCCTTGATGGGATTCGGCGCTATCCACCGACAACGCGATGGTTTTGACATTGCGTTTAGCGAACTCATCGGCAAGCTTTGCCGTCAGGCCAAGCTCAGTCGTGCAAACCGGTGTGAAATCAGCTGGATGGGAAAATAGCACCCCCCAGCTTTGGCCCAACCAGTCATGAAAACGGATCGGGCCGATGCTGGAATCCTGCTCGAAATCCGGGGCGGTATCGCCAAGACGTAGACTCATGATGCAACTCCTTGTGAGGATCAAACGGGCCAGGCCGCAAGTGCCTGCGAGACATGCAATACAGTGTGCAAGACGGGCAGCATACGACAGTAGCACTGCACAATGAACAAACATTGCGTCAGACCGTTATAAGCGGTTGTTATAAGTTTTTGTCATCGTGACGGTTATGTCGCCCATTTCGTTGTCAATTTCTCCTGCGCCGCGGAAACTTTGCCGCCGTGTAAAACTCCATCATGAAATTCGTTTAAACGGGCTGGGCGCCTTTCAGCTATGCCGTACAGGTCATTGCGCAGCCCTATTCCGGCCTCCCTGGAACAAAACATGCGTGAATGCGCTCGCCAGAGGCCGCTTCTTTGGTTACGATTCACGTTCGACGCGACGCGAAGGAAACTGTCAATGTCAGAAATCAATAAGGAGCAATTCATGTCGGATATCAAAACTGTTCTCGCCGATGCTGAGGACCTGTTGAAACAAGCCGCTAGCGCCACAGGCGAACGGGCGTCGGAGCTGCGTGAAACAACACTCGCGCGCATCAAGCAAGCCCGCGAAAAAGCCGCCGACGTACAAGTCGTCGTCGTTGAAAAAGGCAAGAAAGCCGCACGCGCCACCGACGACTACGTCCACGAGCATCCATGGGCCTCCATCGGTATCGCAGCAGGCATAGGCGCACTGATTGGCCTGCTGGTCAATCGCAAGTAAGCGTCTCGCGCTTGGCCCCTGGCAAAGACACGGCAAGCCGGACACGTCTGGCTGGCCGCCAGGACACAACAAAAAACAGACCGCAGACCGGTCAGCGCCCCCCTTTCCGGCCAGCCGGATTTTCTCGCGTATCTCCCCACGCATGGAATGCCTATCAGCCATGACGATCGACACCTCATCGCAGCGCGCGGACCATGGTCCTTTGCGCCGCATCTTCGGCTCTGTCTTCGCAATTTTGCAAACCCGGCTTGAACTGGTCGGCATTGAACTAGCAGAAGAAAAAAGCCGCTTGTTGAGCGTGCTGTTTCTTGGACTCGCCGCGATGATGCTAGCCCTGATGGCATTGATCGCGCTCACCGCGTTAATTGCCATTGTCTTTTGGGATACCCCTTGGCGCTTGGCCGCATTAGGCACAATCACGGGTGTTTATGCGCTCGCAGCCCTTGCGTGCGGCTTGCGCGCACACCATGCCTTGCGCCATTCACCTAATGTTTTCTCCGCCACGCTGAACGAATTCGAAAAAGACCGCGAGATCTTCCGCAAGCAATAGCTCAATAGCGCCCGATAGCCCGATAGCGTCAGGCTGGCTTATTGCCCACCAGGCTTATGCCCCACCTTTTGCCCAACTGCCCATTTCTATGAGCCCAACTCCATCTGATACCGTTCCAGAGCGGCGGCCGGTTGCCCAAGACCTGAGCACGCCGCACCTGCGCGCGGTACGCAAGCAACTGCTGATCGTGCGCGCAAGCATTGAGCGCGAGGAACTCGGCCAGGCCACCACAGAGCTGCGCCAAACCATGACGCATTTCAGCTGGATCAAATTTTTGGTACCCGGTTTTGCCGGGGTACGCGGGAATGCAACAAAACATTCCAGCGCGGGTTTAGGCGCCGTACTCAAACAATATCCACTGTTGAGTTCAATAGCTTCGCTGCTGCTCGCCAAACCCCTGCGCACCACGCTGCTCGCCAGTGCAAAACCCTTGCTCAAATGGGGCGGCCTCGGCCTCGCGGCGTGGGAGGCATACCGCGTCTGGCAACAAGTCCGACGTGACAGCGACAAGCCTGTCCAGCACTAACACCGCTTAACGGGAATGCCAGCATGTCTGTACGGAGGGTCCCATCCCGCCCTCTTCAAAGCGATTAGTGCGCAGCCCGCTGGCGTCAAGCACGAACACCCCGCAAGCGTCCCCATGCATGGGCCCCGACTCCACCGGTTGTGCCTCAAGAACATAGGCTTGCGCAGCGTTATCGCCAGGCAAGACCTTCACGCGGTAAACCATCGTCCCCAATGAGGGCGCCTGGTCAAAACCCACAGGCAATGCCTCGCCACGATAGTGAGGGCGCGCTTCGATGAACTGCGCGGCCCGGTAAAGCGCAGCAACTGCATCCATCCGGTGGGCCCGCCTCACCTGGCCCTGGTACGATGGCACGGCAAACGCGGCGAGTATCGCTCCGATAGCCAGCACGATCATCAGTTCAAGCAGCGTGAATGCGGCCATGCGCTGGCCCATGTGTCTTTCCATGCATCCTCCTAAAAAGGCTGTGTGGCAAGACGCCGCCAATGCGGTTCGACCCGATCATGCTCGATCACCAGTTCAAGCTGCAACCAGACTTGTGACTCCGCGGCAGCGCCAAAACCTTGCGCTGTCAGCCGCCATGCGGCCGCGTCGGGACGAGCCGGCACGGGCAGCAACTGGACCAGACAACGTGGCGGACGGATTGATCCAGGCCAGGCCGGCAGTGGCGCGATAGACGCCTGCTCGAATACGGCTTGCGTGACAGGGCCAGCAGGTTGGGGCAGCGTGTCTGACGACACGCCCAATGTTCCCGCGATGATCGGACGGGCACACAATTTCAACGCAGCATCCGCCGCATGAAACGCCTGCAATACACCGCGCATGTTCGATGCACTGCGGGCCGCCGCGAGCGAGATTTCGAACCAGGCCGCCGTTGTCGCCAGCATCATCGAAACCAGCATCAGAACGACCGGCAGCGCAACGCCAGTCATTCGTGCGCGGCGTGAACCAGCGGCAAATGAGCGCCGCCAAAGCCCTCTCATCGTGTCTCCTTGAGCGCATCACGTGCATCACGTGCATCATGTGCATCACGCCCATCATGTCCGTTACGCACTGCCACATGGCGCCAGAACGCCCGGCGCATGCGGGTATCCGCACTCGTGACCCTCGCCCCGTCACAATCTATATAGGTTGTGCCTTGCTGCCGGGGGGCGCCGCGAACCAGCACGCACAAATCGACTGCCGTAATCTGCTGCCACTGCCCGGGCGCAAAGGCGCTAGCCTCAAGCGCGCGAGCCGCCCCTGCCGGCCAGTAGCGCAAGTGCAAACGCTCCACGCCCTCCACCAGCGGCTGAGCCAAACCTGGCCGGCCATTACCCTCGCAATACAGTTCGGGCTGTCCGGTCGAGCTACTCGTCCTCGCGTAATAACGATTGATGATTTCCGCGCCGCTTGATCCGGCCTGGCCAACGCCTTGCCCGAGACAATCGGTCGGCAACCCCGCAGCCGTTGGCCAGGTGGCCATGCCATCGTCGAAATAGCGCAGCACAATGCCATCGGAAGCGCCCGGCAGAGGTTCGCAGATGACGCTGCCAGCGCTACCCACGGGACGTGCGCCACTGCAACCGAACACCGCAAAGGAACGCTGAACCTGAGTTGCCGCTGCAGGCGTAAATCCGGCTATCTGTATCTGTTGAGCAATCAGCGTGAGCGCGCTCATGCCCGCGTCCTGCATCTGCAAGAAGTCACTGCTCTGCCAGAAGGCCTGCCGTTGCGACTGATACAGCGACACAGCACCCGCCGTCACGATCAGGCCTAGCGCAAGTGCAATCAGCAACTCAGACAAGGTATGCCCGCGCCCGCGAGAGCCCATGCAAATGGGCGCATCTGCGCAAACGCCAACCCGACCCATGCTGAAACAGCACGTCATGGCACAAACACCATGACAGCGCATGCCCGATCGGCTGTGCCAGCAGATTCTCCACAGGATTCTGGCGTGGCACTGGCAGACAGGCCAGACGCTCGCGCCCAGCGCACCTGGACCAGGCTAGCACCGCCCCCACGCGTGATTTCAGTCAGGCCTTTTGGCAAAAGTTGCGCGACGCGCGCCTGCCATTGGGTAACACGCGCGGCACCGCTCCCAGCTTGCCCTTCGTTCGCGGCCTCCGCGATCGCATCAGCGAGAAAAACGGCTTGCTCGCGCTGTAGTAGCGCAACGGTCTCACGGGAGGTCCATAACTGCATGGCAATCAGGCCCATCGCATTCACCGCCATCAAAGCGAGAGCGAGCATCACTTCGATCAGCGAGGCACCCGCGCAATGCGCGATACGGCTCCGTTTCATTGCTCGGCCCCACATCGACCCTCGGCAATCCTGGCGCGACCACCCGCCGCGATCCGGATACAGCGGCGGAAACGCTCGCCTCGCGTTGCCTCGATGCCGAAACGCGGGGCAAAATCAAAGCTGCGAAAACGGCCGATGAGCTGGCCTGCGGGCGGCGTGAACGTAAGATCAGCCAGCATGCCGGAAACTCGCACGCGAGACTCTCCCGACTGCGCCCGCAGCACATGCGTCAATCCAGCAAGCCTAACCACCACCGCCCAGCCACACGACCAGTCGTGCGCGCCGCCGCATACCTGTCCAACAGCCAGACAATGCTGGGCCGAATCCGTGCGGCACAGCGTAACCGGCAGGCCGCGATGCACCGCTTCAGCGCGTGCAAACGCGAGGGCCGCAATGAACTTGCGCGCCTCGGCATCCACCTGATCGCGTACCTGCCAAACCACGAACGACGGCGCCGCCATCATGATGACCAGCATCGTGAGCGCGAGCACCACCAGTGTTTCGACAAGCGTGAAGCCGCGCCACAGCGGCCCTGTGAAAGCATTGTCTTTCATCTGCATCCCTGATCACATTCCAGAATGCAGTCGAATGTAAAGGCTGCGATGCCGCAGAACAATTAGCCAGACGACATAGCCAGATGGCTAGCTGGCGCATGCCTGCGCGTTCACGTAAAAATGTCCACGTAATGCAGGAAGCGGGCTGTGCTGAATACAGCAGGAAGAGCAGGGAAAACGCGGTACTGGCGGATGAAGAGGAAGGACGGGGAAATGCTACAACAGCAGCAACGGCGGCTGATAACCGGACAATCAGCGCTTGGCGGGAGGGCGGCCTTGGGCGGCAGGATTGGCCATGCGGAACTCTTCGATCACGTCCTCAAACTCAGAGACGTCTTCGAAACGCCGGTACACGGAAGCAAAACGGACATAAGCAATGGTATCGAGCGCACGCAATTCGTTCATCACGAGCTCGCCAAGACGCTCGCTGTGCACTTCCCGCTCACCACTGCCCAGCAGTTGATATTCGATGCGCGCCACGGCGGCATCAATCGCATCAGCGGCAACTGGACGCTTGCGCAGCGCCAGTTGCATGCTGGCGACAATCTTTCTGCGGTCGAACTCAGTGCGGCTGCCGTCCTTCTTGACGACCGACGGCAGCGCCAGCTCAACCCGCTCATACGTCGTAAAACGCTTGTCGCAGGCCGGACACCGGCGGCGGCGGCGAATCGCCGCACCGTCTTCGGATACGCGGGAATCGACGACTTGCGTATCGTCATGCCGGCAAAAAGGACAATGCATCGCAGCGGCTTAGCGGTAAACAGGAAAGCGGCGTGTCAGCTCGCTCACCTGGGCACGCACTCGCTCGAGCACGGCTACGTCTTCCGGCGCATCGAGCACGTCAGCAAGCAGATGTCCAACCTGTTGTGCTTCCTGCACGCCAAAACCGCGCGTAGTCATGGCCGGCGAGCCCAAACGCACGCCGCTTGTGACAAACGGCTTTTCCGGATCGTTCGGAATAGCATTTTTATTCACCGTGATGTGCGCGGCGCCCAGCGCAGCTTCCGCCGCCTTGCCCGTGATGTTCTTGGCTCGCAGGTCCACCAGCATCACGTGGCTTTCGGTACGGCCCGAGACAATGCGCAAACCACGTTGCACCAGGGTTTCAGCCAGCACACGAGCGTTATCGAGCACTTGCTGCTGATACACCTTGAATTCTGGCGCCAGCGCTTCTTTGAACGCGACGGCCTTGCCCGCAATCACGTGCATCAGCGGGCCGCCCTGAATGCCTGGGAAAATAGCCGAATTAATGGCTTTTTCGAACTCGGGCTTCATCAGGATCACACCGCCACGCGGGCCGCGCAGGCTCTTGTGGGTTGTCGTGGTGACGAAATCGGCGTGAGGCACGGGGTTCGGATAAACCCCCGCCGCAATCAGACCGGCGTAATGCGCCATATCCACCATGAAATAAGCGCCAGCTTCACGGGCAATTTTTGCCAGACGCTCAAAATCGATCCGCAGCGAAAACGCCGAAGCACCCGCCACGATCAGCTTCGGCTTGTGCTCTTGCGCGAGCTTCCCGGCCGCGTCGTAATCGATATCTTCGGCTTCGTTCAGGCCATAGCTCACCACGTTGAACCATTTGCCCGACATATTGACTGGCGAGCCGTGTGTCAGATGGCCACCATGCGCGAGGCTCATACCCATGATCGTGTCACCGGGTTTGAGCATGGCAAAAAAGACACCCTGATTGGCCTGCGAGCCCGAATTGGGCTGCACATTAGCGGCCCCGGCACCGAAGATCTGCTTGACACGGTCGATGGCAAGCTGCTCGACGATATCGACGTACTCGCAACCGCCGTAATAACGCTTGCCCGGATAGCCTTCAGCGTATTTGTTCGTGAGTTGCGAGCCTTGCGCCGCCATGACGGCCGGGCTCGTGTAGTTTTCCGATGCAATCAGCTCGATGTGATCTTCCTGGCGGCGGTTTTCCTGCTCAATCGCCTGCCACAGGTCAGGGTCGATATTGGCGATGGTGCTCTGGGCTCTGTCAAACATAGCGGTTCCGTTTTGGAGGTTCAGGTTACCGGGATCACATGCGCGATCTTGCACACACAAGCCGCCCACGAGCGGCATGCAATAGCTTGGCCCAGGCTTGGCCCAGCCTGGCCCAAAGCGGGCTAAGACGGGCTAAGGCTGGGGCTAACCCTGAGGTGGCAGATTCAGACAGGACACCGCTCACCCAACAGGCAGCCACCCGCAGTGCGCATTGGCGCAATGATTCCGGCTGCCCAGGCGAACGGCAAAAACGACCCCTTGCGCTTCACGGTGGGTTGCTCCACCTTGGCCCCCAAAAGGGCTTTATCGCCAGTTACACAAGGGTTGAGCGCGCTAGTTTATTGGAAGCGTTACGAATAGGCAACCGAGCCAAAACACGCCCCAAAAAACGGCAAGCTCCCTGTACAGCGGACACTCCTACCCGGCCTTCGCATCACTCGGCGAGCGCCTTGAAGCGCCGCCTCAAGGCACCGTCACGCCTCTTGCTGCACCGCCGCATTGCAAGTAGTCTTGGCATCTTTGCTGGTTTACCGCTCACGGAGCCGTCATGATCGTGTTTGTCACCGGGGCGTCCTCCGGGTTTGGCGCGGCTATCGCCCGCGCTTTTGTCACAGGCGGCCATCGTGTAGTGGCTGCGGCGCGGCGCACCGAGCGTCTGCGTGCACTCGCCGATGAACTCGGTGAAGCCCTGTTGCCATTCGAGCTGGACGTGCGCGACCGGGCCGCCGTCGCAGCCTCACCTGCGCGCTTGCCCACCGGTTTTAACGAAATCAGCGTTCTCGTCAACAACGCCGGCCTCGCGCTCGGGCAGGAGCCCGCCCAGCAAGCTGACATCGACGACTGGCAAACCATGATCGACACCAATTGCAGCGGTCTCGTGCAGGTCACGCGAGCCTTTTTGCCTGGCATGGTCGGGCGCAATCGCGGTCACATATTCAATATCGGCTCAACCGCGGGCAGCTGGCCGTATCCTGGCGGCAATGTGTATGGCGCGACCAAGGCGTTTGTCCAGCAATTCAGCCTGAACCTGCGCGCTGACCTAAGCGGCACGGCCGTGCGTGTCACCAACGTCGAACCAGGTTTATGCGGCGGCACCGAATTTTCGAATGTGCGCTTTCATGGCGATGACGTCAAAGCCGCGAACACCTATCAAAATGTTCAACCCCTGACCGCCGAAGATATCGCTGACTCGGTCTACTGGATCGCCACGCGCCCGGCCCACATCAATATCAATACGATCGAACTGATGCCTGTGGCACAGTCTTTCGCTGGCTTGAGCGTTCACCGGGGCTGAGCTCCTGAATCCGGGCCTGTTAGGCACCACCTGGCACGCCAACCCCGGGCAACGGGTCACGGGCCTGCCCGCTACAAAATGCACGCCAAATGCGTTCCGGTAAAATGCGCCGCTATGATTCCGTCTAACAGTTCGCTTGCAAGCTCGCCCGGCAGCCTGCCCGAGATAAGCGCCCATGGCGCCCATGACGTCCATTTCACATGGCCGGTTCGCGTGTATTACGAAGACACTGACGCAGGTGGCATCGTGTTCTATGCGAACTATCTGAAATTTTTTGAGCGGGCGCGCACTGAATGGCTACGCGCATGCGGCATCGACCAGCGCCGGCTGACCGACGAAACCGGTGTGCAGTTCATCGTGTGCAGCACGGCACTCGATTACCGGGCCCCTGCCCGTCTTGATGACAGGCTGAGCATCACGAGCCGGATCACACGGCTGGGCCGGGCCTCGGTCGATTTTCTGCAAGAAGCCTGGCATAAAGGTACCTTGCTGGCGACAAGCACTAGCCGGATCGGCTGTGTCGGACGGGAGGCGCTGCGTCCCATGGCCATTCCCCCGTCTGTCCTTGCGGCATTGCAGCATGGCATAGCGGAACGCCCCAGCATGGAGCACCGCGCTTGATTTTTCATGCCTCTGCAGCCGCCAGTGCTCGCCAGCGCTGGCCCACAGTCAAGACACGACGAAAAACTGGTTTGGCCATCAGCCTTGCGAGTTCAGGCCTGTTTCAGAACCTTACCGGCGCTTCTTGTGGCCAGATGCCCTTTTCCGGGACGTTATAGCGAAACCCTATGAATCCTACCCAAGACCTGTCGATCATCTCCCTTGTCCTCAACGCGAGCCTGCTGGCTCAGGCGGTCATGGCGCTGCTGCTGCTGCTGTCCCTGCTGTCGTGGACCTTCATCTTTCGCAAATGGTTTGCGCTCCGCCGGGCACGAGCCCAAACCGAGCGCTTCGAGCGCGATTTCTGGTCCGGCGGCGACCTCCAGGCGCTCTATCAAAGTGCCGCCAATAACCGTCACACCATTGGCGCGCTGGAACGTATTTTCGAATCCGGCATGCGTGAATTCCTCAAGGGCAAGGAAAAGCGTCTCAATGATTCCAGCGCGGTTCTGGATGGCGCACGCCGGGCAATGCGCGCGGCTTTCCAGCGCGAAATGGATGCGCTGGAAGCCAATCTGTCGTTTCTCGCGTCAGTCGGTTCGGTCAGCCCGTATATCGGCTTGTTCGGCACAGTCTGGGGGATCATGAATGCGTTTCGAGGCCTCGCCAACGTACAGCAGGCAACCCTCGCCAACGTCGCCCCGGGCATTGCCGAAGCGCTGACCGCAACCGCCATTGGTTTGTTCGCAGCCATTCCGGCCGTCGTTGCCTACAACCGCTACGCGCACGATATCGACCGCCTGGCGATCCGCTTCGAAACCTTCATCGAAGAGTTCTCGAACATCTTGCAGCGTCAAGCGCAATAAGGAGCCCACGATGGCCGGATCCTCCCTTCGCTCCAGCATGCGCGGTGGCCGCTCGCGCCGTGCCATGTCGGACATCAACGTCGTCCCGTATATCGACGTCATGCTTGTCCTGCTTGTGATCTTCATGGTGACCGCGCCGCTCGTCGCGCCCACCATCGTCAATCTGCCGACTGTGGGCGGCGCTTCGCAGCAGCAGCAAGTACCGCCGGTCGTGGTCAACATCCGCGCGAACGGCAATATCAGCATCAAATACAAGGACGATGCGGGCGCCACGCAACAGGAAGACATGACCAAGGCGGATCTGAACAGTTTCGTGACGGATCGCCAGCAGTCTCATCCTGACCAGCCAATGGTGATCGCCGCCGACAAAAGCGTGAAATACGAAGCCGTGATGAATGTCATGTCCGACCTGAAAGCGCGAGGCGTAAAGCGCGTCGGGCTGCTCGTCAAAGCACAATGAACCGCAGGAACACCAGCTACCCGCTCCAGCCACCGCGCGAACGCGGCACCGGGCGCGCGTTCATCTTCGCCCTCGCCATGCACGTGCTGCTGGGGTTCTTTCTGTATCACGGCATTCAGTGGCAAAACAGCACGCCCGCCGGTGCTGAAGCCGAGCTATGGACAGAAATTCCCGATACCCCTGTCCCGCCGCCGCCACCGCCACCTGTGCCGGTACCCGTCGCGCCCGCTCCGGTTGCGCCGGATGAAGACGCGGACATCGCACTCCAGGAAAAAAAGCGCCAGCAACGCGAGGCGGCCCGCGAAGCGCAACTCGCTGAACAACTGCGTCAGCAGCAACAAGCCCAGCAAGAAGCCGAGGCGAAACGCCAGCAACAGCTCGCCGCCGACCAGGCCGCGCAACAAGCCGCGGCGGCAAAACAGAAACAGCTAGCTGAAAAGCAAAAGCAGCAGCAACTGGCCGAACAGCGAAAGCAGCAAAAACAGCAGCAGGAACAGCAAAAGCAGGAAAAATTGGCCGCGCAGGAAAAATTGGCCGCGCAGGAAAAATTGGCCGCGCAGCAAAAGGCACAAACCGAAGCACAAACCGAGGCGCAGAAAAAAATCGACGCGCAAAAAGCCGCCAAAGCCAAGGCTCAGGCCGAGGCGCAAGCGAAGAAGCGCGATGAGGAACGACGCGCGCGTCTCGCCCAGTTGCGCGGCATGGCAGGCGGCGAAGGCTCGAGCGGCGAGGGCCTGGCGAAAAGCGGTACCGGCACTGGCGCGGGCGGCAATGCCACCTCAGCCGGTTATGCGGAAAAAGTTCAGCGGAGCGTGCGCCCGAACATCATCTGGGCAGGCGAGACTCAAGGCCTGGAAACTGTCGTTGCGGTACGCTGTGCGCCGACTGGCACATTGCTAAGTGCGAAGATCATCCGTGCCAGCGGCAACACCCAATGGGACGATGCCGCGTTACGGGCGGTACAGCACTCCGATCCGATGCCGCGTGACACCGATGGCAAAACACCCGCCAACTTTACGATTACATTACGCCCAGCCGGATAGCGGCGGACCCATCTTGAACCGATGGGAACGAATCAGACGTTTGTCAGTCTGTCTGCTGTTATAGCGTGTTGGCACAACTGTTTTAGGGGATTCACACAGCATGAGTTTGATGACCAGACTAGGCCTGCAAACATTTTTGGCATCGTGCCTGATTGCAACGGGCACTGCCGCCCATGCACAACTCAATGTCCTCGTGACAGGCGTCGGTTCCACACAATTTCCGATTGCCGTAGCCAACTTCGCCAATGAAGCCGGCTCAGCCCAACAGGTCAGCGCTATCGTGCGCCAGGATCTGCAGCGCAGCGGCAAGTTCACCAATATTGATGCGGGCACGGCACCCGTCGCCGAAGCCGACTCAGTGGATCTCGGAAGCTGGAAGGCAAAAGGCGCCAATGCGTTCGTGTCGGGCAGCGTAAACCGGCTCGCCAACGGCCAGTATGAAATCCGCTTCAAGCTCTATGACACCGTCAAGCAGCAAAGCCTGGGCGGCCTCGTGCTGGCAGGCCCGGCGACGGAACTCCGGGCCAACGCCCACCGCGTAGCCGACTACATTTATCAGCAGTTAATGGGCGTGCGAGGGGTGTTTAACACCCGTCTGTCGTATATCGTCAAAACGGGCAACCGTTACCAGCTACAGATTTCCGACTCCGACGGGCAAGACGCGCGCATCGCGCTTTCCAGCCCCGAGCCGATTATTTCGCCCTCGTGGTCGCCTGACGGCACGAAAGTCGCCTATGTCTCATTCGAGAAGAAAAAACCCGTCGTCTACATTCACGATCTGCCCACCGGGCGCCGCGTCGTGGTGTCCAACCAGAAAGGCAATAACAGCGCTCCGGCCTGGTCGCCCGATGGCCGCACGCTCGCCGTGGCGCTTTCACGCACAGGCAATACGCAAATCTTCGCCGTCAATGTGGATGGCAGCGGCCTGCGCCGCCTGACTCAAAGCAGCTCGATCGATACCGAACCCGCATTTTCGCCCGATGGCCAGTCGATCTACTTCACCAGTGATCGCGGCGGCGCGCCGCAAATTTACCGGATGCCCGTACAAGGCGAAAGCGCGGGTGCAGCCCAGCGCGTGACGTTCACCGGCAACTACAACACCAGCCCGCGCGTGAGCCCGGACGGCAAGCAGCTCGCGTATATTTCGCGCACGGGTGGCGGCTTCCGGCTGTATGCGCTGGATCTCCAGTCAGGTACCGCGACCGGGTTGACGGACACAACACATGACGAATCGCCAAGCTACGCGGCGAACGGTCAGTACATTCTTTACGCCACACAGGTGAACGGCCGTGGCGTGTTGGCGGCTGTGTCGACAGATGGTCGCAGCCGGCAGGTCCTGTCCGTTCCGGGCGGCAGCGTGCGCGAGCCGTCATGGGGTCCGTTTAGGCAATAACACACAAGGAGAGTAAACATGATGTCGAAATTACGCATTGCATTTGCCGTACTGACCGTAAGCGCATTGGCCGCCTGCCATTCAGGCGTGAAGCTTGATGACAACGCCAACAACAAGGGCGGCGCCGTCGGTACCCAGGTCAACCCCAGCACCGTGACCCAGGTCACGATTGATCCGCTGAACGACCCGAACAGCCCGTTGGCCAAACGCAGCATTTATTTCGACTTTGACAGCTACTCGGTCCAGGACAGCTATCAGCCACTGCTAGAGCAGCATGCGCAGTATCTGAAGAGCCATCCGGAGCGCCGTGTGCTGATCCAGGGTAATACCGACGAACGCGGCACCAGCGAGTACAACCTCGCGCTCGGCCAGAAACGGGCTGAAGCGGTACGCCGTTCGCTGGCGCTGCTCGGCGTACCCGATACGCAAATGGAAGCCGTGAGCCTGGGCAAGGAAAAGCCGATGGCAACGGGTCATGATGAAGCATCGTGGGCACAAAACCGCCGCTCCGATCTCGTCTATCAACAGTAAGTAACCGCAACAGGTGGCAAGCCGTATGACGCACCGTTTCTCCTGGCTGCGGGTAACCGCAGCAACTTGCGCCGCTGGCGCAGCCCTGATATTTGGCACGCCCGCGCATGCGGGCCTGTTCGATGACGATCAGGCCCGCCAGGCCGTGCTGGACCTGCGCGCGAAGTCAGACAATCTGGCTAGCCAGCTGGCCGCGGCACAGCGCACGATCCTCGACCAGTCCAACCGTCTCGACCAGCTTAACCAGCAGGTTGCGACGCTGCGTGGACAAAGCGAAGATCTGGCCAACCAGTTCACCACGTTGCAAAAGCAGCAAAAAGACTACTACACCGATCTGGATAGTCGGCTGAAGAAGTTCGAGCCGCAGCAGCAAACAGTGGATGGCGTGGAAGGTACCGTGCAGCCGGGTGAAACGGAGGCGTTCAATACCGCATCGCAGCAGTTCCGCAACGGCGAATATAAAAACGCAGCGGCTTCGTTCCGCAGCTTTATCGCCCAATACACGCACAGCCCATATCAGCCAACCGCGCAATACTGGCTCGGCAACGCGCTGTATGCGCTGCGCGACTACAAGGGATCGACCGCAGCCTTGCAAAACGTGGTGAAAAACTACCCGCAGCACCCCCGCGCACCGGAAGCGTTACTGGCCATCGCCAACAACCAGGTTGAGCAGGGGCAAAAAACCGCCGCCAAAAAAACCCTCGAGCAACTGATCGCGCAGTACGGCAGCTCAACCGTGGCGCAAACCGCGCAGAGCAAGCTGTCGCAGATCAAATGACGTTTTGTTCGCGGTAACGGCGCTTGCGGCGTTTACGGCGTTTTGCGGTGTTTTTTGTAATCGCCCGCATCAAACAGTTGACAGGGTAAAAAACGGCCCGCTATAATCTCGCTTCTCTTTTGGGTCGTTAGCTCAGCTGGTAGAGCAGCGGACTTTTAATCCGTTGGTCACAGGTTCGAATCCCGTACGGCCTACCAAGAAAATCAAAGGGTTACAGGCCTTACGCCTGTAACCCTTTGTCCGTTTACGGGCTCATGTAGGCACCGTGTAGGCATTTTGGGTCGGCATCAATCCATATCGATCAATCTGCCTTCCGGCAAAATGCTGTCTCATGCCTGGAAGCGAAAATATATCGAAGGTCTGTCGAGAATCGGACTTACAACAGATCACCTACGCTGTCCGGCATCGCCAATCACTCGCTTCCTGCATTTACGACCGCCTTGAAGGGACACCGATGACTGTTTTCACCATAGGCTACGAAGGACTGGACATCGACACGTTCATGTCCCTGCTCACAGAGCACGGCGTTGAGACCATTGTGGACATCCGCGAGCTGCCCCTGTCGCGCAAGCCCGGCTTCTCAAAGAAAGCGTTAGCCAGTGTGCTGAACCTCTCCGGCTTGGAATATGTCCATATGGTCAATCTCGGCTGTCCCAAGCCCGTACGCGATCGCTACCGGGAGGACGGCAACTGGAAGCGGTACACCGGCGGATTCCTCAAATACCTGAAGACACAGACGGCAGCTATCGCAGACCTGTCCAGCCTGGTGAGTTCGTCGAACTGCGCCCTGCTCTGCTACGAGGCTGACTTCAATTTCTGCCACCGCTCAATGGTCGCCAATGCAGTGCGGCAGCACTGCGGCGCTGACGTCGAACACATCTCCAGCGCGAACACTAAAACAGCGCGCCTTGCCGGTCGTCAGCTGGCTTGCGCTTAGGCGGGTAAATCAGACTGATGATCAGCCACTGGTCCTGAAACCGATGCTGGTTACCCATCAGGAACATCAGCTCCTTGCTACCCAGATCTTCCTCCAGCTTGGCGCGGAACGGCTTCTCCCACTCACTACGATAGCTTTCGCGGCATTTCCAGAAGAGCGCCCCCGCCTCCCAGTCGACGATCTTGTGCTTATGCTCCTTCTCGCCGTCAGGCGTGTCACAGACGTATCGGTAGTAGAAGTCAAACGGCACCTTGCGAAGCTGCTTCACCTGCTTGCGCTCTTCTGCCTCAGAAAAGAGATTGCCCTGCATCTGTTCTTGCAGCAGCTTCTCCCGCTCATCATCCGTCCAATCCGGGTTGCGGGCCTTAGTTATGTCGAGGCCGAGCAACCGCTTCGGACGCAGGAGTGCGATCGACAATCCATCGGCAAGCCTCGCCGCGTCGATGGCATCAAAGCTACCAAACGCAGGTATCTTGTCTAACCACTCCCACCGCGACGACCACTCTTTCTTAGGCTCGATCACATTGCTGCAATTGATTGTGTCGACATAGACCTTGTGGCTCTCGGGGCGGTGATCCTTTGTAGCCTTTTCGATGCGCACGTCAATCCACTGCCACTTTCTGAACTGCTGCCCGTCCTCGATCATTCGGAATGGCACCGGGAACAGGCGGCGCATCGCGCCGCTCTGAGCGATGCCCGCGACGCATGAGGTTTCTACGTACTGCGCGCTTGGCGAAGGGTAGGTCTTCGCCAGAATCAGGATGCGCTCGACTCGCCCCAGTGCCATTGCTCTCCCCATCTTCTCGTGTGCAAATACGTCCGCGTAGCAGCAATGCTTCGCAATCTGTCATGCAACATCTGTTTATCCCGACACTACAGCGAGGCCAAATACAATACGGCGCCCCCATCGAGCTCCAATATGGCTAACTCGCCCGGTCACCAAGGCTACTGAGCCGCAACGTCATCCGGAGAAATTACGCTCATACCTGTTCCGTTTTCTCCGTCTGGAAGCCGAGTCTCCGACTGGCACGAAAGAACGTGGAACTGTTGCGGGATATCAGTCTGCCCACGAGTCCCGGCATCGACAAACGATTCTATATCTTCGGTCTGAGGATTATTCAGATCAAGTAACACGCGGGCATGATCCGGCCCAAGAAAAACCACCGAGAATCCTTTGGGGATATTCGTACATTCGTACTTCACATCGAAGTCGAGCGAGTGTGCAAGTCGATATATCTTTGCGGGCCACGCCTCATTTGAGAAGTCCTTGTTCACCCACCTCGCGTACGACACCAGCACTACCGCCGATAGCAAGAGAAACGCAACCGACTGAATGGGCGGCCCGTTATATTTCCCTTCGCCTGACAGTTTCAGCTTTATCCATCCGAAGAGGACAAGTGCATGTATTGCTGCGAACACGGCAACGATTAGTAGAAGCGGATACGCGTACTCGAAGGCTAGCAGTCCCGCCACGATCGCCCTTGTGAAGGGCAATGCCGATGCATCCACCGGGAAGACTCCGTTGATCAGCGAGGAGGCCTTGCCCGTGCTGAATACCACCAAGGCAGACACCGCAATCGATGCCGTAAGCTTCGTAAAACCGTACGCCCATAACCGCGTGAAGAACGAGCTCCGTTCGATAGATACGCCCACGAAGATGGCCGCGAACCCAATCGCCCAAAGTCGTATGGCGAAAAGGTAGTCATCAAGCCATGAGCCTTGGCGACTCATTCCGATAATCATAAGTACGGCGGCTAATACTGCCAACGCGCCCACTGCCCATGACTTGTCCCTTTCCTCTGCTTCCTTTTCATCCGTTCTCTGTCGTTTAGCGACCCGAGCCACATGCAGGAGCTCCGCAATGTGATCCTTCAACGTTTCGGTCGGCCGGCTATTGTTGTACTCTTGGTCGGAAAAGGAAAGCTCCTCATAAAGGGCCTCCAAATGTTGACGAGGGTTGCGTGGTGTCTCGAATCTGTACTTCCGCTCAGTCATTTGATCGCCTGTTTTTTCTTCGCATTCTCAACGCATCCCGACCGGCAGCCGCCGTCGCCAACGGCAAGTGACATGTACCCTTCCACTTTCTGCCCCCGCTGCAACGGACAGCTTCGACCTATGCCTCGATGACGACAGGAAAGGGAAAAGCTCCTCGACGCAGCGAGCCGGCGAGGAAGAGTGATTAGGCATCACTGTCGTCGTGACCCGCCTTCTGAGAACGGTCAGTCATTTGGTAATGCCCTCGTTTTCCAAGGCAGGCAGAAGTAGAAACTAAGCGGCCATGGCCAGCCGCTGCTTCGGGGTAAAACCGCCCAATGCCCTATTCGGGCGCTCGTGATTGTAAGTCCGCATCCAGTCGGCCGCCGCTTCGCGCACCTGCTCCAAGTCTTCCCACAGATATTGCGACAGCCATTCGTATCGCGCAGTCCGGTTGAACCGTTCGATATACGCGTTCTGCTGCGGCTTGCCCGGCTGGATGTATTCCAGCCGGATGCCTTGCCTTTGCGTCCACGTCACGATAGCCGCGCTCAGATATTCCGGGCCGTTGTCGCACCGGATAACCTTCGGCTTGCCTCGCCATTCCAGATGCTGCTTCAGCGTGCGAATCACCCGCTCGGATGGCAACGAGAAATCCACCTCGATGCCCAGCGCCTCCCGGTTGAAATCATCAATTACGTTTAGCGTCCGGATGCTGCGCCCGTCCGCCAGTTGGTCATGCATGAAGTCCATCGACCACACTTCATTGATGGCCTGCGGCACCGACAGCGGCTGTGGCGTCTCCCGCACCAGGCGCTTCTTCGGCTTGATACGCAGGTTCAGTTCCAGCTCGCGGTAAATCCGGTAAATGCGCTTGTGGTTCCAGCCAAATCCCTTCACGTTGCGCAGGTAGAAGTAGCACAGCAGAAAGCCCCAGTTGCGATGGCAGCCCGTGATACGCAGCAGCCAGTCGCCAATCTCTTCGTTCTCCGTGTTCAACTTCGCCTCGTACCGGTAGCACGACTCGCTGATGCCGAACACCGCGCACGCCACACGAATCGACACGCGGCGCTGTTGCACAACCTGCTTTGCCATCTCGCGCCGACGAGATGGCTTCAGAACTTTTTTTGCAGTGCTTCCGAGGCAATCTCTGCCTTGAGTTTCTCCTCGATGTACATCTTGCGAAGCCGGGCATTCTCCGCCTCCAGCTCTTTCATGCGCGACATCATCGACGCGTCCATGCCACCGTACTTCGAGCGCCATTTATAAAACGTGGCCGAACTGATGCACAGTTCCCGGCACAACTCCGGTACCGCCAGTCCAGTCTCCGCGCGCTTAAGCGCTTCCAGTATCTGGCTGTCCGTTAATCTCGACTTCTTCATCTGCAGAACTCCCTCTTAACGAGAAAATTCTACTTCTACAGACGGTGGATTTGCGGGGGCATTACCACTTCAGCATTGGTTTCTCTGATCTGGTAGTAGAGCATATTAACAGCGCTTTCGAATGGGCAGGGCTATCGGATTTCACTGATACGCTGGACATGATGGATACATGGTCAACTGAGCAGATTGCTGACGCAGAGGGACAAGCATTGACGCGTATGCCTCCAGCCACCCATGCCGGTGATCTAGGTAAAACCTCGATAGACCAGTATGCAATTTATGATCCAGAGTCGGGCGACTGGGTATTTGCAGACTTCGATTGAAGAGGGCCGCATGAGACGTTATTTGATTGTACTTGGTGACAAAACCACGGCTGGCGGTGTAGTGATCCAGGCTGAAGAGTCTCACAGGAATCACGGAAAGCCATTGGCGTATCACGGCGCGCAGATATATTGCCATGCGTGCAAGACCACGGGCCACATCTACAACGTGCCGCCATATCGCCCGATGGAGCTGATGGGCAAACAGGTGGCACTCGAAAACGACATCTGTATCTGCAAGTGCAATCCGCCTCCACGACTGATCGCGTCACAGCACAACGCATCAATGTCATTCGAGTCAGGTGAACTGGCTGCGATGGGTTTACATTCAAACGGAAGTGCTATAGCCAAAGAAGAACGGGCAACTCGCGGCGCGTTCGATGAACGGTTCGTCCTCAAGGATGGGAGGGGGAATAGGTTGGCTGATACCCATTACACAATCAGGTTGCCGTCCGGTGAGTTGAAGCACGGGGCGACAGATTCGCAGGGGTACACCCTGCGCTATCAAACCGACAGTGCAGGAAATATTGCTATTTATCTCGGCCACAAACAGGAGGCTTGATGTCTGAAGCACTTTGCACCGCGATAACAAATACTGATCCCAACTCCTGCGTAACGACATCCACCCCGCGATTCGGAAAGCCGTGGCAGGCAACGAATCAATGCCTCGCGTTTCTGGGTGAATGGGAAAGTGGAAGAATGAACGGCATTACGCGTATCTTTTATTCGAATCATACCCATATAGACGTTCAGGTAGTGGAAGGGATGATTTTGCAGGTCTACCGTGATGACCGAGGAAATCCTACGGTCGGATGCGGACACCTTGTCTTGCCGAATGACAATTTGTACGTCGGCCAAATAATATCGGCGGAGCGTGCAAAAAACCTTCTGAGGCACGACTTGGAGCTAGTTCAAAAAAGATTGAACTCTCTTGTGAAAGTCCCGCTTTTTCATTACGAGTACGATGCTATGGTAAGCGTTGTATTTAACGCTGGTGCAGGCAGTGCCGTCAGGGAAATAGCAGATGAAGTCAACCACGGGCACTATGAAACGATGCCTGACCTTATCCGTAGATTCCACGTCAGCAATCCCAGGTTGCGTCAGAGACGCGAATCCGAAGCACGTTTATTTGGAACAGGGGTATACGATGCGCATCATTAAAACACTTTTATTTTTGGTTCCTTGTGTCACGATGTCTTTGTGTTACGCGGACAGTGCGGATGACGACTGCCTCAAGCACCTTAGCGGTAGCAGCAGTATGGACACGACGTGTTATCTCGGGTCTGCGAACGCGATCCAGAAAAAGAGCCAGGCAATAGCAAACAAGTTAGCCGCAGCGATGCCGCATGGCAATCACAATGCTGTGTTACTAAAGGAATTCATGTCCACTGCAGATCGGAACTTGCGGTTTTGCATGCTCAACAAGCAAGCTGGTTCGGAATGGGAGCCTTCTGAAACGGGACCAAACATCCGAAACATGTGGGACGTAATTTACGGAGAGTGTGTCTATAACCGAAGGAAGGAACAATACGCACATCTGCGTGAAATTGAGGAACTGGAAAAGATGAACCATCCATCACAATAGGTAGCGATAAATAATGGAGATGCTGGTGGTCGGCTAAGCCCTTTTTCTTTGCTCCGCAAAATTACATCTGTTCCGCAAAACAGCGAACGCGACACGCTCGGAAAGACGCTCAAGGAAGATCCGCGCCCTCCTAACCCACAGCACCTCAAGCCCCCCTCCCCTCCCCAGCCAACCGTCCCGCATACCAACCCGCCTGACGCCCAAAAAAAGTCGCGTCGGCCAGCGAAAGGCCCGAGCTATAGCCCGGTCCCCAACGCGGCAAGCCGGACGTCGTGCGTCCAGCAGCAAACAGCCCGCGAATCGGCGCTCGTGTTTCGTCGACTACCTGCCCGGTTGGCAAAGTGTCGAGCCCCCCTAGCGTGAAGTGCGGATAGAAAGCGTAGTCAATCCGGCAATCCAGCGCGACAAAGGGTGGCTCATCCAGCGGCTTCAGCCACTTTGCCTCCTTGTGAAAGACCGGATCCCTCCCCTGCGCGGCGAAGTGGTTGTAGGTCTGCACGGTCGCCCAAAGCGTATTTTTCGGCAACTTCAGTTCCTGTTCTACTTCTTCCCAGGTTTCGCCAGCGGCGGCAACATCAATTCGGGCGAAGGCGGGAGGCGCCCGATAAACCGCATGGTCAGCCAGCAGGAATATCCGCTCACCCGCCTGCTGCAGCGCGTGGTAGCCCGTTCTGCCGTGGTAGCCATCCTCATTGATGAAGCGCTGGCCACGCTCATTGACAAAAATTCCTTTGATCAGTGATTCCGGTGCATAAAACGGCAAGCTAACGAACCCCTGATCCATATGAATCGCGGCGCCTCCTACGCTGACGCCCATCAGGATGCCACTGCCGTCATCACCCGGATTGCCAATCGGATCGGCCGAACGCAACAACATAGGCGCGTGACGGCGCACCATGTCACGATTCATCACGAAGCCCCCCGTACACAGCACGATGCCACGCCGCGAGCGCACATAAGCGTCCTGTCCCAACGAGCGAACGACGACGCCACACACGGCTCCAGAGTCATCGACGACCAGCGCCTGCGCGCGAGTGTCATAGCGCACGGTCACCCCAAGCGCGAGCGCACGAGCCGCCAATACGTCCATCAACATCTGCCCGCCGCCCCATCCCGTCCATTGCGGTGTATGTCCACGCGGACACGGACGAGCCACCGTGTTGAAGGGCCACGATTCTTCGCTACCCGACCAGATCAGGCAATCATCGGTTTCCGGCTCGACCATCCGCTCCGGCAAAAAAGTATTCTTGTACCTCAGCCCCTGTGCGACGAGCCAGTCGTGATGCTCAAGACTGCGCTCAGCGTAGAGCCGGATCCTGGCCAGGTCGGCATCGGCACCGCCTGCCAGTTCCAGGTAGCGATATAAATCTTCGGTTTCGTCACAAAATCCAGCTTGTCTCTGGGCAGGCGTACCGCCATTACCGCCCAGATAAATTTCGCCACCTGACAGCGCACTGGTACCCCCATAGCCGGATGCGCGCTCGACGATCAACGTGTCGGCACCGGCCTGTGCCGCCTCAATTGCGGCGCAGGCGCCAGCCGCGCCAAAACCTGTCACGACGACGTCGTGTTCAGCGTCCCATCGAGGGACGTTCCGGCTGTTCAGCGCTTGTGTTGGAGAGCAGTGGACAGGCATAGGCTAACGATTAGTACATTCCCAGAAGCGCTGCGAGGCTGATCCTGCCTGGATCAATGCTCAGGCATATGGATGACTGATTCGAACCCGCTAACTGGCATGCCTCATAGGAGAGCATGGATTCGGGCACGGCCGGCAAATCATTAAGATATCGAAACAAAATAACCGCAGCGAGGGCCGCCGCAGTCACTGAGACCAGCTTCAGAATCGTTAGTCTCATGCTTTCTTCCCCAAGGCAGGACGGACAGCCGCAATCCGATGCGCGCTACTTCCGGTTCGGGCCATACACCTCGAACCAGCATCAGGGTAACGCGCCCTCTTGCCCTGATCTTCATCCGTTTAAATTAGGGGAAAACGTTGACCTGTCGCGCCCGTCAGCGCTTCGGCGCTTCGATGTAACCGCACTTATTCACCTTCATCATCCAGACGGACCATGCGGCGTCACGGCCGATGTTTCTAACATTCATGCATCAGCTTGCGAGGCATGGGGATTTACATCATGCGTCCAACGCTGTCTGCCTCATCCGGAGTCATCGCACCCACGGTAGTGAGGCTGTTTCAGATCAATTCAGTTTAGAGCCAGGACTATGGAAAAAATTATTTACATCCTGTGGCGCGACGGTCAAATTCCCCCCCGACAGTGGAGTCGTACGTTGCGTACAGAACTCACCGACAGGCTTCTTTCTCTCGGTGCACACGGTATCCAGATCAATACGGCCGACACAGAGGTCGAGGCAGCCGCAGCATTGCGCCAGCAAAATACCTACCCCTGCATCGATGGCACCGCAGCCGTGTGGATCGATAGCGCAGTGCCGATGATGCGCCAGCCTTTCGATGACACCGTGCGGGCTATCGTTCCACATTGCGCGGCCTACCTTGTCACCGAATCCCAACTGATTCGCAACACTCGCTTTCCACCCAAAGCAGGCGAACGTACTCCTGGATTCTCACAACTCGTATTCCTGACACGGCCACCGCGACTCACGCATGAGGCATGGCTGGACGTCTGGCAAAACCACCATACCCGTATCGCCATCGAAACCCTCGATAATTTTTTATATATCCAGAATGTCGTGGTCCGACCGCTGACTCATGGAGCCCCTGGATATGACGCGATCATCGAGGAGTGTTATCCGGAGGCTGCCATGACGGATCTTTACGCGATCTTCAAGGCTGTCGGCGATGTCGATCAGTTCCAGCGAAATTTCGACGAGCTAATGCGCAGTTGCGCGCGATTTATCGATTTCGACAAGATCGATGTGGTTCCGACTAGCCAGTACGTCGTCAAGCCCATGCACGGTTGAGAGCGCCATGTATCAGCGCCCGTCACGTCACGATGGCCTCATCAGCGTGCGGTATATCCACCGTCGATCACCAGCTCTGCACCGGTCACATAGCTTCCTGCGGGCGACACCAGATAAAGAATGCCCGCAGCAACATCAACCGGGCTTCCGATTCTTGCGAGCGGCACCTGTGTGGCCATGTAGCCGAACGACGCTTCGGGGTCGCGTTGCATCTGCCGGAATGCTTCTTCAAGCATGGGTGTACGGATATACCCCGGGTGCACTGAGTTAGCCCGGATGTTCTTCGCTGCATAGAGCATCGCGTCGGTTTTCGCCATCATGCGCACAGCAGCTTTTGAAGCGTGATAGGCCGGGACGTCCGGCCCGCCGACAATCCCGTACATCGATGAAAGATTGACGATCGAGCCGCCGCCCGCTGCTTCGATGTGAGGAATCGCGTAACGGGTACAGAGAAATACGCCGTTTACGTTCACATCCATCACGCGCTGCCATTGCGCAAGCGTGATCTCGTGAGTCGGCAGGTTGGGACCATCAATACCTGCATTGTTGACCAGCACATCAAGCCTGCCGAACTGGCTGACAAGCTTGCTGAACGTCCGTTGGACCTCATCCTCACATGTCACGTCCAGCGGCCAGAAAGCAGCTTTGCCGCCAGCCATACCGATCTCCTCCACCAGTTGCCGTCCCTCGCTCACGAGCACATCGAGAATGGCAATGGCCGCACCGGCGGATGCCAGCGTGCGTGCAGTCTCGGCCCCGATCCCGCGCGCACCGCCTGTGATCGCGGCAACCTTGCCGTGCATGCCAAACAGTTTTTCCGTGAGATTCATGTCGTCTCCAAAATTTATGTACTTAATGTACGAACAACGCGTACCCATGATGCCATCGTCATTTCAATTCCAATTCCAGGCCTGCGAGAAACTCAAGACATGTCCGGTTGAAATAATCCCGATGCTCGACCATGACCCAATGGCCGCACTGGCTCATCAGCACGAAACGGGCATGACGGCAGTGTTCGACGAATTTGAGCGCACCCGCGACCGGATTAAACCGGTCGTCCGCGCCCCAGAAACCCAGCACCGGACAGCGTATGTCAGCAAGTGAAGCACTCAGGTTCGGAACACTCATGGTCGACAGCACCTCTACCGGTTGTTCGATGCACACCTTCATGCGCTCGTCGACCAGTGCATCGGTGACAAGCGATGTGTCATACACCAGAAGTTTTAGCAACTCGCGCATGGTGTCCCGATTCATCTGTCGATTCGTGAATAACTGGACCATTTTCTGGATGCCTGGCATTTCGAAATAGGTATCCCGATCTTCGACACCGCCTGGCGCCATCATGATGAGTGCCTCGACATCGGCTGGATACGCCAAGGCATACCCGAGCGCGATGGCCCCGCCTAGCGAGTTGCCGAGCAATACCGCGGGGCCAGCATTGAGCGCCTGCAACTGGCTGCGCAGTGCCTCGACGAAGAAGTCCAGCGTATAAGCCACATCGGCTGGTTTTGCTGATTGCCCATAGCCAGGCAGGTCTACAACAATAGCCCGGTAGCCTGCCGCCCAGAAGGCCGGGTAATTGTGTTTGAAATTGCTGAAACCGCTCGCGCCAGGACCGCTCCCATGAATAAACACAATAGGGCGGCCTGATCCTGTTTCGAAGTGATGCAGCCGCAAAGCGCCGGGCGTATCGGTGAAGATGCCGCTCGGGGCTGCAAGTGGGGGCGTCATGGCTGAATATCTCCGTCGTCGGATGCTGAAGTCATACCAGGATGATTCCTGCCCTTCCCACGCCTGGCATCATCCTTTCAGACTACGAAGAAGCACTACATTTTTTCTATCATCGACATCACTCTCGATGAAGGTAGCGCATGAACAGATTTGATTTCAGTGGCAAGACCGTGCTCGTGACAGGCGGTACCCGAGGCATCGGTCAACGCATTGCAGAACGGTTCCTCGCGGCAGGGGCACAGGTATTCGTTTGCGCACGCACCCAACCGGACACGCTGCCCGAATCCAGTGGTACCTCTGCGACTTTCGTTGCCGCAGATCTGCGCAACATCGAAGAAATCGACGGCCTGCTCGACACGATCTGCCGGGTAACAGGCCGCCTTGATGTACTCGTTAGCAATGCAGGCGGTTCGCCGTTTGTACGGGCTGCAACCGCATCGCCCCGGCTGACTGAATCGATCGTGCATCTGAACCTGATCGCCCCCTTGCACATCGCCCAGCGAGTGAACGCGATCATGCAGCGTCAGGCATGCGGGGGCGTCATGGTATTCGTCGCCAGCGTCAGCGCTTGCCGGCCGTCACCGGGCACTACCGCTTATGGCGCGGCCAAGGCTGGACTGGTGAATGCAGTCGCATCGCTCGCTATCGAATGGGCCCCCCGCGTGCGCCTTTGCGCGGTCAGCCCCAGCCTCGTGCTCACCGATGCCGCAAAAGACGGACATTACGGCAACGCCAGCGCGTTATCAGCAATCTGCGCCACGATTCCAGCCCGGCGGCTTGCTACCCCGGACGACGTGGCATCGGCCTGTCTCTTCCTGGCTTCAGACGACGCAGCCTATAGCTCAGGCACAAATCTTCGGCTTGACGGCGGAGGTGAGATTCCGGCTTTTCTGGCCGCCAGCGGGATGCACGAAGCCTTCGTGGAGAAGTCATAAAGCGGTGTCACCAGGGGCAAGCGCCTAATCCATTCTGATGATTTCCCCCCATCGCATGGGCTCTAGACTCTGTATGCCTAATTCATAAGCAGAAAACGGAGACAGGATGGAGACTCATGCAATTCATCGTCGTCCGCCCCCCATACACAAGGCAAGCATTACATGCAAAGCGTTGCTATGGGGCGCGTGCGCCACCACCATCGGTACACCGGCCTACGCTGGCGATACGATCAACCTGGGTACGGACACCACGCTCGATTACACCTTTACGCTCGGCTACAGTTTGGGCATGCGCACCCGTGCGCCAAGCGGAAACCTGCTTACGCCTGCCAATGCCAACGGAGATGATGGCGAGCGTAACTTCGGAAGAAACAAGCCCATCGAGAACCAGGTCAGCCTGCTGGGGGAGGTCAATCTCAAACACGATGACTGGGGTGTCTTCGTTCGCGCCAACGTGTTCTACAACCAGGCTTATCACCGCCCCAACAATAACGATTCACCTTTTACGGTGAACCACAACGGGGCTTACAACCAGTTCACGAGCGATGCCCGATGGTTCGCGGGAGGTTATCCGCAACTACTAGCCGCCTACGCCTACAACACCTTCCACCTCGGCTCGACCAGCCTGAACGTGAAAGCCGGTGACCAGGTGCTCGCATGGGGCGAAAGCGTGTTTTTTCCGAACATCGCTGGCGCACAAGGGCCGACGAATGCCGCCCGCTCGTATGTCGCAGGTGCCGAGGTCAAAGACATCCTGTTGCCCGTGCCGCAAATTTCGACGCAATGGCAAATCACGCCCAGTTTTAGCCTGCTTGCGTATTACCAGTTTGCCTTCATCGCAAACCGGCTGGTGCCCCCTGGTGGTTACTGGAATTACTCGGATATCGTGGGGCCAGGCGCCCAGTTCATCATTGGCCCCGGCGGGATCCGGATTCCGCGCGGCAACGACATTCGGCCCGGGAACAATCAGCAGTGGGGTGTAGGTGCCCGCTGGCGCGTCTTCGGCGACACGGAGATCGGTGCGTATTACCTGCACTACAACGACATGAACCCCAGCGTGGTCATGACGTACTCTCCGGCGCTGCAATACCAGCAGAAATACTTCGACCACATCAAGCTAACGGGGCTGAGTTTCTCGAGTCAGGTCGGACCGGCCAGCGTTGCCGGAGAGACCTCCTATCGGCAAGGCGCGGCCGTACTGGTGAATACGCCACTGGGCGCGGCTCCAACACGCGGTGACGTGTGGCAATCAAACCTGTCCGCTATTTATTCGATCGGGCCCACCTTCCTCGCGGGATCCCAGACGATCGTCGCGGAAGCCTCGTATGTCCATGTGGGCAATGTCAAACCGCTTAACGGCTCCTCCCAGCTCTACAACTCACGGAATGCCGCGGCGGCCGAGATCGCCTGGACCCTCAGCTACAAAAACGTGTTCAGTGGCTGGGACCTCGACGTTCCCCTCACGTACGCCCATGCGTTCACGGGCACCTCGTCTCTCACCGGCGCCTTGGGATCGTTGACCGGCTCAGGCGACCACCGGGTGACCGCCGGCGCGACGTTCACCCGGCTCAGAAACCTGACGCTGTCGCTGGTCTACGCGAAATTCCTTGGTACACCGAATCCCGTCACGCGCCCACTCGCCGACAGGGACTACATCCTCGGTACCGCCACCTATCGTTTTTGAGCAGCGAGACCGCTCGTCATTCAGCAATGAGGATCTGTCATGAAACGAATCCGTATCACCCTCTTTCAAGCATCCATCCTGACAACATGTGCGCTCGTCTCGATGACGGCATTCTCGAAGATCACTGCCGAAGACCTGAAGGCGCTCGACAGCAAACTGACGCCGCTCGGCGCGCAGCGTAGCGCAAGCAGTGACAGTGGCGTGCCAGCGTGGAGCGGCAAATGGCTCGGCGCACCGCCTGATGTCAAGTACAAGCGGGGCGAGCGCTATCCCGATCCGTTCGCCGACGAGAAGCCGCTCTTTGTGATAACCGCGCAAAACATGGCCCAGTACGCGGACCATTTAACCGACGGCCAGAAAGCCATGTTCAAGCGCTATCCCGACACATTCAAAATGCCTGTTTATCCGAGCCACCGCGATTTTCGCTACACGGATGCGGTGTACAAGGACATCCGCACGTATGCGGCCGGCTCCACGATGACCTCCGATGAAAACGGTCTCATGAATGCACCGCCGCAGGCACCCTATCCCATCTCGCCGACTGCGGCGCAACTGCTATGGAACCAGCGAATGTCATCGGCGATTGGTGCCGAGCAAGCGACCTACGATCAGGCCGTCGTCTACCAGGATGGCAACATCGCATGGGGGAAGGTGCGTTACGACATCTTTTCACCGCGCAACCAGGGGGCGTTCGATATCAAAAGTGACTTGAACAATCGCTCGTTCTACCGCATGGCAACGCAGTTGCCATTGAGCGAACGTGGCACGCTGATTGTCGGCTTCCAGAACTGGGACAAGGCCGGTGCCGATAACGCATCACGCACGTGGGTATACAACCCCGGCACGCGACGCGTGCGTCAGGCGCCTGAGTATGGCTACGACCAGCCGGAAGGTCCGGGTGGGTTTCGCACCGTCGATGACGACCGTCTTTATAACGGGCCAGGTGACCGTTACGAATGGAAGATCATCGGCAAGAAAGAAATTTACGTGCCCTATGACAATTACAAACTGATGGACAGCTCGATCAAATACAGCGACCTGCTGACCAAGGGACATGAAAACCCCGCCTATATGCGCTACGAACTTCATCGCGTCTGGGTCCTGCAGGCAACGCTCAAGCCGGGCTATCGGCACCAATACGCGAAGCGGGTGCTGTATCTGGATGAAGATTCATGGATCGCCCTGCTCGCCGACAACTATGACGCGCGCGGCACGCTGTGGCGCACCAACCTCGCCACGACGGTCTATGCGTATGACGCGAAAACCTTTTATCCCGGCGCGGCGTTCTACCACGACCTCATTTCGGGCGCTTATCTGGCTGACCGCTTAACCAACCAGGAACCCATGCCGAAGCTCAACGATAGTCCGCAATTCAACGAGGCTTATTTCTCGCCCGATGCGATTCGTGGATCGGGTAACTAACTAGCCACGCGATCCAGCCTGTTTCGAACTGCCCAGCCAAGGCCCGATCGTCATCGCGGCAACGTCGCAGGTCACGCTCGTCATCTTGAGGAAATCCTTCATGTCTTCCCCTTTGCTGAGCGCGCTTGGCGACGAACTCTATGCCGCATGGCGCGCTCGCACGCCGGTCAGCCCATTGACCGCGAGGCCGCACCGTCTGTCGTTGCATGACGCTTATTGCATCCAGCAGCGCTTTGTGGAGCGGCGAATCACACTCGGCGAGAAGGTCGTCGGGAAAAAAATCGGTGCCACCAGCAAGGCGGTGCAGGACATGCTCGGCGTGCATCAACCCGATTTCGGCATCCTGCTGTCCGGCATGCACTACAAAACCGGGAAGCCGATTGACATCTCGACGCTGATTGCACCCCGCGCGGAGGGCGAGATCGCTTTCATCCTCAAGCGTGACTTGCGTGGGCCCGGTGTCGAGCGGATTGACGTGATCAACGCGACCGCATCTGTCGCCCCTTGCTTTGAGATTGTCGACTCACGCATTCTCGACTGGGCGATCCGGATTGAAGATACCGTCGCGGATAACGCATCGTGCGGCGTCTATGTGCTGGGCGAGGAACGCGTCGATCCGCGCGCCGTTGATCTGGCCGCCTGCATGATGACGATCGACAAAAACGGCCAGTTAACCGCGCAGGGACGCGGCGATGCCGTCCTGGGGCATCCCGCCGATGCCGTGGCGTGGCTGGCAAACACGCTAAGCGAGTTTGATGTTCCGCTGCGGGCAGGTGAAATTGTGTTGTCGGGTTCGCTCGCCGCCCTGATCCCCGTCATGGCAGGCGACACACTGTCGATGCGCATCAACGGCATCGGTAATTGCACGGTCAATTTTGTCTAACTGAGGAAACAAGGTGCAAAAAATCAGATGCGCGCTGATTGGTCCCGGCAATATCGGCACTGATCTGCTCTACAAGTTACGACGCTCCTCCCTCCTTGAGCCGGTCTGGATGGTTGGAGTCGACCCGGCCTCCGACGGCCTCGCACGCGCCCGTGAATTGGGTTTGAAGACCACCGATCGCGGCGTTGATGGCCTGCTGCCGCACATTCTTGAGGATGACATCCGGATTGCCTTCGATGCAACCTCGGCCTATGTGCACCGCGACAACGCCGACAAGCTCACCGCGCTGGGCGTGCGCATGATCGATTTGACGCCCGCGGCGATAGGCCCATTTTGCGTGCCGCCGGTCAATCTGGACAGCCATCTTGGCGCTGACCAGATGAACGTCAACATGGTCACATGCGGCGGCCAGGCGACCATTCCCATGGTGTATGCGGTCTCCCGCGTACAGCCTGTCGCCTATGCTGAGATCGTCGCAACCGTGGCCTCACGATCAGTCGGGCCGGGTACACGTCGCAATATTGACGAATTCACGCGCACGACCGCTGACGCGATAGAGCGAATCGGCGGTGCGCGCCAGGGCAAGGCCATCATCGTGATTAACCCGGCCGAGCCCCCGCTCATCATGCGCGACACCATTCATTGCCTGACTGACAGCGCCCCCAATGCGAGGCGCTCAGCGCATCCGTGCACGCCATGGTCAAGGACGTGCAGCACTACGTCCCGGGCTATACGTTAAAAAACGGCCCCGTGTTCGATGGCAACCGGGTATCGGTCTTCATGGAAGTCGAAGGTCTTGGAGACTACCTGCCCAGGTACGCCGGCAATCTTGACATCATGACGGCCGCTGCCGCTCGCACCGCCGAACGCTTTGCTGAACAGATGCTGGCCGTCGTGGCCACGAACGGTTAAGGAGCCGCGCCATGTCCGTTACAGGAACCTCAATTACCGTCCACGATATGACGTTGCGCGATGGCATGCATCCGAAGCGGCATCAGATCTCACTGGAGCAGATGCGCACGATTGCGCGCGGCCTGGATGCGGCTGGCGTGCCACTCATCGAAGTCACGCACGGCGATGGGCTGGGCGGTGCATCGGTCAACTACGGCTTTCCCGCGCATTCCGATGAAGCCTATCTAGGCGCCGTGATTCCCGAGCTCAAGCAGGCCAGGGTTTCTGCGCTATTGATACCGGGTATCGGCACCACCGATCATCTGCACATGGCGCATCAACTGGGTGTCGGAACCATTCGCGTGGCGACTCACTGCACTGAGGCGGACGTCGCCGAACAACACATTAGTCTCGCCCGCACGCTCGGCCTGGACACCGTCGGCTTTCTCATGATGGCGCACATGTCATCGCCGGAGCATCTAGCCGAACAAGCCTGTCTGATGGAATCGTATGGAGCGAACTGCATCTACATCACGGACTCCGCCGGATACATGTTGCCGGACGACGTCACCGCGCGTATCCGCCAGGTACGCGATGCGCTCAAGCCTCACACCGAACTCGGCTTTCATGGGCACCACAACCTTGCAATGGGTGTGGCCAACTCGGTCGCGGCAGTCGCGGCTGGAGCCCGCCGTATCGATGCAGCCGCTGCAGGGCTCGGCGCGGGCGCGGGTAATACGCCCATGGAAGTGTTTGTCGCCGTTTGCAAACGGATGGGCATTGAAACGGGCGTCGACGTGTTCAAAATCGCCGACGTCGCGGAAGATCTCGTCGTGCCGATCATGGACGCGCCGATTCGTATCGACCGGGATGCGCTGACACTCGGGTATGCGGGCGTCTATTCGTCTTTCCTGCTTTTCGCCAAGCGTGCGGAAGCGAAATACAAGGTGCCAGCACGTGACATTCTGGTGGAGCTGGGACGCCAGCGCCTCGTCGGCGGCCAGGAGGACATGATCGAAGACACAGCCTTGACCATGGCAAAGGCGCGCAGCAACGCCACCTGAATCCCTTCTATTTCCGGGGACTTCGCAGCGGATGTGACAAAGACCGATTTTTCTGTGTGATTGACTGAACCCAGAAATAACGCAGCGATGTCGTATTCGTTCTTCCATCGTTTCAAAAAGCGGTTGATATGAACTTCAACAAATCAAACGAACCCCACCGTGAACTTCAATCGCGGAGCCGGCGCAAGTTGTTGCAGCAAACGGCTCAGGGAACCCTCAGTACCTTGCTGTTACCCACCGCCGGAAGCTGGTTGCTGGCGGCATGCGGAGCCAGCCTCTCTCCACCGGCTAGCGCGGTAGTCCGGAAAACGCCTGTGCTCGCATCGGTCGATAACTTTCGTGATATGGCGGGTGTCGACGACGACCAGGCCTACCCAAGCGCGATGGGACAAAAATTGCGTCGCGGGGTGTTCTATCGCTCTAATGCGCTTACCCCAACCGCAGCGGATCTCATTACGCTGAACATGCTCGGGATCAAGGCCGTTTATGACCTGAGAACCCCAGCGGAGATCGAAGCGGCCCCTGATATCCTCCCTTCTGGCACGAGCTACATCAACATCAATATAATCGGCACGCCAAACTACACGCTGCCGCCCTTGGCTTCGCCTGCAGATACGGTTGCCATGATGGAGCGGGTCGAGCAGAAGTTCGTCACCGATACGGACGAATGCTCGCGTCTTGGTCAATTATTCACAGCCCTCGCCAACGGCCCGGATACGCAGCTCTACCACTGCACAAGCGGCAAGGATCGTACAGGCTGGGTCGCCGCCGTGCTGCTAACGCTTGCCGGTGTGCCGCAGAGTGTCATCGTTCAAGACTATCTGCTAACGAACACCTATTCGGCGGCGTCTATTCAAGCGGCTCACGAACGCAATATCGCTTCATATGGACAGGCCTACGCGGATATCCTTTATCCCACACTCGGTGTCCAGCAGAGCTTTCTGGATGCCGGGCTAGAGCAGGTCATGGCGAGCTATGGTTCGATGAACAACTACATCACGACAGGTCTGGGCCTGAGCGCTAGCACGCAGACGCGGCTCAAAGAAAAACTGCTGGGCTAAAACAAAAACAAAAAATAACCCTGTAGCGTCAGATATCGTCCATCTTTTCCTCAAGGTCATCCGCCAGCCGGGTCTGACGGATGACGCATCACGACCGGCGACACCCAGCGCAGGGCGACTCACAGGCTTACATGAGCCGCCCTCGCGCGCCCCTCACTCCTCGAACACGTGATGCAATGCGTGAGGAACCGCCCCCTCACGAACCTTGATCTCGAACACCCTGCGCGCGATGCTCGACGGCCTCACGTCCGCAGCATCGAGATAGAACTGGGAGTACCAGTCACGCATCTGATACAAAGGTCCATCGCCCTCGCACAAGAGCGGATTGTCGATCCGGATTTTGTTGTGCCAGATATCCACGTCTTCATAGAAGGCGTTTTGTGCCTCCTTGACGTAAGCCGCGGCAATTTCCATATTTTTCTCGTCCGACAGGCCCTCCACTTTTTTCACAATCACGCCATAACGCAACTCGAAGCTGTTCATGTCAATCGGAACGTGGCAGTTCAGCAGCACTGAATGGATCGGCTGGCCATGGCTTTGCCCCGTCATCTGCGTAAAGTGCACGGCCGGCCCGAAGTAAGTGGACAACGCGATCAGTTGATCATCACCCAGCCGCTCACTGCGCCCAACCAGCAACTGCGTTGCTTTGTGATCCTCAAACAGGTTGGCGAAATAATCGACGGGTGCATGGTGCACTGTGGCGAAGTGCGCCATATCAGAGATGTTGTCCACCAGTTCGCGGCAGTGGGTCTGAATCACCATCTTGTCGATGATCCAGTCTGACCATTCTTGCGAGAAGCAGACGTCAATACGCGGGATTGCGGCCGCAAGCGGTGGTGGGTTGCCTTCCGGATCGTGCCAGACGAACAGGAGGTGGTTCTGTTCACAGGTAGGCCAGGCGCCAATGCGGGCCTTTGGTGGAATTCTCTTGCAATAAGGAATCGATGTGCACTGCCCCGCTCCGTTCCATTGCCAGCCGTGAAACGGACACACCAGCGTGTCGCCCTCCACCCTGCCGAGGCTCAGATCGGCACCCATGTGTGGACAGTACGCGTCCACGATGTTCACCTTGCCGGATGTGTCAGCGAAAGCAACAAGCTTGCGGCCAAAAATAGTGAGCGTGTGGGGCTTTGCATCACGGTAGTCGCGGGCGAGCCCGAGACAATGCCAACCGCGGGCGTAGCGCTCGATGAGAGGTTGGGCTTCGATTCTGTAGGGACGTGCAGACATGAGAGTCTCCTTTCTTAACGAGCGTCAGCAGCCCATGTCTGGAGCCGCGCGCCTCTTGATCAGTGGCACCTGCTTCGGCGAGACCGCACCGGTCTGCGACATCGCACGGCGCTGGGGCTCAATGCAGAAAACGTTGCTGCTTTAAACGGACGGGCGCCTGAACGCTGGACGGCGGTGCCCTGGCCCAGCATGTGGCGGCTGCAGGCCTGCCACGCGTTGCTCCGCGCGCTCGACGCCAAGCCATACAGCGAGTGCAGGGAGCAGAAACACCGCGCCGAACAGGTTGACCAGGAACATGAACGCAAGCAGCACACCCATGTCGACCTGAAACTTCAACGCCGAAAAAGCCCACGTACCGACGCCCATGAACATCGTGACGGCAGTAAACAACGCAGCGGTTCCTCTCTGGCGCATCGCGGTGGCAAACGCATCAGGCAAGCTCGCACCCTGCCTGATTTCATGCTGCAGGCGTTCGTACAGGTAGATGCCGTAGTCAACGCCCACGCCAACGCCCAAGGTGATCACGGGTAATGTGGCGACCTTCAGACCAATCCCGAACCATGCCATCACGGCATTGCACAGAATGGACACGAGCGTGAGCGGCACGATGATGCACAGCACCGCACGCCACGAGCGAAACGTCAGCGCGCACAGCAGCGCAATCGCACCAAAAATGGACAGCAGCATCGTGACCTCAGCGTCTCCCACTGCCTCGTTGGTGGCCGCCATCACGCCCACGTTTCCGCCCGCAAGCCGGAATTCGATACCCGGCACCCGGTCCTGAACCGCGAAGCGCTTGATCTCGTCAATGACATGGGCAATGGTCGCGCCCTCGTGATTCTTCATGTAAATCAGGATCTGAATAGCCTGGCAATTTTGCGTATTCATGCCGTTATCGGGATCGAAACCATGGGCCCCCTGCGTCAGCCCCTCGCTAGAACGTGGAAGTGCCGCCCAGCGCGGATTGCCTTCATTGAAGGCCGCAATCGACACTTTGGCGAGAGAAGCCACGCTCGTCACTGATTGCACGCCATCAATGCCGCGCATTTGCATCTCAAACCGCTCGATGGCATTCATCACGGAAAAATGCATACAGGCATCGTCGAACCCTGTGGTCTCCACGACTACCGACAACACATCCACGCCGATGTTGTACTGATGCGTAATCGCGGCGTTATCGAGGTTGTAACGCGACGTGGCACGCAGTTCAGGCGCACCGACCCCGATGTCGCCGATCTGTAACTTGCGCGATTCCAGCGTGCCAAGCGTGAGCAAACCCAGCGCCACGGCGAAAACGATCAGCGCGGGCAGCGGTTTGGCAAAGACCGCAAAGCCGGACCACAGGCGGCTCCCGCCTCTCGCTGCCACACGTCGTTCACGCAACAGCGTGCGGTTTTCGAGCCGGGTGTAGGACAGTAAAACCGGTAACAACACTTTGTTCGTGACAATCATGAACAGGACGCCAAGACAGGCTGTCACGCCCAGTTCACGCACGATATCAATCTGGATCCGCATGATGACCAGAAAGCCCAACGCGTTGGTCAGAAGTGCGACCGTGCCTGGCACGAACAGCTTGCGGAAAGCCTCGCGTGCAGCTTCAACCGGCTCGCCCCCCGCCACCAGCGCCTGCTTCCATGCGTTGGTCATCTGCACCGCATGCGACACGCCGATCGAAAAAATCAGAAAGGGAACCAGAATCGACATCGGATCAATCCCGAGGCCGAGAACGGGTAACGCACCGAGCAGCCAGACAACAGGCAACAACGCCACCAGCAGGGCCAGCACCGTCACTTTCAATGAGCGTGAATAAAGCAGCAGGAGCACCGCGGTAATGCCAAACGCCAAGGCAAAAAAGCCCATCACGCCGGAAATCCCGTCCTCCACATCACCGACTAGCTTGGCAAAGCCAATGATGTTGACGTCGATGTCCCCCTTCCCGTAATGCGCGCGAATCCGCTCCAGCTCGCGCGCGACCGCCGTGTAATCAAGCCGCTTGCCCGTGGCCGGATCCGTTTCGCGTAATTCAGCACGGATCAGCGCCGATTTGAGATCGTTGCCGACTAGCCGGCCAATCTGTCCGGAACGGGCCACATTGCGTCGCACTTTTGCCAGATCATCCGCATTGGCACTCGAGAACTGGCCGGGCACGACAACATCGCCGCGAAATCCGGCCTCAGTCACCTCCGTGTAGCGAACATTGGGGGTAAACAGGGAAAACACCCGCGACCGGTTAACGCCTGGAATAAAAAATACGTCATCCGTTGCATGACGCAGGTCATCCATAAACTTCTTGTTATAGATGTCCCCCGGACCTTTCCAGCGCAAGCTCACGAGGATCGTGTTGGCGCCAGGAAAAGCGCTGGCATACCGGTCAAAAACCTGCATGTACGGATGTTGCATCGGGATCATCTTGTTGAATCCCGGATCGAGCCGCAGCCGGCTGGCCGACCAGCCCAACGCCACCGTTAGCGCAACGCACAGGGTCAGCAGCAGCCGGCGATGGCGAAAAATAGCATCGCCGCAACATTCGACATACCGCCTCAGCCGCGAGCTGACAACACGATCATTGGGCCGGGAAAGGTCATTCATGTGCGTCTCGCAACAGTATGGGGCGACCCGGCATGCGTCACGCAGCAGGTGCGGCCTGCTTCACCGCCCCCTCCTCGCCACCGAGCAGCCATTCACCGTGCCCCATGTCCAGAACAGCTGCAAGGCTTTGCACGCCACCGAGCTTGCGCACCACAAACGTCCGTCCGCTATCGTCCGACGTCACGATTGCGCCGCCCTGCCCGACCATCACAAGTTCGCCATTGCCAAGCTGTACCGCGCCGAAGAAAGACACCGGAACATGACTGTCCACCGCGCGCCAGGTTTCACCGTGATCGCTGCTTCGCACTACGTTGCCGCGCATGCCGTAGGCAAGCCAGTCACCGTTCGCCAGCATCAACGCCCCGAACAGCGAGCCACTGTACGGCGACACACACTTTTCCCAGGTCGTGCCGTGATCGGTCGAGCGCAACAGCGTGCCGCTCTCGCCGGCGATCAGCAGATTGCCCTTGCCGTCTCCAACGATTGCATTCAGATGGCGATCGCTCCCTGGGTTCCTGACGGCATGCCAAGTCTCGCCTGAGTCGCTGGAAGCCCACAACTGCCCAAAACTTCCGGTGGCAAAAACCCGGCCATCCGGGTCACCCCAGACGGATAGCAAGGGATCGGAATGCATGTGATCCCGATGCACCTCATGCCAATGCAAGCCACCGTCACGGGTCTGCACGATCCACCCATCATGGCCCACCGCGATGCCAAGCTTCGGGGTGGTGAAAAACACCTGGGTCAACGTGGAGGGTTGCTCAGGCGTCACGTCAGCCGGTCGCCATGTCCTCGCACCGTCGTCGCTTAACAAGATCACACCGTGCTCACCAACCGCAACGATGCGCGAACCGGCTCGCGCCAGCCCGTTGATCTGCAGGCGGTCCGCGTGCAATGCGCTCGCCTCGAAAGCCGGCAAGGGCCGTGGCGCGAATGCGATCAATGCAGCACCGAATACCAGCGCCGACAGAGCCAGGCCAGGAAGCGTCCCTTTCACGTTCTTGTCTCCACCATGCGCGGTCTACGCCGCGATCTCGAAGAGAGCGGCAGCGCCCATGCCCCCCCCGATACACATCGTAATCACCACATGCCGTACGCCACGACGTGCACCTTCGAGCAGCGCATGCATGGTCATTCGTGTCCCGGACATACCGAAAGGATGGCCAAGCGCAATGGCTCCGCCATTGACATTCAGGCGATCATCAGGGATCCCAAGCTGATCGCGGCAATACAGCACCTGGCAAGCGAAGGCCTCATTGAGCTCCCACAGGCCAACATCCCGCACAGTGAGGCCATGGCGCCATAGCAGCCTGGGTACGGCCAGCACAGGGCCGATGCCCATCTCGTCTGCACCGCAACCGGCCACGGCCAGGCCACGAAATGTGCCCAGTGGCTGCAAAGCGCGCCGCCGCGCTTCCGCGCGCGACATCACCACCACGGCAGCCGCGCCATCGGATAACTGCGAAGCATTGCCCGCCGTGATGAACGCTCCTTGCGCAATTTCCTGCCCGCCACTCCAGACCGGTTTGAGACTGGAAAGACTCGCCGCCGTGGTGTCTTCACGCCCGCATTCGTCGCGGGCGGCGAGCACGCCTTCATCGCCGGTCAGGTTGCCTTCCTTGTCGAACAAAGCGCGACGAACCTCGAGCGGCACGATTTCTGCATCGAAGCGCCCCGCCATTTGCGCCGCTGCAGTGCGCTGCTGACTCTGCAACGCATAGGCATCCTGCTCGCTCCGGGGGATGCCGTAACGGCGCGACACGATCTCGGCCGTCTCGATCATCGTCATGTAAGCCGCAGGCTGCCAGGCGAGAACCGCTTCGGAACGCGCCCGGTAAACATTCTTGTGCCTGTTCTGGGTCAGCGTGACCGATTCGACGCCACCCGCAACGACGATGCGTTCATCGCCAGACATCACGCTGCGAGCCGCGCTTGCAATTGTCATCAGACCCGACGCACACATCCGGTCCAGCGCCATGCCTGGCACCGAAGCCGGTAAACCCGCCGCGGCGGCTGAAAGCCGCCCGATGTTATAGCCCTGAGTGCCCTGCTGCGCGGCACAGCCCATCAAAACGTCGTCGACGTCTTCGGGTGCAACTGCCGCACGGCGCACGGCTTCACGCACAACATGGCCACCCAGCAGCGGTGCCTCCGTGTCATTGAAAAAACCACGGTACGCTTTGCCGATCGGCGTGCGTGCAACGGAAACAATCACGGCCTCATTCATATTCCGGCTCTCAAAAGCTACAAGTAATAGCGGCTGATCGTGTCGGCCACACAAGCGGGCTTGCTGCTCCCCTCAATCTGGACCGTCACCCGTATCCATGCCTGGACACTACTGTCGAGCAATTCCGCCCGCCGTAACTCACCCACGCCGCGCACCCGCGCACCCACGCGCACCGGCGCCGGAAAGCGAACCCGGTCGCAGCCATAGTTCACTCCGTGGCGCATGCCTGTGATCTGCACGATCTGTGGCAAGAACCCGTTCACCAGCGATAGCGTCAGATAGCCATGCGCGATGCACGCACCGAAGGGCCCATGACGCGCTTGCTCCGGATCAACGTGTATCCATTGGTGATCGCCCGTCGCATCGGCAAAACGCTGAATCCGTGACTGGTCGATCTCAAGCCAGTCGCTGACACCCAGCGGGACACCCGCTGCGGCGATCAACTCGCGCGGATGAGAGAAGACTCGCGGGCCTTCCGTGCCTTCCGGCATGGCAACGGCCTGTTCCTGTGTCGCGGCCATCAGGCTTTCTGACTGCTGACGGACAGGACTTCGCCTGTCATGTACGACGCGTAATCGCTAGCAAGAAACACCATCACGTTTGCCACCTCCCAGACCTCCGCTGCGCGCCCGAACGCCTCACGCGACGCAAGTTGATTCAACAGGTCAGCCGAAGCCGACTTCTTAAGAAAATCGTGCAACGCAATACTCGGCGCGACAGCGTTGATGCGAACCCCGTAGGGTGCGGCCTCGAGCGCCGCACACCGGGTGAAAGCCATCACACCGGCTTTGGCCGCCGCGTAATGCGCCTGCTCTGCCTGCGCCCGCCAGCCCAGCACCGAGGCGTTATTGACGATCGCTCCACGCCCCCTGGCCTGCATGCCAGGCAAGATTGCGCGCGTCATGCGGAAGGTGCCGGTCAAGCTAATATCGATCACGCGCGACCATTCGGCATCGTCCATTTCGACGATGCGCTTTGAACCGCCAAGCCCTGCGTTGTTGATCAAAACGTCGATACCCTCCAGGCACGCTTCGGCGTCGGCAACTAGCGCACGCACGTCGTGTTCCAGCGCAACGTTGCACAACCGGCCGTAGACGTGTTCGAGTCCCGTCTCGTGACGCAAGGTCTGGACAGCCTGGTCAAGCCGCTTTGCGTGAATGTCGGAGAGATATAGCGCGCGGCAACCCTCTTCGGCGCACCGGCGCGCCGCGGCAAAGCCTATGCCCGCACCAGCGGCGGCAGTAATCAGCACGGATTTACCGGCGAGCAACTGGTGACCCGGCACATAGCGGGGCGCCGTTGCAGGGAATGACTCGGTCATGACATACCTCGGGCTTCCTTAGGCATGCCGAGCCCACGCTCGGCAATGATGTTGAGCTGGATCTCGTTGGTACCCGCGTAAATGGTGTCGGCACGGGAGAAAAGGAAGACACGCTGCAAATGGCTTCGCCTGACATCGTCAGGGTCGATCACATTGGCCTGCGGACCTAATACGTCCGCAGCCAGTTGGCCCAGATCACGATGCCAGTTCGACCAGTAATACTTATAAATCAGGGCCTCCCGACGAGGGGGCGCACCGGCTTCGCCGCCACCGGACAACATGCGTAGCGCGTTGTGCCGCATCACACGCAAACCGCTCCACGCTCGTCCGATGCGCTGGCGCAGCACAGGATCGCGCACGGCACCCGTCTCCCGTGCAACGTCGATGATCCATTCAAGTTCACGCACAAACTGCATCTGCTGTCCCAGCGTCGAAAGCCCGCGCTCGAAACCGAGCAGCGTCATGGCAACCCGCCAGCCATCGCCCGGCGCGCCGACGAGATCGCACGCTTTAACGCGCGCGCCGTTAAAGAACACTTCGTTAAACTCGGCGCCCCCGCTCAACTGGCGAATGGGGCGAATCTCCACACCCGGCTGCTCAAGCGGCATGAGCAGAAACGATAAGCCGTCCCTGCCGTGGGAATCCGGGTCGCTGCGGGCTAGCACGAAGATCCAGTCGGATTCGTGGGCGAGTGACGTCCAGACTTTCTGGCCATCCACGCGCCATGAACCGTCATCAGCCCGCGTGGCCCGCGTGCGCACACTGGCGAGATCAGACCCCGCTCCCGGTTCGGAATATCCCTGACACCAGAACTGCGTACCGGCGAGAATCCCCGGCAAAAAACGCTGGCGTTGATCTTCGGTACCGCATGCGATCAATGTCGGGCCGAGAAGGCCTTCACCAATGTGGCCCATGCGCCCAGGCCCCCCCGCGCGGGCATACTCCTCATGAAAAATCATCTGCCCGGTCACAGAAAACCCTCGGCCACCCATTTCGCGGGGCCAGCCCATTCCGCTCCAGCCCGCCTGCGCGAGCACTTGCTCCCAGGCTTTACGCAAGGCTGGCCACGCGTCCTCGTCACCAGGCCAGCCGCGATGTTTCAGACAAGCGAATTCGCCTGTCAGATGAGCCTTCACCCAGCCTGCTACTTCCGCGCGCAGCGCCTCTTGCTTTTCGTTGTTCAAAGCGGCGCTCCTCTGCGAGCAAACGATAAGCGCGCGTCCGGAGCGTTGATATTTTTCATCGCGGGGTTGTGTGTTGCAGAACACCAGGCGGGTTCAATACCGTCAAGGGCATAACGCGCGAGCCAGTCCAGCAACTGCGGCGTGGAGCCGAACCACACACTGGATGCCTGTGCGCGCTTGAAATAAAGATGTGGGTCGTACTCCCACGTAAAACCCACGCCCCCATGCAACTGGATCGCTTCCTGGGCGCAAAACGCATACGCCTCATTGGCCGCGGCCTTGGCGACGGCGACCTCAGACCATAATGAAACGGGCGACCCTGGAATTCCTGCGACCTCATCCCACTCCCGCGCCGCACCGAAGACAGACGAGCGCGCGGCTTCGAGCTGCACCAGCATTTGTGCACAACGGTGCTTGACAGCTTGAAAAGAGGCGATCGTGCGTCCGAACTGCACGCGCTGACTGGTGTAGTCAAGCGTCAGATCGAGACATTGCTGAGCCCCTCCCAGTTGCTCTGCAGCCAAGGCAAGCGCACCTCGCCATGCAGTTTGCTCAAGTATCCTGAGCGCTTCCTTGCCGCCAAGCCATGTGTCAGCGCTTACCGCTACCCCGTTAAACGTCAACCGTGCAAGAGGCCGTGTCCGGTCAAGCGTTTCAAGCACGGTCACGCCCAGCCCCTCAACGCTGGCAGCTTCAAGCGCAAACAAGGCGGTCCTCCGGCCATCCTGTACCAGCGTGGCGGGAACGAGCAATAGATCCGCGCATGCACCGTCAAGCACTTGCTCGACGATGCCGGAGAGCGAAAAACCCTGTGCTGTTTCGTGTGCGAAAACAGTGAGCGGCTGCGTACTGAACGGCATATCGAGCGGCAATGCCAGCGTCGCGCGAACGTCTGCTTGCGCGATCCGTTCGAGCCAGGTTGCAGCGAGCGGCTCGTCACACTGAGCCAGCGCTGCCGCTGCCAGACATCCCGTCGAGAAATAAGGCACGCAGGCAAGACGGCGGCCAAGCTGCTCCATCAGCAGCACTTGCTCCACGACGCCAAGACCTATCCCGCCCATCGCCTCAGGGATTGCCAGCGCACTCCATCCCAGTTCGCAGGCAAGCGTCTTCCAGAGCGCGTCGTCTTGCCCGGCCGAACCATCCAGTACGCGCCGGACATCGGCTGACGCGCTGCGTGCAGCCAGCACATCAGCCGCGGCATTGCGAATCATCTCCTGCTCGTGGGTTAAGGTGGCCTCTCTCACATCACGCTCCATAGACTGGCTGTGCCAGCCGCCTTTGCGTCAGCAATTGCGCCACCGCAGACCCCACCTCATCAGGCACCCAGCGGGCGCCGCGGTCGATTTGCGGGCCTGTCCGCCATCCTTCGGCGAGCGCAATCATGCCGCCGGCAACCTCGAAGACCTGGCCATTCACGTGTGCCGATTGCGCACTGCCGAGCCAGACAACGAGTGGTGCGACGTTGGCAGGATCGAAGTAATCGAACGTGCCGTCCTCGGGCTTGCGCATCATGTCGGCGAACACGCCTTCGGTCATGGAGGTTCGGGCAGCAGGCGCTAACGCGTTGGCACAAACACCGTAACGGTGTAACTCAGCCGCCTGTATCAGCGTCAGTGCAGCAATACCCGCTTTCGCAGCACCGTAATTCGCTTGCCCCACCGAGCCTTGCAGGCCCGCGCCCGAGGTTGTATTGATGATGCGGGCATCAACCGGCTGGCCCGCTTTCGCGGCATCGCGCCAGGTGCGGGCGAGCTGTTGCGACAGGCAAAAGTGCCCGCGCAAATGCACGCGCATGACCTCATCCCAGTCATCGCCGGTCATGCTGGTAAACATCCGGTCCCGGCAAATGCCCGCGTTGTTGACGAGTACATGCACCGTGCCAAAAGCTTCTTGAGCTACGTCGACGATATGCTGAGCCGTGTCAGTGCGCGTAATGTCATCGGAGTTCGCCAGGGCCCGGCCACCGTTTTGCACAATCTCGTGGCACACGGCCTCGGCGGCTTCACGGCGAATATCGTTGACCAGCAATGACGCACCATCACGCGCAAATGCCAAAGCGTACTCACGCCCCAAGCCACCGCCCGCGCCTGTCACGATGACCACGCGTCCGTTGCAGATTCCCATGATTTTCCTCGTGGATAACGTGTCGCTTACAAGCGTTCGATGATGGTTACGTTGGCGAGCCCCCCGCCCTCACACATCGTCTGCAAACCGTATCGGCCACCGCTTCGTTCAAGCTCGTGGAGTAGCGACGTCATCAGCTTTGCTCCCGTAGCGCCCAATGGATGACCCAGGGCGATAGCCCCGCCGTTCGGATTGGTTTTTTCAGGTGCGAAGCCGGTCTCGGCAAACCACGCGAGCACAACGGAGGCAAATGCCTCATTCACTTCGGCGACATCAATCTGATCCATGTCGAGCCCGGCGCGAAAAAGCGCCGCTCGCGTCGCGGGAATGGGGGCGGTGAGCATCCACAGCGGATCGTCACCGAGTACGCTCATGTGATGAATGCGTGCACGAGGTGTCAGGTCGTAGCGCCTCAGTGCCTCCTCCGACACAATCAGGAGCGCCGCAGCTGCATCGCCAGTCTGACTCGCCACTGCGGCGCTCAGCGTGCCGCCCGGCGTCAGGGGGTCGAGTGCCGCCATTTTGGCGAGACTCGTATCGGGACGCGGCGTCTCATCGTGCTTCACGCCTTCGAGCGGAACGATCTCGCGGGCAAAATGCCCAGCCTCGATGGCCGACACCGCGCGCCGATGGCTTTCCAGTGCGTAGCTTTCCATCGCTTCCCGCGACAGATTCCAATGATCGGCAATATTCTGTGCCGCGACAAACTGCGACACGGGTGCATCGCCAAAACGCGCCCGCCAACCCTGGCTGCCAGAAAACGGATCGCTAAAACCAAGTGGAACGGCCACCGTCATCGCAGACGAGATGGGGATTTGAGTCATGGTCTGCACGCCACCCGCAACCACCACATGCTGTACGCCACTCATCACGGCCTGGGCGGCGAAATGCACCGCCTGTTGCGACGAACCACACTGACGATCGACGGTAACGCCCGGCACCTGCAATGGCAGCCCCGCCGCGAGCCAGCAACTGCGGGCAATATTGCCCGCAAGCGGTCCAATCGTATCGACGCAACCGAAGATCACATCGTCGTATTCATTCGAGGGAATCGCATTGCGGCCGACAAGCATGTCAAGCACGAACCCGCCTAGGTCCGCCGCGTGCATATGCGCGAGGCCACCATTGCGCCGCCCCGTTGGCGTGCGGACTGCGTCCACGATATAAGCCTGTTTCACTGTTCCTCCAAAGCGAACGTCTGCGCGGGCCCCACCAGCACACGGCGATCGAGCAGCACGCTGGCCACCCGGGCTTTGTGAAAAGCGCTGTCACCCCAACTGTTCGCCAGCGCCCAGATACGTTTCATGAAAATCTGTAAATCGAGCTCCCACGTGTACCCCATCGCGCCATGCACCTGCATTGCCTGCCGCGCAGCCAGTTGCGCGACAGCCGTCGCCGCAAGCTTGGCGTGAGACACAAAGACAGCACGTTGCGGATGATCTTCGGCTATCGAGCATGCAGCACGTGCGACCACCGGCCGGGCAAACTCATAACGAATCGCCACATCCGCAAGCAGGTGCTTGAGCGCCTGGTACGAACCAATCGCCCGGCCGAACTGCTTGCGTTGCGCGCTGTAGTCAAGCGCCATGTCGAGTAGTCGTTGAGTCAGCCCCAGCATCTGCGCCGCAACCGCGAATGCACCATGGTCCAGCGCGCGCTCGAGCAACGGCTTCGCTTCGCTAGCCGTAGCAATTCGGGCCGCTGGCACAGGTTCCCAATCGAGCGTAAAAAGCCGCCTCGAAGGATCAATGCTGCTCACGGGTTGCCATGCGGCGTCTCCTGGCGCCACGCGATAGAGTTCACCGCGATGCTCACACAGCAGTGTCTGCGCGACGTGAACATCAGCTGTGTAGGGATTGACAGGATGCGTGAAGGCAACGCGCGCACGCCCCTGCGCGATATCGCGCAAAAGCGCATCGCGCCAGGCGCTGGCGGGCAGTCCGCTGAGCACGCCGACAGCGATCAGGGCCGTGTCGATCAACGGCTCCGGGCTACCGAAATAACCGTAAGTCTGGGCCAGCAACGCCCAGTCTGTTTCGTCAAGGCCAAGGCCTCCGTGTTCTTCCGCAACGGACACAGCGGTCAGCCCCTGCGAGGCAAACAAGGACCACAATGCATCGGACCGACCACTGGGAGTGGTCCACAATTCCCGAATCAGCTCCGGCGTCATTTCGATCATCAGGAGACGCTTGACGCTTTCCGCGAGCGCCTCCTGCTCTTCATTGAAGACAAAATCCATGGCATTCCCGTTTAGTCCAATGACGGCTCATGCAGCGTTATGTTCGCGGCATGCCCAGCATCCGTTCCGCGACGATATTGCGTTGAATCTCATTAGTGCCCGCGTAGATTGGGCCTGCCTGCGCAAAGAGGAAGCCATCGAGCCAGTTGCCGAGCGCCTCGTGTTGCGCCAGCGAATCAGGGACGATCTCGGCCTGCGCGCCGAGAATCTCGAGTGCGGTGTAATGCATCCGCAAATCAAGCTCCGACCAGAACACCTTGTTCGTGCTTGATTCCGCGCCGATGTGGCCACCTTTTTGCAGGCGGCTCACCGTCGCGTAAGTCGAGAGCGCGTAGGCCTGTGCATCCATCCATGCTGCGGCGACCCGCTCACCCAGCGTCGGATCGCGCTCAGCCATGAAACGGTTCGCAAGGTACAGGTCACGCAGCGCCTGGGCGGTGCGCTGGAAGCGTGCCGGTGAGCGAAGCATCAGGCCGCGCTCGAAACCGGCCGTCGCCATCGCCACCTGCCAGCCCGCGCCCTCGGCCGCGATGCGGTTCTCAAGTGGAACCCGGACGTCGTCAAAGAAGATCTCGGCAAAGCCGGGCTGACCGTTCAGTTGCCGGATCGGCCGCACGCTCACACCCGGCGCCGATAACGGCACCACCAGGAAAGTCAGGCCGTTGTGACGCAACGATTGCGGCTCGCTGCGAAAAAGTCCGAATAACCAGTCGGCCCATACCGCTCGAGTCGACCAGATTTTTTGGCCATTCAAAATGTATTCGTCGCCGATCCGGATCGCGCTAGCGCGAATCGCCGCCATGTCCGAGCCCGCGTTGGGCTCCGACCAGCCTTGCGCCCAAATATGCTCGCCCGCCGCCATGGCCGGAAGAAATCGCGCCTTTTGCGCCTCCGTCCCAAACTCCATCAGGGTCGGCCCGAGCAGAAAGATACCGTTCTGGTTGACCCGCATCGGCGCATCCGCGCGCCAGTATTCCTCTTCGAAGATGAGCCATTCGATCAGGTCGCAGCCACGCCCTCCCAGCTCGCGCGGCCATGTCACCATGCTCCAGCAGCCCGAATGCAGCGTGCGCTCCCATGCACGATGCGCTGCGAAGCCCTTCTCGGTATCGAAGCTCGGCAACTGTTCGCGCGGGACATGCGTTGCAAGCCACGCCCGGATCTCCGCGCGCAATGCGTTCTGTTGAGCCGTATAGATTAGTTGCATCCGTCAGCCCCTAATGGATCGGCAAAGCGTTCGAACTGCGCGTCGCGCTTCTCCACAAATGCAGCGCGTGCCTCGCCCGAATCCTGAGTCATGTAAGCCTGCAAGGTGAACCCCTGCTCCCAGCGATACTTATCCTCAAGATCGCCATCCTCGATACCATTGAGCGCCTCCTTCGCAAGCCGGACCATAGCGGGGCTCTTGTTCGCTATCTGGCGTGCGATCGTGAGGGCTGCATGACGCAGATCGGCCAGCGGCACGACCCGCTCGAGCGCACCTAGCCGCCAGGCTTCCGCGGCACCGATCATGTCACCCGTGAAGTACATCGAGCGAACTTTCTGCACGCCAAACATCCGTTGCAAATGCGCGCCACCGCCCATTGCACCACGGTCTATTTCGGGCACGCCGAAGCGCGCGCAGTCCGATGCAACAACGATATCGGCGGCCCCACACAGGCCAATGCCACCGCCCAGAACAAAACCGTGCACCGCCGCGATAACGGGCTTGGGATTGCGATGCAGCGCGCGAAATGTTTCATAGTTCCCCGCGTTGACAGCGACGATCCTCTCTGGATAAGTAGCCAGCTCCTTGATATCGACGCCCGCGCAAAAGCCACGTCCTTCACCGCGTACGACGATCACGCGGACGCTATCGTCGCGGCCGATGGCATCGAACGCTTCAGCGAGCGAGTGCCAGCCGGATGCATCCAGTGCGTTGACGGGAGGATGATCGATCACTACCTCAGCGATGCCGCCTTCCCGTTCAATCCGGAACGGCAGCGCTCCGGCAGGCCCAGGGTACTGAGTCTTTTGCATCTTTTACGTCTCCTGCATCTTTTGAGTCTTGTGCGTCACGTTCATTGCTCCCTGTTCGCTGCTATTTACCTCAGGCTGCCTGCACGGCGCAGGCCCGATGTGGCACGCCCAGCATCTCAAGACGCACGGTGGCATCGGCCACCATCCGTGCAATCAGTTCTTCACAGGATTCGATCGCGCCGATCATCGCTGCGGCCTGGCCGCTTGGAAGGATGCCCTCGTCGGGGCGACCTGCAACGATCGCGCGCTGGATCAGAAAAGGCGCATTGGTTGCCATCAACGTCTGGCTGGCGGTATAGCCGTGCTCGCGCAACGCCCGCAGCGCCATGGCAAGCATCGGGCGTATACCCAGACCGCTTTCACGACGCCACGTGTTGGCCGTGCTCAGCGCGAACAGCGTGCGGCGTAGCGGCCCAAAACGTTCAAGCCGCAGCAGATAGGGGTTATCGATCATCCGTTGCGGTAATCCGTCCAGTGCATCGGATACCCGGATCAAGGCTGGATCGGTCACTGCAACGTATCGCGCTAGCGTCGCAGAAGGCACGGGAGACTGGGACGTCATCAGAAAACGCGTACCCATCGCTATGCCTGCCGCACCGTAGCCCAGCGCTGCGGCAAGACCCCGGCCATCGAAAAAGCCGCCCGCAGCCACCACCGGCACGTTGACAAGATCGAGCACGCGAGGCAGCAGTAGCGTAGTTGGCATCGAGCCGGTATGTCCCCCTCCTTCGGAACCCTGAACAGTGACAAGATCCGCACCGAGCTCGACAGCCTTGAGCGCGTGTTTGGGCGCGCCAACGGTTGGCATGCACAGCACGCCGGCGTCCTTGAGGTTGCGAATGGTTTTTGCCTTCGGCCCGCGTCCGTAGCTCACCGCGCGTAGCCCGTGTTCGATAGCCAGATCGACTATCTGCTCAGCGTTCGGCTGAAACATATGAAAATTGATGCCAAACGGCTGGTCCGTCAGCGCTTTGACACGCAGGATCTCGGCCTCGGCATGCTCGGGTGCAAGTGTCGCGCCCGCAAGAAAACCAAAGCCCCCGGCATTGCAGGTCGCCGCAACGAGCTGGGCATCAGCCACCCAGCCCATCGCCGTCTGGACAATCGGATAGCGGCAACCCAGTAAATCACAGAGTTCGGTATGAACGAGATGACTCATGCCGCCTCTCCAGCCGAGGCTTGAGGAACCCCAGCAGGCTCCGGCTCACGCTGCGAATTCGCCATCGCACGCGCGTCGTACCCGCCTAGCCGGTCACCACTTACCAGCTCGTTATGCGCATGGGCAAAGTGATGCCATGCAAATGCGGCATCCATTGCAGCCCGCTTGCCCTGCAGCTCTTCGACATGATTGAGCGCCTGTTTGGTCAAGGCCAAACCCAGCCTCGGCATCTCAGCGATCTTCGCCGCCATCGCGTAGCTCGTCTCGACAAGGCTATCTCGTGGCACAACGCGATTCACCATGCCCATCTCATACGCACGCGCCGCCGACATCCGCTCGCCCAGAAACAGAAATTCTTTCGCAATACGCGGATTCAGCTCGTAGGCATGAGCGAAATACTCCACGCCAGGAATACCCATGCGCACAACTGGATCGGCGAAAAATGCGTCATCCGCTGCGACGATCAGATCGCACACCCACGCAAGCATGAGCCCACCGGCAATGCACGCACCCTGAACCATAGCGATGGTGGGTTTCGGCAGCTCGCGCCACCTGCGGCACATGCCGAGATAGACCTCCTGCTCGCGGACGTAAAGAAACTCGCCGCCGTCCTTGCCAACATGGTCGTACCAGAGAGACGTCCTTTCAAACGACTCATTGATGTCGCGTTCTGGCGTGCCAATATCGTGCCCCGCTGAGAAATGCTTGCCGGCACCGGCTAGAACAATCACTTTGACAGCATCATCATGCGACGCGCGCTGAAAAGCTTCATCAAGCGCATAAGTCATCTTTGAATTCTGCGCATTGTGATAACTGGGACGATTCATCGTGATCGTAGCGACACGGTTCTCGACAGAATAGGCAACCACTTGTCCCGAGTCCTGAGCCTGATTAGTTTGCATCTCGAACCTCAGTGGCGAGGTGCCGGATTGCCACGCACGATGGACGCGCGCAGATTGTGCGGATCAAGCGCACGGATGATTTGCAGTTCCCCGGCAACAGGCGGCGGCGTCGTGTCTAGATCAGGGCTAGCGGCCAGCGGAAACCCGGTGGCATCCTGCACCTCGTCGAAGCTCACACCTGGATGCAGGGAAGCAACACGCACGGCATGATCCGGACCGCCAAAATCCATCACGCAAAGATCTGTGACAATGCGGCGCAAATCAATAAAGGTCTTCGTTCCCGGCAGACGGCGTCCCGGGTTGTAACCCATGCTGCAAACCATATCGACCTCTCCTGCAACGAAGATGCGTTTGCTGTGCCCGGAAACAAAAAACGAATTGGCGTGATGCATGCTGTTGCCCGGAAAACCACGCACGCCCAACAATTGGGTTTTAGGTCGCGCGGGGTCATCGCCAAGCCAGGAGATATTGGTCTGGCCAAAACGGTCAATCTGGGTAGGCATCACGAGCGCATGCCGGTGGCCCTGCCACAGGCAATCGAACACCCGCTCATAAGTCATCCAGCCGCTTGCCTTGACGCGATAGCCTGCCTCTCGCGGACCTGGCGGAACCGGCTCTTCGACAAGCCAGGCTTCACCATCGGTCAACATGAGCGCGTCGTTGTAAGCGAGCCGTGCGAGACCGGCCGCAAGCCGTGGGCCCGTCCCAATGCCCGTCGCCAGCACTTCGCCATCGGCACGCCAGCCCTGCGCAGCCGCGACGATCATCATTTCCGCGAGGGAATAACCGGGAGAATCGCTCACGGGCGCTCCTTTACAAAATCAAAGAATCAAAGAATTAAAGAACTAGAGAACAGGCAACGGCAAAGCCGTTACATGAGACAGACCACCTATCTTTTCGAGGTAATGCGGCTCACTGTGACCGACGATCTCGCGTAGGTACGCGGAAGTTTGCAAAGCGTCTTCCGCGCTTGCCGCGTAGACACGCAGGCACGGCAAATCCCAGCCATACACAGGCGCGCAGGAAGTCGGATGCGCACCGCCCGGTGCGTGCACCACTCCGGTGACGAGTGAGCGCTCAAAAGGGCTGCGGCGCGCCAGTTCGAGATCGTCACTGGCAAGCGACGGGCTGAGCGTTTCAGTCGTGACATAGCAATGCTGCGCGGCACGCGCGAACCATGCATCGAAAAACGGATCGGGACCATCAATGCGCGTATTGCCACGATGATCCGCCGCATTGACGTGCAACAGGGCTGCGTCCAGCTTGATTGCAGGCATCGCTAGTAACGTTTCGCCGTCGTCATAGGGCGACGTAATGGTTCGCAGATGGGGCGCATGATTCATGAGACTCGTGCCCAGACCCACGCGCGTAGGAAGAAAAGGAAGACGCGCGGCTGCGGCGCGCAGGCCAAGCTGCAGCATGCCCTCATCGAGCTCGAAGACGTCGATGCGGCCTTGCTCACGCGCGCGGCGAAAGTGAGGCTCAAGTGCAATCACATCGAGCGACACGAAGCCGAACACGACCTTGCGTACTTTTCCGGCAGCACACAGCAACCCAACATCAGGACCGCCATAGGCGACGATAGTCAGATCCTTCAAAGCCGAGCGGGCTATTTCACGCACGAGTGCCATCGGCTTGCGCCTCGGCCCCCAACCGCCAATGCCGATTGTCATGCCGTCGGCAAGTTGCGCGATCACGTCGCGCGCTGTCATTCGTTTGTCGAGTCGCTTCATCGTCAGGCCTTAGCGGTATCCAATGCTGAAATCGTGGCCCCACATACTGACCTTCGTCGCCTCGAACACCGCGTGCTGCAACCAGTCAACAGTCAACCCGCCAAAGCCATATTCGAAATCGAAACCGCCAGGCGTTTTCATGTAGAACGAGATCATCTGGTCGTTGCAATGCCGGCCCAGTGTTGCCGACAGCTTCACGTCAAACGCTGCGGCGCGATCAAGCGCACGGCCTACCTCGTCCATCGAATCGACCTCGGCCATCACGTGCACACAGCCGGAAGGAACCGCCATTTCAAAGATTGCAAGGCTGTGGTGCCGCGCATTGCGGCAGTGCATGAAGTGAATGCGCTTCTCCGGCTCAGCGGGATCATCGGTGAAGCGAACACGAAAAATGTCTGACAGCTTAAAGCCCAGTACGTCTCGTACAAACGCATCGGTTGCATCAAACTGTGGCGCAGGCAGCACGGTATGGCCGAGCCCCATCGCGCCCGTGACAAAAATCGGCACGCCGACAGGTGAGACGAAACGCCTGAAATCGCAACGCATGCCCCAGTACAGTTCATGCCGGTTACCCGACGGGTCAACGCACCAGGCCATCTCCTGTACGCGGCGGTTCGCTATTTCTTCAAGCGTGCCGCGCATCAGCTCGATCCCTTCGCGCCGAAACGTCGCACACGCCATAGCAAACGCGGCGGCATCGGCCAGTTCCCAACCCGATGCCAGATAGCAGTCGCGGTCTCCAGGAACGATCAGATAGCGGAAATCACGTTCGTCCATCTTGAGATAGAGCGCACCGCCTCGGGCATCCTGGGTTTGCATTCCAAGCACTTCTGCCGCGTAACGGCGCCAAGCCTCAACGCTTGATGCCTGCACGACGACATAACCGAGTGCACAGACATCAATCATGCCGGCCTCCTGAAGAATTCGTTTTCAATGAAAGGATTCTGCAGATGCGAGGCACAAGGCACATCGTCTGTTGGGATGAGGAATCTGTGGAGATTCAGGAGATTTTAGAAAATTCAGGACGCTGCCGTGGCCCGTAGATGGAACTTGAGCACTTTGCCGGCCGCGCTCGTCGGCAATTGCTCGACAAACGTGAAATGACGCGGCACCTTGTAGTTCGCCATGTTGCGGCGTGCCCATTGATTCAGCTCTTCCGCGTTGGCCTGTGCACCCGGTCTGAGCACCACATAAGCGTGGCCGACTTCACCCAGCCGCTGATCCGGCACACCCACCAGGGCCACTTGCGCAATCGCCGGATGTGCAGCAAACAGATGTTCGATCTCAGCGGGGTAGCAGTTAAACCCGCCGACAATAAACAGGTCTTTAATACGGTCGGTGATGTGCAAGTTGCCACGGTGATCGACGCAGCCGAGGTCACCCGTGTGCAACCAGCCGTCACGGTCGATGGCCTCACGCGTCGCCTCCGGCTGCCTGAAATAACCGCGCATCACGTTGTAGCCGCGCACCCAGATCTCGCCTATTTCATCCGGAAGAAGTAACTCGCCGCCTGGCGCTGAAATGCGGATTTCAACATCGGGCATCGGCCTGCCTGAGGTATAGGCAACGGTTTGCGCATCATCGCCATGACGACACAAGGTTGCGAAGCCGCATGATTCTGTCAGTCCGTAGCCCGTGAGCACCGTATCGAATCCTAGTTCAGCGCGCATCCGTTCGATCAGGGTCGGCGCGATTGCGGCGGCACCTGTCACCGCGATCCTCAATGAAGAAAGATCAAGCCCGGCACGCTCAGGCGTGTCGAGCAACGCGTAATAGAGTGTCGGTGGCCCAGGCAAAACCGACACCCGCTCTTTGGCGATGCGTTGCAGTACCTGCTCTGGCCGGAACACGGGATGCGGCAACACGGTCGCACCGCTGACAAACGCGGCAAGCCAGCCAGCCTTGTAGCCAAAGGTATGGAAGAACGGATTGACGATCAGATAGCGGTCATCCTCACGAATTCCCACGATGCGGGCCCAGTCACGCGCAGCCCGAAGATTTTGCCCATGTGTCGTCATCACCCCTTTGGGCCGGCCTGTGGTCCCCGAGGTAAACATCAGGTCCATCACGGTATCTGGCGTTACCTGCGTTTCGCGCTCACGAACCTGGTCAACCGGCACTTGCGCGGCGCGTGCGAGAAACGCCGGCCAGTTTTCGTCATGTGGGTGGGCACGGGCTGTGCTGTCGAACAGGACAATCCGTTCGAGCGTGACAGGCCGGTGTGGCGCCAGCATCGCGGGATAGGACTCGCCGAGGAATGTCTCGCAGCAAAATAGCAGGCGCGCGCCGCTGTCATGCAGAATGCCGCCCGCCTCCATGCCCTTCATCCGCGTATTGACGGGCACTAGTACTGCGCCGACGCTATGGATCGCCAACGCCGTCACGATCCACTCCGGTAAATTCGGTGCCCAGATCGCAACCCGATCTCCGGCCTCTATGCCGCAGGCAAGCAAGGCACGGGCAACCTCGACGCGTGCGTCGTCGAGTTCCGTATAGGTCAGGCTAGCATCGCCGGAGTCGATCGCCAGATGCGTACCGTAACGCTCGGCGGCTTGTGCGATAAGCGCAGGGGTGGTCAGAATGGTGTTGAGTGTCATGATCCAGAGGGCACAAAAAAATGCCTTTCGCGCCGCGGGCACAAAACGGCTCAAACGGCTCAGTCGGGAAAAACCACTCGCAGCGCGGCACTCTCGGGCCTCGCGCAGCACGCGAGGGTCCAGCCTGCAGCGCGTTCCTCATCATCAAGGAGCGGGTTGCGATCAAGCGCAACGCGACCTGTTTCAACCCGGCACATGCAGGCGCCGCACTGTCCCATGCGGCATGAATTCGGCGCGCGTAAACCCGTTCGCAGCATGGCTTCGAGCAAGGTCTCCCCGGGCAGGCTCTCGAACTGGAACGTGGTGCCGTCAAGCACGGTCTCTATCGCCGCCCCCTTTTTTTCCGCAGCGCCAGGCTCCGACGCACCCTGGCCGACATCGCTTGCGGGCGGCAAATCAATCGCATCGGGCAACGAGGCGAACCGTTCCACATGTATCCGCGCCCGAGGCAAGCCCAGCCCGGCCATCGCACCCAGCGCGTGTTCCATGAAGCGCGCGGGGCCACAAATAAAGGTCTCCTGCTGGCTCCAGGGACGAGCCAGTTCTTCCAGATGCCGTTGCTGCGGTATGCCCTGGATGCTGTCGAGCCAGTGAATGAGGCGCAACCGTCCCGGATGCCGCTGCACCAGTTGCCGCAATTCGGCGAGAAAGATCACACTGCTTTCGTCCCGGTTGGCGTAGATCAAGGTCTGTATGCCACGGCCATAGACCAGTGCTGATTTGATAATCGACAAGATCGGCGTGATCCCGCTGCCTCCTGCAAACAGCAGCAGATCGCCATCAAGCGAGCGTGGCGTGAACACGCCCGCAGGGGGCATGACCTCGATCACCTCGCCTTCTTTCAGGCAATCGCATAACCAGTTCGAAGCCCGGCCATCGCGGACACGTTTAACGGTGATCTTGAGTGCTGCATCGACACCGGGTGCGCTCGACAATGAATAGCAGCGCTGCACCTGGGTCTCAGCGCAAGGCACGCGTAACGTGAGGAACTGCCCAGGCTGGTAAGCAAATTCGGGTTCCAGTTCGGGCGGCACGTCGAACATGAAAGAGTAGGCATCGGTGCTTTCCTCAATCACGCTCATGACGGTCAACCGATGAAAACGCACCTCATCCATTACTGTGCACCGTGCGCCTCAGGCTGCGCCCATGATGAGTTGCCCATTGTCGATCCGGTACTCGCTGCCATTGATGAAGCGCGACTCGTCACAGGCGAGGAACAACACAAGGTTTGCTACGTCTTCCGCTAGCGCCAGGCGGCCTTGCGGATCAATACCCTGTTCAAGCAGGCGTCGTGTCTCTTCCGCAGCACCGAAATACTGTGCGGTCATCGGTGTAAAAATCCCGTCTGGATGAATCGAGTTGCAGCGGATCCGATAGCCTTGCTGTTTGCAATAGGCTGCGATCGAACGCGTCATGGCCGTCACCGCCCCTTTACTCGCCGAGTACGCGCAAAACATGCCCATGCCGCCGAGCGCCGCGGCCGACGACATGTTGACGATCGCGCCGCCTTTTGCCTTCATGGCCCGTACGGCAGCGCGGCAACCCAGGAAGTAGCCGTCCGCGTTGACGCGCAGCGTGCGTTGCCAGTCAGCGAGCGAGCCTTCCTCGATGTTGCTGGCAATGAGGATCGCGGCATTGTTGACGAGGATATCCGGTGCGCCGTATTGCTTTTGCGTCGTGCCAAGGACGTCATCCCAGTTCGCCTCCGAGGCGATGTCGTGACGCACAAAATACGCGGCACGCCCAATCTCGCGGGCTAGCTCACGACCATCCTCTTCGTTCACATCGGTCAGGACCACCCGCGCACCTTCGCGTGCGAACAGTAGGGCATCAGCCTTGCCAACGCCACTTGCCGCGCCAGTGACGATTGCGATCTTGCCATCGAGCTTGCCAGTCATTTTTTGTTCCATTCTGGATTTGAACCGTGTTTGAACCGTACCTGAACCGTGCCTGAACCGTGCCTGAACCGTGTGCGTGCGTGTCATGCTGCCGCATGGCTTACCAGTGCCCGAGCGGTTGTGTAGGCTCCATTGACATAGACCAGTGGGTCAACCTCGCCGCTCACCAGCACTTCCGTGAGCCGCCCAATAAAAACGGTATGGGTGCCGTACACGAAACGTCCGTCCTGGGCACAGACAAGACTTGCCTGCGCATCATGAAGATAGGGCACGCCATGAACAGATGTCTGCCAGTTACCGGTAGTAAAACGCGCCTCGCCTTTCAGGCGGCCACTGCAATCTATCGCTATACCCCGATGGCGCGCGGACAGCACGTTCACGCAAAAATCAGCCCCGGCGTCGAGTGGGGCATAGAGCGATGCCGTGCGGTTAATGCAGATCAGGAGCGATGGCGGCTCGGTCGACAAGGCATCCACCGCCGTAGCCGACATCGAATAGCGCCGGCCTGCATGACTGCAACTGATCACGGCCACGGAGCGGGCGAGGCGCCGCATGGCGAGCAACATGTCCGCATGCAAGGGATGGATGGATCCGTCGGTCATGGTGTGACTCCTTCAAGTTCTCTCGATAAGTGCTGCGCAGCCCGACTCGATCCAGCAGCAGCCTGCTGCGCAATATGATTGGCGGCGATGAAACCAAAAGTCATCGCGGGCCCAATGACCGAGCCGGCGCCAGGATAGCTTGTGCCCATCATTGACGCGCTGGTGTTACCAATCGCATAGAGACCTTCAACCGGAGCGCCATTTCCGCGCAAGACCCGCGCTTGTGCATCTGTGACGAGCCCGCCTTTCGTGCCGATATCACCCGCGTCAATACGGACCGCATAGAACGGCGCCTGATCAATCGCGGCCAGGCAGGGATTCGGCTTCACCCCGGGGTCACCGTAGTAGGTATCGAACACGTTATCGCCCTTGCCAAACTCCTCGTCGATCCCTGTCACCGCATACCGCGCCATGTTGCGCAGGGTGCCACTCAGCCCCGCCTCGTCAACCTTGATTCGTGCAGCAAGCGCCTTGATCGTGTCCGCCCGAACCAGCACGTCCCGGAACCGCCTGGGGATAAACGCATCGGGCCTCATTGAGGCGGGCATGATGGGTCCACAGGGATACTTTTGACGAAAGCGTGAATCGAACACCATCCATACCGGCACACTCGCGCCTTCACCGGCATGGTCCCGATACATGGCGCGCACAAATTCCGAATACGGTGCGGCTTCGTTAACAAAACGATGCCCTCGGGCATTGACCACCACGCAACCAGGGAAACTGCGCTCGACAAACAGCGCGCGTTGCTTTTCTTCGCCGGCAACGTCGATGGTTGGCGCCCCCCAAACATGCTCCATTAACGCGAGTGCACCACCGAGCCGTTCACCTTCGGCGATGGCATCGCCCGTATTGGCGGGGGACGCAGCACTCCATTTGGCGCTGGTCGGGTGCGGTAGATAGCGCTCCCGCATCGACTGGTTACGCTCAAACCCTCCTGCCGCGAGAATCACGCCGTGCCGTGCCGACACGTTCAACAGCTGGCCGGCACGCAGCACCTGCACGCCCGTGACGCGGCCGTCCGTTTCAAGCAGGTGATGCATCGGGGTCTCAAGCCAGAGCTGCACGCCACGCTCAAACAGCGCCCAACGCAAACCGCCTGCCAGCGCATTACCCAGCGTCAGACGCCGGTCTCGCGGCGAACGCACGCGCATGCTCCAGTCGAACCAGTAACGCCCGAACTGACCCAACACGAGCCGGATATACCCCGAACTCCGTGAAAACATTTGGTGCGCTTCTTTCGAAGTCACCGCGATACGTCCGCCGATCAGCGTGCCTGGCGACGGTGGACGCAAGTGTCTCAGCTCGTCACCCAGCAACGTGCCGTCAAACGGCAGCGGATCGAGTGTCCGGTAACCGGGCATGGCACCCGGCAGCTTCTGAAAGTAGTCGGCGTACGACGGCAAGGCCTGATAGCGCACCGGCGTTCTCGCTTCCAGATAGCGCAGCATCTCGGGGGCCTGGTCAAGATAGGCATCGATCTTGTCTTCGGGCGTCATGCCTGCTGTGCACGCGTCAAGATACGTGCGTGCTGCCGCGCGCGAATCGCTCGAACCCAACGCGGCAATATGGTGGTTGCATGGAATCCAGATCGAGCCTCCTGAGATCGCCGATGTTCCGCCGTACCACCCGGTTTTCTCGATGACAACAACCGACAGCCCACGATCAGCAGCGCGGCACGCGGCTAGCATGCCGCCAGCACCGGAGCCCACGACAACGATGTCGAAGACATGCCGCTGCATTTTGGTGTCACTCATGGCCGCCCCTTCAGATGAAGAAATCGGTGTTCTCCCGACCGAGCATGACGGCCCCGAGATTCTGGCCAAAGCGGTCGAGGTTATTGGCGTAATGCGCGCGGGCCGCATGCAAATCAAGGAAACGGCGCACAAGCGGGTTGCGTTGATAAATCCCATTGCCGCCCGAATAACGCAGCAGAGAATTCGCAGCCTGGGCACAACGCTCGGCCACTTGTGCGGCCTGGTAGCGGAAGTGCACGCGGCGCTCAATCGAAACCGCACGGCCATCATGAGCGGCGGCAAGCAGTTCGGCGAAGTTGCGCTTGAGGATCACCTGCATCTCATCAATCGCAACTGCCGCACTCGCACAGGCGCTTTGCGCACCGGGATCATCGGTTGTCCTGACGCCACTGTTCGCGCTAACCCGCGTGGCCGCATACGAGGTGAAATCATCAATAGCGCCCTGCAACGCGCCGATGCAAGACGTGCATACCGCGCGCACGAAAATTTGAGCGAAGGGAAGATGAAAAATCACAGCGTCGTTCAGTGCAAGGCCAGGGCTTGTGCCCATCATGCCGTCGAGCGCTTTGTGCGTTCGGTAAGCCGGCACGAATACATCGTCGACAACGATGTCGTGACTGCCCGTCGCGCGCAGCCCGAGCACATCCCAATCGTGTACAACCGTGTAATCGTGTTTGGGCAGAAGGAAGGTTCGATATTCTGGCGCCCCGCCTGCCTTAACGGGAGTCACCAGCGCACCGAGGTACACCCATTCGCAGAGCTCGATGCCGCTCGAAAACTTCCAGTGACCGGACAGCCGGAAGCCTCCTTCTACGGGGCTTACCCGGCCCACGGGCATATAGGAGGAAGCAATGAGCGTCGATACTTCATTGCCCCACACCTCTTCCTGGGCCTGGCCATCGAATAGCGCGAGCTGCCAGTTATGGACACCGATAACGCCATAGATCCAGGCCGTCGACATACAACCGCGCGCAAGCGCAATCTGGATGTCGAAAAAGGTTTGTGGATCGAGTTCGTAGCCACCGTAGCGCCTTGGCTGCAAAACCTTGAAGAAACCCGCTGCCTGCATCTCAGCGATCGTTTCGTCCGGGATGCGCCCTTGTGCCTCCGCCTGTACCGCGCGCTGCGCGAGGACCGGCGCCAGCTCCTGCGCACGAGCGATCAGCGTGGCGGCAAGAGCATCGGAACTGTTATCTCGATGCACGACTGTCTCCTGTTGGGCGGCCTGTGCCGCTCCTGGGTTATGGGTACGGGTGTCAACGATCCGTGCGGCCGGAGATGTGCCACCCCGGCAAGAAAGCGTGATCACGCGTCAAGCACATTCGCGTTGCTCGCGTTGTTCGTGTTGCTTCTCGCAGTTGAAAACCGGGATCACGTGTTCGCCGATATTCCGGATCGTCTCGAGCTGTGCTTCTTGCGGAACCGTGCCCATCTGGCAAAGGAATAGCACTTCGTCGACACCGGCCTCGCGCAAACGCTCCACATATCCGATACAGTCATCAACCGTGCCATACGCGTGATTGGGGTTCATCATCGACAACGCTGGATCGCTGAAATCGACGATCACTTCCTCGGACGCGAAACGTGACCGAATCACCTGCTCGCCATTCCCGGCCTGCATCATGTCGTCGCCCCACTTCGATGGATCGGGACGCTCGCCACCGGTGTACCAGTACGCGAGCGATTCCATGAAATAGCGTTGACCGCGAATGCCAATTTTTCGGGCCTGCTGCCCGTCTTTCATCACCATGGCCGGGCACAACGCGGCAAAATGCTCGGTCGGCCGATAGCCCACCTGATCTTCCGCTTTGCGGTTGGCCCATGCCTCCCGATACAAACGGTTCTTTTTGGCAACCTCATCGGGGCCGCCAAAACCGAGCACGAGTGCGCCCATACCTCTCTGGCCTGCGCGGGTAAGCGCGTCGGAGTTGGTGCAGGCAAGATACATGGGAGGATGAGGATCTTGATAGGGCTTCGGATGAATGGAGCGCTTGGGAATCTTGATGTAGGTGCCATCATGCTCAATTTCATCCTGCACAAACATCTTCGGCACCAGATACATTGACTCGTCGATCATCGGCTGCAGCTTGTCCAGCTCATAGCCGAACGCACCCGCCTCCTGCTGGCTGCCACCTTTGCCAACCCCGAAATGCACGCGGCCTTGCGACAGGATGTCGAGCAAGGCAATACGCTCCGCCACCTTGATCGGATGGTTCATGGCGGGAGGCAGGCAAATCACACCATGGCCGAGTCCAATGCGAGTCGTGCGGCCAGCCAGGTAGGCGAGGAAAGTCTCTGGCGCGCTCATGTGCGCATAGTTGGTGAGCGAGGTATGTTCGACGCACCAGATGGTGTCGAATCCCATCTGTTCAGCGAGAAGAGCCTGTTCCACCGTCTCCTTGAACACTCGATGGTCACCCGCTCGCGTTGCATCCACGGTTTGCGCTTCGTAGATCAGAGAAAATTTCATTATGTAGGTCTCCGTGAATATTTAACCGGACTCTTCCATCACACGCCTGATGAATTCAGGCGCCCATGACTGCCCATGGACGAAAGTGTCGGTGCGCACGTAGAAGCTCGCATCGTCTATTTGGAGTAACGCAGTCAATTTCGTGACCAGACGTGCTGGACCGTTCACAACCACTGACGATCTCATCCAGTCAGACTGGGCGCGCGGGTCAAGGTACGATTACGATCGCAACATGATTTGCGCAATCTGGATCAGACAAATCAGTCACAGAGGAAAAACAAAATGAAAGTCTCGATGCTGCTGTATCCGGTTGACGATATCGACGCAAGCCTGCCATTGTTTGTAGAAGGTCTAGGGCTCAGCATCAAGTTTCGGGACGGCGATCGTTATTGCGCCATCGACGGCGGCGCGATAACAATCGCGCTAGTGTCAAAAGATGAGCAGATCGTCGAAAACACAGCGCTCACGCTAAGGGTCGACGAGGATGAGGATTTGTACTCATCGCTGGAGCGCATGGTTAAGGCAGGAGCGTCGGTTAGGGTTCCGGTGCATGCCGGGCCTCATGAATATCGGGCCGTACTGGAGGACCGCAACGGCGCACTAATCGTGCTATCACAGAAACGCACGGCTGAAGCCAGCTAAGCCATTGTTGGCCACCGCTGGCCACCCGCTGGCCACCCGCTGGCCATCGTTACCTGCCAGCACGCAGGCAGCGCGTTTATCCCAAAGGCACCACACTACCGAGCAAAATGCAGACTAACGTGGCCTGCCTGGTGACACCCGTTTTCGAAAAAATCGATCGAAGATGAGTGCGCACCGTATTTTTGCTAATCCCCGACTCTTCAGCCGCCTCATCGAGTGTGAGTCCATTCGTCAACAACAGCGCGAGCGACGCTTCGGCGGGGGTGAGATCGAACAGCTTGCGGATGATCTCTTGCGCCCCTTGCGGCTTGCGCTCGGGATCACGCAAGAAAAGCGCGACAGCTGGACTGCGCTTGTTATCTTCGGCCCAATCCGATAACAGAATCGAGCGCACCAGCAAACCAAGGCGTGGCTTGTCACGACTACGTGTGATCGGCATCGCCTCGACAATGGCCGCAGCCATGCCTTGATGACCCATCACGGCATGCCGGATCAGCCGTTGCAACGTCCGGTTTTCATGGGCGTTCATGGCTTCCACTTTGCCTCGCGCAATGCATAGCCCATTGGTTTGCGACAGAATTTCGTTTGCGACACTGTTCGCATTAATGATCGAGCCATCCTTGTCGAGTGTGATTGCGCCTACCTGCATGCGGTTGATGGCATTCGCGTACATGGAACGTTCGACCTCCACGCTATCAAGCCGTGAATGCAGTTCGACCGCGCGCTTCAGATGGGGGAGCAGCAAGGTACAGACCGCCTTGTCCTGCGCCGTGAACTGCGTCTCCGCGTGGCTGCGGCAGATGCGAAAACGGCATTCGACACCGGACTGGGTACGCAAATCTGCACCGAGGATGTAGCGCACGTCAGAAGGCTTTAAAAATTGCTTATAGAACTCGCTCGATAACCAGCCGGTATCGCCAAATACTTCGTCAGCTGTCACTACGCGATCCGCTGGAAGCCCAACGAAGGGGTCCAGTGAATAGTAATAATCGTTGTATGACGCTTCATTGGGCACGACCGGGCCGAACTCCGATGCGTGCACCGAAATCGGCGCACGGCGGTCGCTTGCCGCGGCGCGCAAGACTAGCGTGACGTAATTCGCACGCAACTTGTGCCGGATCATTTCGAGAGCACTGGCCCACGGCGTCGGCTCCATCGGCCCTTGATAGATCCGTGCCATCAATTCGCTAAACTCAGCGATACCGTCACCCGCCTGCTCTCTTAATGCCAGGCTCTCTTGCAAAGCCAACCTCGTCGCCATCAGCACTTGCCATCCTCCATAAGATCCATTTGATCCTGCTTCACTAGCAAGCATACGAATCAATCTGGACGACGCTATCGGGAGATTCACTGAAGAGCCAAGCTTTATCTTTTCCTGCGTGTGTCCCATCATCCAAGTGGACGATGCGACAGGCTCGCCATTACACTGCAATGCTTACTATCCATTTCTATCAAGCCTTCTCTGCGACATAGGGGAAAACAACCGAGCGGGTTTACCTGATCCGCGCATGCACCTGATAAACACAGGAAAACACAGGAAAACACAGGATTTCAAATGACACTCGATCCTCAGGCGAAAGCCATGCTTGACGCACTGCCTCTCACACCCGCAGTCGATTTCAGCCAGTTGACCGCTTCTGCCTGCCGTGAAATGGTGACTTCCGGCACCTTCGCCGATGGAGATCCGGTTGCAGTAGAAGAAGACTGGCACATCCCGACACCCCATGGCGAACGCCTGGCGCGGCTGTACCGGCCGGATGGCGAAGGGCCGTTCCCACTGACCGTTTTCTTCCACGGTGGGGGTTTTGTCGTGTGTAGCATCGATACGCATGCGAACCTGTGCCGCTGTCTTGCGCAACGTGCAGGCACGCTGGTGCTTTCAGTTGACTATCGGCTCGCCCCCGAAGCGCGTTTTCCCGCTGCGGCACACGATGCCTGTGAGGCCGTCCGATGGGCCGCCCTGAATGCGCACAAGCTTGGCGCGCGCGATGCGCTGATCGCCCTGGCCGGCGATAGTGCAGGTGGCAACCTGGCCGCCGTCGTGGCGCAACAGATGCGCGGGACCGAGGTCCAGATCGCGCATCAGTTGCTCCTGTACCCTGTGGTTGACTGTGCGACCGAACATCCCTCGTATGAGGCATTCGGTAACGGCTACTTACTCACGGCGGACATGATGCGCTGGTACAAGAACCAGTATTTCGACCATGGCGCCGACCGCGCTGCAGCACTTGCAAGCCCACTCGCCACGACAGATCTCACCGGCATTGCACCCGCCACCGTCATCACCGCCGAATACGACATACTCCGCGACGAAGCAGAGTTGTATGGGTTACGGCTCGCCCAGGCTGGCGTGCCCGTCACCCTGATCCGATGGCCGGGCCAGATGCATGGCTTCGCTAGCGCGCTCGGCGTAGTCGATGCGGCCAACCAGACGCTTTGGTTCGCGGCCGACGCTTTACGGCATGGTTTCGCGCTCGCGGATCAACGGGCCACACATTAAACATTAAGGAACCCGCATCGAGCTCTTGTCACCGCTTCGCCGCTTCACCACTTCACCACTTCACCGTTTCACCGTTTCACCGTTGTGCCAGCGCTGACGGCCAGGCTCAGCTCAACAGGTTCAACCCGGCAAGCTCAACCCAGGTTCTCGAAAATGGCGGCAATACCCTGCCCGCCTCCAATACACATCGTGACCAGCGCATAACGCCCGCCCGTCCGCTGGAGTTCGTAGACCGCCTTGACGGTGACGATCGCCCCAGTTGCGCCAAGCGGATGGCCGAGCGAAATGCCGGAACCATTGGGATTCACCCTGGCCGGATCTAGCTGCAGTTCCTGCGTCACCGCGCAAGCTTGAGCGGCAAATGCCTCATTCGCCTCAACGACGTCGATGTCCCCGATCGTCAGGCCGGCACGCCTTAGTGCGATCTGCGTAGCAGGGACCGGCCCGATCCCCATATACAGGGGGTCGACACCGGCATGAGCGTAGGACACGAGGCGAGCCAGCGGAGTGAACCCGCTCTGCTGGGCTAGCGTGCGCTCCATCAAAAGCACAGCGGCCGCAGCATCGTTAAGCCCCGATGAATTCCCTGCGGTAACCGTACCTTCATCCCGTAAAAAAACAGGACGCAAGGCACTGAGTTCATGCATGGTCAGATCGGTTCTGACATGCTCATCGGTGTCGATTTCAATCTGCTGGCCTTTAACCGTGCTGATCGTGCTGATTAACGGCACGATTTGCTGGCGAAAATACCCTGCCGAAATAGCGTGTGCAGCACGGCGATGAGACTCAAGGGCCAACCTGTCCTGGTCTTCCCGGCTGATAGCGAATCTTCTGGCGACGTTCTCTGCCGTGACGCCCATATGCACCCCATGGAAAGGGTCGCTCAATACGCCAGCCATCATGTCGACCAGGGACGAGTTGCCCATTCTCACGCCGAAGCGTATCTCCGGCGCAAGATACGGCGCACGGCTCATGCTCTCGGCGCCACCGCCGATCGTGACGTCCGCATCACCCAGAATGATGGCCTGAGCCGCGGAAACAATCGCCTGCAGGCCCGAGCCACACAACCGGTTCACGGTCAGCGCAGGTGTCGCGGCTGAAATACCGCCCTGTATTGCCGCAACGCGCGCGAGGTAGCTATCTTTGGGCTCTGTTGCTATCACATTGCCAAAAATCACATGCCCGACCTGATCGCCTGTCACGCCGCTGCGTGCCAATAAGGCTCGCACGACGGCAGCGCCAAGTTCCGTCGGCGTAAAGTTTTTCAGGCACCCACCGAACTTGCCTACTGCCGTTCGAACCGCATCAATCACCACTACCTCACGTTGCATCCCTTGCATCTTTTACACCTCCTAAAATCCAGCTGACCGGGGTACCGCCCGCTTTCTCATGGCAAACCATGAATGATTCGATAGATTCGCCTGAATTATTTTTCGGGCTACCCGGTAACACATCGTCCGACGGGACTACGACAAGCCCCAACACCACGACACTGGAAACTATTCATGCGGAATGCTAAACTGCCGCGCGTCTTTTTAAGCTTTTTATCATGATATTCCGCCCGTACAACCGGATGAACCGGATGACCGCATGGCTTGGCCTGATCGCCATGTGGTTGATCGTTTTCGCTCCGGTTGTGAGCCACATGCGGGCGTCAGTCCGCACGAACGAACCCGTCGCGGAACTGTGCTCGGTGCTTCAACCCCGAGGTATCCAGAGCACGCCAAACATCGCGCAACGGGCTCAAGCCAGCCCGGCACCGGTTCACCTGGGCCATGACGATGCTTTCGGCGCTTGCGGTTATTGCCATCTCTTTAAACATCATGTTGCGATGCCAGGCGTTGCGTCATTCGTGCCGGTCGTGATGTTCGTGATCGCTCATGCCGCGCCAATCGCGCTTTCCACGCGCTTCACCCCGCTCGGTGCCTTTCCGTCCGGGCGCCCAAGAGATCCCCCCGCCATTTCCTGAGCGCCATTACTTCCGATCGCTGTGTCAAACGCGCTGAATCACTGCGTGCGCGGTCGTTCGTCCTACGCATCAAGGAAATGTTCATGTTCAACTTCACATGGGACAAGCTGGGTCTTATCGCCCGCGCTAATGCGCATCGCCGCACCCATCGCGTCACACTCAGCGTGTTACCGCTCTCTATTATTCAGTCACTCGTTCCATCGCTCGCGCATGCAAACGACGCCACCACCAGCACCATGCTGCCCACGGTCACGGTCAACGCTGCGGCAAGCGGCAATGGAGGCGCAGTACAGCCCGCTGTCGACCCCAATCTCCCAGCCTCCGTCGAAACCGTCACCCGCAAGCAGTTTGAAAACTGGAACGTCACCAACACCGAAGACGTGTTGAAGTACATGCCGAACCTTGCCGTGCGCAAACGTTTCATCGGCGATCTGAATTCGATCATCGCCGTGCGTGGCACCAGCAATGCGCAAAGCGCTCGCGGGCTGGTTTATGCCGACGGCCTGCTGCTGAGCAATCTGCTTGGCAATAACTACTCGTTTGCGCCGCGCTGGTCGATGGTCGCGCCAGATGAGATCCAGCAGGTCGACGTTATCTACGGGCCGTTTTCCGCGCTGTATCCAGGCAACTCGCTCGGCGCGACCGTGCTGATCAGCACCCGCATGCCGAAGAAGTTCGAAGCGCAAGCCAACGTAAAAGCGTTCACGCAGCATTTCAGCCTGTTTGGCGTGAACCAGAATTTCAGCGGCACTGAAGCGAGTGCGTCGATTGGCGACCGGATCGGCAAGTTTTCGTATCGGCTCGACGTGAATCATCTGGAGAACACGAGCCAGCCGTTACAGTTCGCCACGCTCACGAAATCCAGCAAACCCGCGACAGCAGGCGACACCCCCGTCACCGGGGCCTATCTCTACAACAATCCGAATAACGTGCCAACGGCCGTGCTTGGCGTGAACGGCGAGGGTATCGAACATACGGTCCAGGACCAGTTCAAGCTGAAACTGCAGTACGACTTCACGCCAACACTCCAGGCCGGTTTCACGCTCGGCTACTGGCACCAGACCTATAACAGTCCAACCTCGACGTTTTTGCGCGATGCGAACGGCAATCCTGTCTATAGCGGCAAGGTCAGCATCGGAGGCTACGAATACACGATTCCGGCTGCCGCGCTCGCGCCAGGCCTTGGACAGAGCGAAAACTGGCTGTACGGTGTCTCGCTGAAAACGCGCAATGCAACGGGCTGGAACGGCGAGGCCATCGCGTCGTATTACGACGTCAGCAATAACGTGGCGCGCACCGCGAACTCAGGCGTGCCAGGCAACGGCGCGGGCACGGTGATTTTCGGTAATGGCACAGGCTGGAAAACGCTGGATCTTAAAACCACATACACGCCAGCTTCGCCCCAGGCTGGGCTGGCGAGCCACTGGCTCAGCTTTGGCTATCACTACGACAACTACTTTCTCGATAACGAAAGCTACAACACGCTGAACTGGCGCGATGGAGCGGCCACGGCGTTTGCCAACTCGTTCAAGGGCAAGACGCAAACACAGGCGGTATACGCGCAGGACGCATGGCACTTCCTGCCGCGCTGGAAGTTCGTCTACGGAGTGCGCTACGAGGACTGGCGAGCCTATGACGGTTCGCAGGCCATCGCCGCAACGACCGTGCCGCTGGCCAATGTGAGCCAGAACCACTTCTCGCCGAAGGCCTCGCTATCGTTCGATGTCACCGATGATCTGACCTTGCGCGCCTCGATTGGCCGGGCGTATCGCTTTGCCACGGTCAGCGAGCTGTTTCAGGGAAAAATCAACGGTTCGTCGATCATCAACAACAATCCCAACCTGAAGCCTGAAGACGCCCTGTCAAAAGAACTGAGCGCCGAATGGGCGCACTGGAACGGGCTGTTCCGTTTCTCGCTGTTTCAGGACGACGTCAAGAACACGATTCTCAGCCAGACCGATACAACGGTGATTCCGAACGTGACGAACTTCCAGAACATCGGCAAGGTACGCTCACGTGGTGTCGAGACCAGCTATCAGGGGCAAGACGTGTTCGTGCGTGGGCTCGACCTGCTGGCAAGCGTGGCTTATACGCAGTCGAAGATCATCGCCAATGCGCAAAACCCCGCCAGCGTCGGCAAGTATTTTTATCGCATCCCGTTGTGGCGCGTCAGCGCCGCCGCGACTTATCACATCGACGCACGTTCAGCGATGACGCTCGCCGCGCGCTATTCAGGCCGTCAATACAACACGCTGACCAATGTGGATACGAATCCGGATGTATTCGGCGGCACCAGTTCGTATCTCGTGGCCGATGCCAAATTCACCTTCAAACCAACGAAGCTCAGTGAAATCGGCGTGGGCGTCGACAACCTGTTCGATGAACGTTACTTCGTCTACCACCCGTATCCGGGCCGCACGTTTTACGTCGAAGCAAGGCTTCGTATGTAAGCGCCGCGATATCTGTCATCAGAGAACAAGCGTTGTTGAGCCCCAGCGCAACGCAAGGCTGCCCGAAACGAAAGATCAATGGATTGACAAGGAAGGATTGAATGACCACTACGACTGCTCAACGTGCCGCCTCACCGGTCAGTGCCGCAAGTGCTGGCTATCGGACGTTATGGCGCTGGCACTTCTACGCAGGCCTTTTTGTGATGCCGTTTCTGCTGATCCTGGCAATCACCGGCACACTGTACTGCTTCCAGCCGCAAATCGAACCGCTGCTTTACCCCCATCGGCTCATCGTCGAAGCGCAAGCCCAACCGCAACTCAGCCGTGATGTCTTGCTGGCCAAAGCCCGCACCGCGATGCCGGCCAATGCGGTCGCGGTGACCGCACCCATTGAAACCGCGCCCAATCGCAGTGTCGAGTTCGTTTTCCGGCTCGCGGATGGCGCCAAACAGAGTGTTTATGTGAACCCCTACAGTGGCGAGGTTCTGGGCACGCTGAGTGTCGAGAACCGCTTCATGCAGGTGGACCGCATGCTGCACCGCAAGCTGCTGCTGGGCAAGCCGGGCGAGTTGCTCATGGAGCTCGCCGCATGCTGGACCCTGGTGATGCTCGGCACAGGCATCGCGCTCTGGTGGCCGCGTGAGAAAACCACGGCACGGGCCGCCTTGTGGCCGCGTTTCGCGTTAAGAGGGCGAGCGCTGTGGAAAAACCTGCATGCGGTCATGGGCATCTGGCTCGCACTCGGCGCACTGGCGTTCGTGCTGAGCGGCCTGCCCTGGACTGGGTCGTGGGGCAAGCAGTTCAAGGCGCTTGCCACCAGTGCGAATCTGGGTGCGCCCGCGGGTTCATGGGGTGGCTTGCCGTTGCGCTCCGCACTGCCGGGGGATCACGCGGCGCACGCCGGGGATATGCCTGCCGCGCCTGCCGCGCCTGCCGCGCCTGCCGTGCCCGACGCGTCCCAAGCGAAGGCCGAGGCGAAGGCGGAGACGGAAGCCATGCCAGGCATGGTCATGGACGACCTGCCACTGCCCCTCACACCATGGGCGGTCGGCAACGTCAAAGTGCCTGAATCCACCGAACCTGGCGGTATGCAAGCACTATCGCTTCAGCGCCTCGTGGCATTGGTGGCATCGCTCGGCGTCAAGAGCGGCTACAACATTGCGCTGCCGACATCGCCCAGCGGGGTCTATACGGTGTCGTATTTCCCTGCCGATCCGAAAATCGAACGCACGATCTATATCGACCAGTACAGCGGTGCGGTGCTCAAAGACATTCGCTACAGCGACTATGGCGTGGTATCCCAGGCTGTGTCCTACGGCACATCGCTGCATATGGGCCGTTATTTCGGCCTCGCCAATCAGATATTGTGTGCGGCGATTTCGTTAGGGCTGGCTGCCATGGCCATCACCGGTTGCGTGATGTGGTGGATACGCCGGCCACGGCGCTCGTTGGGTGCGCCCTCGCGTGAGCGGGCGCCGCCGCCGATGCGCGGCTGGAAAACGGGCCTCGTTTTGCTCGGCATCGTGTTTCCTTTGATGGGCGCAACACTACTGGCCGTCTGGCTCACCGACGGGCTGCTGTTTCGCAGCAAACACGAACTGGCCTCCTGAAGCCGCAAGACAGCCTGTCAAGCGTCGCCGCATCCATTGCACCCATTGCACCCATTGCACCCATTGCACCGACGCTCGACAGGCTGCTAACTCACGCCAGTCTTTACGGTTTGGCAGGACGTCTCGCCTCAAACACAATCGACCATGGGCCGATAATGCCTGCGGATAAATCCTGCAGATTCCAGTAAGAAACAATAAAACCCATGCGGCTCAGTTCAACGAGCATCTCAAGGCCAAATATCGTCCAGACGAGAATCCCTTCGCCAGGCCTGACCGGATCACCGTGGTACAGCTTTTCGCCGAAGTACTCGACGTTATCGCCGGTTTGCACCGCACGGCGTTCGTCCAGCGCTTCCCATGCGTAAAAAGGCACGGTGAAAATGTGACGGCCGCCCGGCTTCAGGACACGATAAATCTCACGGTGCGCATCATAGGGCCGCGGCATATGCTCCAGAACATCGCTTGAAATGACCAGATCGAAAGAGGCATTGTCGAAGGTCAAATCCTGCAAGTCTTCATTCCGGATGCCCTGTACCTCCGAGCCCCTCGGCACGTCAGTGCCAAAATATTCCGAGAAAACGTAAGCGTGCTCATTTTTGAGTGCACTGTGCAGTGGCCCCCCGGACTCGGTGTTATAGATCGAGAATTCTTTCTCACCGAAGCACAGCGGACCGGACGCAGGAAGCTGATACACGGCGCGCACGACAGTGGCAATCTGGCGCTGGCGGTTACTGGAGCCGCAACTGGAACAAGCCCCCGATTCACGCTCGTTATCCGTGAAGCCATTGAACACGGCCGATACACCACACACAGGGCAGTTTCCAGATAACCCTTCGGGCGGAACATCGGCGCGACGGCTTTTGTGCGGCACCATCGGAAAAATCCGGCTTTCACGCAGGCAGGATTCGCCAATGCTTCGATCGTATTTCAACACCATGCTCGCTCCCAAAGGAAAGTCGGAATCGTATCATCCTCGTTCAACCGGAACAGGCTGGAGAACATTTAAAAACGAGGTTTTATTACTGTAAAAGTCAAATATCGGGTTGGGTAATCACACACATTATGTATTTTCAGATAGATGACTGAATCAGGATTGAGCCCTGCGGCGAGAGCAGGCGCATAGTCTGGAGATCAAAAACGGAATACACCATAAGATGATTCACAAGACATGACCGGATAAATCAGCAAAAACCAGCCTGTAACACTTCGCCCACCCGCCCTGATGCCCCCTCGTCCCTACAGATGAACCGCCCACCATGCCGGATGACCTTCGAATTGATCTGAACCTGCTGCGCGTATTTCACGCCATCCTTGAAGAAAACAGCCTGACACTTGCGGGCCGGCGTCTCGGATTATCGCAACCCGCCGTCAGCTATGCGCTTGGGCGGCTGCGCGCGATGTTCAACGATCCGCTTTTCGTGCGTTCCGGCAACGAAATGGTGCCCACCTCAAGTGCCATGGCGATGCGCGAAGCCGTGCGGCAATCCATGGCATCGGCGCAAGACGTGTTGCGCTTCGCCTCGCCGTTCGACGCCGCACACAGCGAGCGCACGTTTCGCCTGGCCATGTCCGATATCGGCACGCTGATCTTTTTACCCAGGCTCTGCGACCAGTTAGCGCTGAGCGCGCCTGGCATCAAGCTGGATGTGCTGTCGCTGCCATTGGCCAGCGTTCAGGAAGCGCTGCGCAGCGGCCAGATCGACCTGGCGATCGGCAATCTGCCCAGCCTCAAACGCACGACCCATTTCACCTCGCTGTTACGCGAGGACTACGTTTGTATGACGCGCTGGCGCGCCGGGCTGCATGGCCGCAAGCTATCGCTCAGCCAGTTTCTTGCGCTCTCACACGTGCTGGTCACATCGGGCGAAAGCGGACATCAGCAAGTCGAGGATCATTTCATCGAACACGATATCCAGCGCAAGATCGTGCTGCGCGTGCCGCATTTCACGGTAGTGCCGGATATTCTCGCGCGCACTGACTGGATCGTTACCGTCCCCCGGCGCGTCGCGCCCGCGTTAAACCGCAGCGAGGCCTTTTCCATTTACGAGTTGCCAGTCAAAGCGCCTGAGATTACGGTGAGCGCACACTGGCATGAAAACTTCGAATACAACGATGCCAACCGCTGGCTGCGTGCGTTAGTCACCCAGACGCTGCGCGAAGAAGCGAAAGACTAAAGGTAGCGCGAGGCTCACATGGCAAAAATCGCGCCCTGCCATCCCGCCACCCCGCACTAAACAATGAACCATTTCCTCTCGATTGTTACTCAGACTGTACCTGCGGCGAGATTTCACTATCTTTACTGCTTTCAAACTTAACAGCTTATAAACGATTATTTTTTAGATTCATATCAATCATGTTATTAGATTCAGGAACATTAAGAGCAAGCGTCGCTATTAATAAAGTAACAAACGCTTTGAATAAGCGCGCCAACCTCGAAAATGGCAAGCTCGGTGGCAAAAAGGTATTCATCACCACACCTGGCTCTGAGTCCGCTCTCAATTACCCCTGTCAAATCAATGACATTTCCACGCCCAATTACATAGCATACAGCCATTCGGCTCAAAAAAATGCTATCAAATCCAATAATACAGAAGAATTATCCAAAAGCAATCAAGCAGCACTTAAATTCGGCATAATCAAAAGCCTGCTGGAAAATACGCAAGAAACAGAAAAATTCAATTTCAGCGAAAACGAATTAAGCTTGCTCATGGAATATGCTTTCGATCAAAATAAAGAAATTCCAGACGATCTTTTTCATGAAGAGAATGCCATGCTGCAGTTTTCACATGAGAAATTAAAAGAAAAAATCATACAGCTGCAAAATTCACAAATTTTGGCAGAAATCAGCGAAAACTCATCGTCTTTTAACAAAGATGATATTTCTGATAGCCTAAGTTATGTACCCGTTGATCCCTACGCCGAATACCGGGGGATGACGAGTTATTCCAGAAAGTCCTGGAAATTAGCCAGAAAGAGGCCTCAATTGGAGAGATGCAGGCCTCATCCATTGCTTTCTCGCGGGAAAAAACCATTGAAATTTTTGCAAAAAAAGGATTGACTCATTTTACCAATAATGGCGGAACCCACGAATCAGGGAAAACAAAAAATAATTGCCTGATCATATCGATAGTCGAGCATCTAATCTGCCTTTTTAAAAACTCAGGCACCTTGCAGAAATCTCGTGAAGATTATGTCAATGATTTCCGTAGGCGACTCAATGAGAAATTTCCGGAGCTAGCCGAAAATAATCTTGGAATTACGGAAGAGCATGGAAAAACTCTGATCGAGATGATCGCCGAAGAGTTTAAAATTAATTTAACCATCAATCACATAGAAGTTATTCCAGATCGGCTTTTTTCAGAAAGCCTCAATCCTCCCTACATTGAAAATCATATAAATTCGACTTTTATCTTCGAGCGCGGTGACTCTATTATCGTTCCGGTACTTAACTGCGAAACTCACTTTGAAGGGTTTTTGCCTAAAACCTCTCTTGACTAAGCTCTCTATCCCAGTGCGCCAGTGCGAACCTCATTCGCACTGCACGAATTATGCAAACCATTAGCAAGATCTCGTTAAAATCACGCCCATTTCATGTTCTCCAGCGCCCGCGAGCAAACAGGAAGCGATAAAAATAAATCCAGTTCTTCTGGAATACCCAGCCCATACATGCCAGCCGCTTCCTGGCCAATATTGTGAATCCCAATCCGCGCACCTTTCCGGATCATCTCGTTATAAGCCAGCGCAACATAATATTCACCATGCGCTTTATGTTTTCTTTTAATCATCGAGGTGACAGCCTTGATAAAATCGCCTCCCTTGCGAAAATTATAGATGCCCACCGCAGCCTCAGCGGGAACAATCTGTTTTTCAGTGACGTTCGTCACGATATTTTCCGACATCGAACAGAAAAATTGCCATTTTGGCTGGCTAGAGGTTATCGTCATAATCATGCCATCCCGGCCATCCTTCGACATATCCGCCAGATAATCGTTAATGTCGACATCAACATATTGATCGCCATTTGCAATCATCAATGGTTCAGCGGGCGTAATAAATTCTCTTGCAGCCAGCACCGCACATGCGGCACCTTCCATTAACCCATCAATACCAATCACACGACAGCCAGGAGCCCACTGTTCGAGCTTTTCTGCCAGGCCATATTGCTCAACATCGGCTTTCTGACAAATAAAAATAAACTGATGTTCACATGCCGGACGTAAGTTATTAATCACGACACGTATCATCGGAATACCCTTTAGCGGAATCAGTGGCTTAGGAGTAGCATAGCCTTCTTTTGTAAAATTATTCCCACTTCCAGCCATTGTAATAACGATATTTAACATCTCATCCTCATTAACGAACTTAATGATACAAACCTATGTATATCTCCGTCGCCAACACAGTCCTTCATGTTTAACCAGCAACGGTACAACAGATTAATTTTCCATCCGGATTATCTTTAAAACATTTGTTCAATGTCCTGATTTTTGCCCGGCATTGTTAATATCCTTTATCGCACGATGAGGCGATTTTTTCATCTGCATCATTTTCACCGAATGGCTGTTTGCTGACCGTATCGGCAACCCTCTGCAGCTCCCCTGCCAGTAATTCAATCACCCGAAAATCGCTTATCGCAACGGAGAGCGCTCGATGATCTTCATGGCTCCCATCCAGGGACGACGGCACTACCAGATGCTTTGATGAAAAGCCGATCTTGCTCCACGGGCGACGCAACGGCACATGATTAAACCGGCCAAAAACCAGCAGGCGACCAAAAGAATCCATTGAGCTGATTTCGAGTAAGACGGGTATACCCTCTACCAGAACAGTCAAGCTAGATAAATTCCAGCCCACTACAAAATAATTAATTCGAAATGAAATACCCACTGCGAGCTGGTTTAATGGCCGGTTCAAGTGCCCATGCAACCCTAGCCAGCGAAAACCACTGCCATCACGAACGTCAATTTCGACTGGATAAAAATTAAACCCCGCATGTTCCGTTTCATGCAATGGAAAAAGTGCATCCCGTCCCGTTATCGCCCTAATCATTTCAATGTAGTTTTTTCGCGCTTCAGTCGTATCTTCCGGCCTACCTGTTTTATATGCCGACAGGCTTGGGTCACGATCCGCCAGTATGCGCAACTGGTTATCGCTCATTTGTGAATGCAAGGCAGCGCAATAAATAATAAAGCGCATTTCCAGCCGTTTTTCACGCAATTCGGCAAGCGCGAGCGATCTCGCCAATACTGCTTCTGGCACAACGATACCTTCTACCGCGACAATATATTTTATTCGCTGAAAAGTTTGTGCATACTGCAAAAATTCTTTTGGTGCACCCACACAAATCATGTCATTCGAACCCGACCAGCTCATTTGTCCAGGTAGCCAAATATCACGATCGTTACCATTTAATTCTGGAAGATACTGATGATGAAAAAATATGTCGTAACGCGTGCGCATGACCCATTCATACTGCAATAAATCAGGTATTTTCTCCGCGCCATAGGCTATTTCATGCCACATCACCAGCAGTGCGGAGTCTATCGGCAAAGCGGATAAATTTCTCAATGCTATTTCTGTTTCAATGGCTGGAACGATAATTATCTCGATACCTCGAATGGCAGCCCTAAGACCTGTTAGCACATCCGGCTGCGCAAATTCCTCACGCAATACCGCGAAATACGATACCGCCCAATCCTCGAGTAAAAACTGAAGTGATTGTGTACAACGCGCATATTCATAATCATATTTATTCAACGACCCCGTTAACATGACTGCAATTTTTTTCTTTCCATAATTTCTCTCAAACATGATTTCACTCTGAATAAATTACAGACATCGAAAATATTTTTAAATCATGAGATCCAGCTGCTTGACAACAGACAACAAACGCATGCTGGCGGGCTGACCAAAAGTGATATCAAAAACAATAATCAGCATTATTTCAAACTCAAACCATCTCCAGCGTCTCTTCCCGGAAAATATCGCTTCATAGAACCTGATTAAATAACAGACTCCAGCAGACTCGGAACTTACCTCAAGCATTGACAACCCAAATTCAAACATTGATCCAGAAAAAAGCGAAGCCCATCACATCTCATTATTTGTAACGATTTACGTCCCATATTAAATGCAGCATGACTACTAGCGTCTCAACCAGTCTTAGTAAATTAGGAAGATAAAACCAATCCATTCCAATATAAGCAACACCCACAGTTATCTCAATAATAGGCGGAGTCCTTTTAATATAAGCCAGATAGCAGATATCTCATATCAAAAAAATACTTCATCACACGTCGGCAGTCATTTTTTATTTAAGCAACGGGATTTTTCTCTCAGAAAATTCCTAGAAATTGACGACCGATTTACTCATTTATTTCCCAAAACGCATAAATTGAATTTATCGTCTCGTAACAAATTCTTTCACTAATGATATTTATAGCGTTCTCGCCATTCCTGCATTGTTCCGAAGCAACCCCGGTGGTATGAAATACCTAAGTTATTCCATCGTATCTAGCCGCTCTTAACGATGCATGCGTCCTGACCGGGTTATTCCGCGACGGGTTTAGCTAGCAGCCATGACGCCCGATGTGCCGACAGCACGCAAGCTATATCTGGGCAAAGAGGATGCGCGGGTTGGGCAACTAAAGAGCAATTCTTCTAAAAATCATCGTGGCAAACTTCGGTGCATCACACATCCTGGAGTGCCTGTGTTAGGTTCGAGACTTGTGGCAGCTGTCCTGAAGGCATACCGTGCCAAGCCTCATGTCACATAGTCATGCCGCATATCGTTCTGGGTAATAGGCGCGCCAGGCGCGCCGGAAATAGCACAACAATGAATCCAGGTTGGAACCAATTAACCGCTGACGTTACGCAAGCCGTGTAAACAAGGTCATTTCTCCATGGCGATTTGTCAGGTTAGACTAAACAGGTTTTTAATACCGTGTCGTGAATAATATGACTTATCCTCTACGACACAAATTTTGCATTTTATTTAAGCTGGCCAAAATTTGGAAATATGTGAATTAATTTAACAGGCGACATAATTGATAAAATTAACTGAAGAACACCCATTCAGATGCCTTTACCCAACCGATAGCGTACTGTATTTGTCACCTTGTCATGAGCTATGCATCCGATTGTTTTTTTCATAATCTTTTTTTATTTATATCATATGTTCAGCCCTCGCATAAATCCAAACTCGCCCCGTCGCAAGGTTTCATTCTCACTGACATCTTCCGATATAAATAGCAATCAATCTTCAAAATTTGATTTCGACAATAAACTCGATAATCAGATCCATCATCACCCCCAGATCACAGCAACAACCCCACTAAATTCCAGCAATGTTTCATGTGAAATTCCGGAATATAATGTCGCAACATCTTTTACGACGCTCCCCCCGGATTTCCCCACTGCTTTTAACCAATTTATTTTTCCATCATTAGATTTATCCATCAACGAAATCGATACTGAAATTCTCGAAAATTCAATTCCTTATCTAGAAACAAGTTTTATTGAATATTTCGGCCTGGATAAAAATAATCCTGAAGCAGGAAACCTTAAATTTGGCGCGCCTCTTTTTTCCGAGCTTTCAGAAGCAGATCATCATTTACTCGAGGCATCAACCAAGCTTTACCGGCATTTCCTTGCCGGGAAAAATCAGATTGAAAATATTCTGCACGAACATGAGATAGATTTTATTGAATCGATCGAACCGCTACCCTCTCTAGCCCAAATAGAAGGAGGATTAAAGGCTGCCAAAGCGTTGATTGACCATATAAATTTCGAATACAATACATATTATTACCTATATCTATCAAGCGAACCTATTCAACCCAGCAATATTTCTGAAAATACTATTCCCAATTCCGATGTTTTTTTTAAATACAGAAAATCTGGCGACGAAGCAACCGCTCTTTACGATCTAAAAAATAACATGGTCCGAGAACGCTCCATCACAAAGGCACTTTCGAAAATCAAAAAACTGAAAATTCATTCAGGCAGTTTTAAAGTAGCTTTAAAAAAAGAATTACATAAATATCTAAAGATACCTAAAAAAAATAGAAATCCAGACGTCATTAAATTTTCCCAGTTGATTATTCTTGGCTGTGTGGTGACCCATCAAAATTATTTGAAATATTCAACCGAGTATTCAAAGCGGATAGAATTTATCAAATTATCCCTTGAGCTGTCCTAGCGCTCGTCATTTTTTATTGCTCAGCCTGTCTGCTCAATGTGCCATCCCGCCAAGGAACCTCGATGGCACCCCAGTTTGCTTACATCAGGACGGAACTAACTCGTCCAGCGTGTTACTCAGCACTCGTGTTACGCGTACGCGCGTCGCAACTTCTTTCATTACTTTCGGCAAGCGGTAGCTCACATTTCACTGTAAAAAAAATGGAGCTTTGTGCGTCCGACGTCTGTCATGATGCAACGCCTAGTTTTCATCATTTAAAATTCTCTAAAACTATGTCAAAGAATTCCTCCTTCCAGAGTATTTCCCCATCGTCGTCGACGACGAATATTTATCAAATTAACCAGGAAATATCATATCCCGTTGGTCAAAACCCGTCTGTTCAACAGATTGAAAATCCTAAAAATTCAACCGCCCACCACACTCAATTTATTCAACCAAAGCCATTTAACGAAAAAGCAAGCGATTCTTCTTCCAACTCAATTGAGTTTAAAACTGAAACCTTTCCGGAATCGAATTTTAACGACCCACTACTTCATCCCGGCAATAAATTTAAGACTACAATTGAATCTAAAAACAGTATTCAAACTGAACCGCCTCCTATCTCACCCAATAAAAACGTAAGCGTTGTCAATACACATCTCCAACAGTCACTTGATCTGAACAAGTTTATCGCTGAATTCACAAAATTCCCCGAGCTTGAATATACTCACAGTAATAAATTTGAAAAAGACACACCCATTTTTAATTTCATCAATTTCAATGAAATACTTGGCTCTATTCAATCCAGTCAAAATCCAGTCCAGTCAAATACTGAAAACAAACTACTCCGCCAGGAGCAGTTTGATAATGCAGAAATTATCCGAAAAACACTAGATAATGAAAAAATTAAGGCCTTTCAAGAACTGTTTTTACATAACAAAATAGAAACTCAAAACGCACCTAAAAAATTGACCCCTGCTTACGATCTATACCAAACCGCGCTCAAATTTCTTCGACGTCACATCCTCGCGGAAAACAACTTGAAAAGCAGAATTGAGAAAATGAATTCATATTGGAATCTTCATCTTCCAAATGATTTTATTTCGATAAAGGATTGTTTAATTCGATTACAAGTAGAATTTTCCTCCTGCATCTCATATTACACTCACAATTCCACTTTGACTGAATTACCCACAGCCTTGAAACCGTATTTTCCAGATTTCTCTAGCCTTAGTCGTGGAGAGCTGCTTGAAAAGCTCAGAGCTTATAAAGAAAATCTGAATAAGGCTATCGACGAGCTAAAGCGGCTCCATCTTTCAACTAAAGATATCAAACTAGAATTTGAAACCTCACTTATAAATTACAAGTTATATTTGAATAATGGAGCACCACGTCATGAATGGACTATTCGTTTCGCTCAAACCGCCGCACTGCTTTCATTTTTGCTTGCCACCGGGTCATTAAGTGATTTTGTCTCTTACTCCAGACCTATGAAATTCATAAACCTCTCCAAAGATCTTTAAATTTCATTTAGCTATTCAATTGCTGGCGCACTACAAACTCCATGCAATTGAATAAACATCCTGCGACGAATAAATATCATATATCCTGAACGGGAACCAATCCGTTCAGGATGTTACTCAAATGCCGCTTTATCAACGACTTTTCAGATCAAATTTATAAATAACCGTTAATGTTTTTCCGCATCGAAGATGTATGAGTACTCGCTCCTGCCTGTCAGGATATTTTTTGACTTCTCTTTATATCGGTACATGCATTAAATATGACATCAATTCATAATTCCTCTTCATACCAGCAGTATCTCTCCCCTGACAACCAAGTTACTCCGCTGCCTCACATCAACCAGAACACCAACGACGATGTTCAAGTTGACCCCAAAAAAACGGGGATTGTCCAGCAAACTATTCAACCTAAATCGATAAAAATCAATAATACGTTATGTAATCAGGAAAATATCCGCCGCTCCGAGCCAGCCATAAAGCAATTCAAAAATTTAATTGTAAATTTTACTTTTCCACCTATTTCCGAAACACCATCTAACGACGATTGCGCTAAAACCGTCAAAATTATCAATACACATCTTCCTAATTTTTTAACTATTTTTTCAGGTCTAACCTTAATAAATAAAGAAGAAATTTTGTCTGAAAAAATAGAAACAGAAAATTCTTCTACGAGCAAGTTCAAGCACGATACAAAAGCAAGAGAGCTAATGAGAACGTCAATGGATTTGCTGAGCAAATTTATTGAGCATAAAAATAAGGCATTAACAAAAATCGAGGAAATTCAAATTCAATCAGAAGTAAAGCTCCATCTCCCAGACACTGCCTTGTTGCATCTAGAATCATTAACGCAACTTAAAGATCAGGTCGATTTGATTATAAAAAATGAAATTTATGATCAACAAAAGAAATTGCCACTGGTACCAGAAAACAACCGTCGAGATTATTGCGGATTAATTACGCAATACAAAAATACAAACACCGAAAAAAATATTTTAGAACCTCTCTTTTCTTATTTAAGATATCTAGATAATAAACTCACCCAACCTAAAATCGCCGATATAGAAAAATATAGAAACACTCTAAATGAAGCGATTTCTTTCGTCAAAAGCATGCAAAACACGCACTACAAAACTGGAGACGTTAAAAAGTCATTTACCAATGCAATAAATGAATACAAATCTCATATAGATAAAACCGGCAAATCTGATCGTTTTGCCATCAACCTTGCACAAATCATGTCACTTGGCGTTTTCTCTATTTATCACGACTTTTTAACCGGGATGGTTTATTTTTCAAATCCCCCAAGATTTTACCAAGCCACCAAAAAATTAGCAGAATCTATTAAATAAGATGCAGCATTCCAAGTGCGCGGGAAATTCGAAATTATTTTCGGCCAATAGTCATGGCAGCGGTAGATTTGTTTTTTCAAAAAAATTTAATCAGTAACAATTTTGCATCATCAATCTTTACTGATTAATATACCGCTTCCATCATCAAACAACGAGATAGTTTTATTTTTAATTAATATGATCAACTATGAGTGAAATTTTAAAATCCGCTTCAAATAACAATTTAACAAATTACAACACCGACTCTAACAATGTAACAGGGCGATCTATAAATCTGGATTCCTTGTCACAAAATAACCGGGCAACACAAGCCCAGCCAATGTTTTTTGATAAAGTCATAAATTCACAATCTGGAACTAACACGCCAGATGGAAAGATTTTAACTGCCATCAAAAAACTAGAATATCCAAAATTCACGGATGTAAATCAAGAAATAAACCTCAGCACCCAAACGCCTAATAATGTAAAAACCATTTGCGACTCTCTGGGCGATCTGGAAAAAATGTTCACGGAGCTTGTTTCTAAAGAAGGTGACCAGGCCTTAAGCAAGCTTATTCTTAGTCTAGGCCGCCGAATTTATGCAACCGAAGAAATTAATCTGATAAGTTCCGCTTTTAATTTATATCAAATACATATTGATGGAAAAAATAAGGTTTTACAAATCAGAAGAGAATGTAAAATTAACTTTTCCGATAAGAAATATCCATCTCGCCAGGAACTCACAACTCAAAACAACAACCTGCATAATATTATAAAACACATTACCGAGCTCGATGAGCGCAAGAATCACCTCTCTCAAAATGTGAAAGCAGACATATTTATCAAAACCATAAAAGAGCAAATTCCAGAAATCGAAAATTTCATCAAAAATACCCGCCTTAATTTTAAAAATAACAAAGAATCCGCCATTTGCGTCATTAAAGAATATCGCTCCGCCCTGACTTCATTAATTAAAAGTATCAAGAATAGTCACATTAAGACAGGCGATATAAAAAAATCATTAAGAAAAACAAAAAAAGAATACGCTGAAAATGTATCAACTCCGGACCCTCTTGTTATAAAGCTGGTTGATGCTTTCTGTTGCGACTCTTATCAAATATATAATGAATTTCTAAAAGATACGTTTACGCACAGCAATCCGGACGAATTTGTTTGCAACCTCAAAAATCCTGACTCAATGCAACCTGTTCACTAACTCACATCCCCCTAGATTTCCCCATCCCTTTTTACGAAAAATTTAATAATCATGTTTCCATCCCGCCCAACTCAAAATAAAAACACTATTTCCCAGCATCCTTCCAATGAAAGCAACACCTTTAATCTCGGAATCTGCAATGAACAAAGTAGCAAAAGACGTAACGAAAACCGCGCTCAAAATCATCCGAAACAATATTACAACAAACCACTCAACAGCAATGTTCATCAAAGCAACAATTTCTCCAGAAACTCCAGCATTAACTTTAATGAAAAATTCCTCGAAGATAAAAACAATTCATCTTCAAATACCGAATCGAATCTCCAACATTTGCAGAATTCCGATTTTTCGCCGGCCATCTCAAACACAACTTCCACCACTCAGACCAATTCCCATTCACAAAACGATAAACCAAATACTCTCCACCAAACATCTGAATCCAAGATCTGGATGGACTCCCTCAGCCCCTCAAAAAATGACAGCAAAATAAATGGCAATTATTTCTTGGATAATTTTTCGCAACTGAAAAAATTATCTTCTAACCAGATCAAAACTCTCGTCACTTTTATTAAAGATAAAAAATCATTCCCTCAGCCCGGGGAAAAATTCGAAAATGAAAAGGATTGCCTCGACGAAATGTTGCTACATTTTTCCAGCATCTATAGCTATCAAATACATGACAAAAAAGTTTTCCTGGATCAAAACGGAACAACAGTATTTGATACAAATTTTTCCGACCCAGAAAGCGATAGTTTATTTCGTAATACGGCTACTTTTCTTGCACTTTTAATTAATAGCATCACCTGCGAATATAAGAAGAGAGATAATATTTTAATTAAACAGCAATCGATCGCTTTTCTTAAGGACACGACCCCTTCGCTTGAAGATTACCGTAAACTAGATAAATTCATCAATGAAATAATTTTAGAAACCACAAATCATCTATCCAAAAATTCAGCAATCGACACTGAATCTTTGCCCGTCAAAATAAAAATCCCCAATCCACCACTTTTTTCAAAAAGACCCATGATCGCCGAGCTTTTTGTAAAATATCTAGAACAAAATAAAATCGAAAACCGTTATGATACGCTGCCTACAATTTCCTCTCTTGCAAAGGAAGTCAAGGAAATCATAGCTTGCATGACAGCCACCCGGATTTCGACTGGCTCGCTCAAAAAATCAATTAGACAAAATTGCGCTGAAATCGAAAAACAAGGATCTTTATCCAATAAACACTGCCTGGAAATTGCCTTATATGTCAGCATATTAACTACAAAAATATTTCTTGAACAAGTCAAAGACGGGCTGTTCCAAGGCTTAATGATATTTAGCAACCCAACCGAATTGATCGAACTTTTACTCAATCTATTGAATAAACATGAGCATACCGCCAGAAAAGGCCAAATTACATTCAACCAATAACCTGAAGCAGAAATAACCCTGCTTTAACAGGCGGCATTATCCATACCCAGGCAGCGCCACAAGAGTTCCCTGGGCTTCTTGTGGCTCCGTTTAAAACATCTGCTTTATTCGGCCGTTCACAATAAATAATCATCAATTTCAGGAACGACTGCCCGAATGGAGTTACTTAGAGCTATCAAGCCATGCTGCCCACTTTCGACGCCATGTGCTGGTTTATTCAAGCTAAAAAGCGCTGAGCGGTTTGGCGGCAGTGCACGAGACATGAAATGTCGTCTCGCATAGGGGTGCCCAGTCCTCATGTAATGCTGGGCCTTCCATCATGTACAGCTACAAACAGGATCCCGATCATGACCACCCTATACGCCCTGTTCCGAGGCCGTTCCAATTCGAGCCCCTCCCGTTCGGATCTCCCAGTCATGCAGCCAGAAAAATCGGACAACATGCCCGAACAGCAACCCAAGGCTGGAGGAACGGCAATAGGAGAATTATCGATGGGCTTAAAATCTCTGCTTTCCCGCTCTTCATCTGCCGGAAATTCACCCAATGAAACGTCGCCCTGCACGACACCACGTATAGATAATACAGACGATTCTTCCCTGCTTTCCATCCGGGAAAAAAGTGAACTCGAAAAAAAACTCGGCAAAATCGAGGCTTCAATTGCTGATTTAAATTGCCCGTCTCAACCTTCCGACAAACACCGCTTTTTTAATTTTATTTCCACCTGCGAGCTGCTTGATCTTGCTCTCTGCGAGATTCACTCCATCACTAATGCCGGCAAAAAAAAGAACATCCTGAATGCATTCACGTCCTGCTTTCATGGCCTGGACTCCGCATTCACCAAACATTGCGAAACATATTTAAACGGCTATCAGGGAACAAGTGCTTCCTCGCTCTTTAACGAGATGGAAATATATTCCTTAGAGGAAGATATTCTTATCATGGCGGTATTTGATTTTTATCGTTTTCTTGTTGCCGAGAAAAACAATCTGTCCGAAAAAACAGAAAAAATCTCCACCAACAAATATAAAAATACAATCCAGCAAGCTCTCGACGAATATGAAAAATCAACTCCCTGGCCCGCATTAAATAATTCGTTTATCAGGATCTTGTATACGCTGACCATTGGCTGCAACTACATTTGCAAGTACAAGCTGGACAACAAAGTCACTTTCGGTCGCAATCTTGATTTTCTGGACCAGATTGCAAACCTCGGCAAGAAACATCAACCGAAAGAATCGGCACTCAAGCTGTCTCCGTCCGGCCCGTCACTCTCCTATTAATTTCAACCGCGACACGCAGCGCGCCTGGGCCAACGACGCGACAGGCTCATCTAGCCTGGCACGTCGTTTCGCATTCTTGATACTTATTACTTACCGCGCCTTCAACAGTACGTTCACCCGCGAGCGGCTCATCCCTTTCAGGCTTGAGCCAATCGCCGCAAGTACCTGAAACCCCGTTGGCTGTTCCAGCGCTTGCGCAAATGCATCCGCCCCTCCGCGTCCGTCCACACCTGCGCGCAAACCGGCCTGGATAGAAACGCTCGCCTCCTCCAGCAAGACATTCATCTGGGCTTGCGCCTGACCGACCTGTTCCAACGCCCGCACCACCTGACGCAGCGTGTCGCGTTGCGCCGATCGATCCCCGATGCTCCAGTTTTGCGGCTCAATCGCTCCCGGCAGCGCAGTTGTGGCCGCCCGGCTCGGGCGGCCCCCCGGAAAACGCTTGCCACCGCCCTGAATCATCATCTGGTCACGCACCTCGGGCCATTCCACTTCGGCTGTCGAGAACACCAGGTCCTGCCTGTCTTTTAACGCTACGCGAATGCCTGCTGGCGCGAGCGCCCGGTCAATCCGGCGCACCAGTGCCTCCTCTGCTTCGGGCGCGGCATCAAAGCTCAGGGTGACCGGCGTCTTGCTCAAGCCACCGGGATACAGCGTCAGCGTCTCGGCGCCACGGTGATTCACCATGGGCCATTCCAGCGCACGCATCTGGAACGGCTGACGTGCACCATGATCTTCGTGATAGCCCAAGTCGCTGTCCAGCACGCCCGCTGTTGCGCTCGCACGTGTTTGCCAGTGTGTGTCGAACGCAGCGAGACGAGACGCCACAGCCGCCCTGTCAGGCGCACCGGCGATGCTCACGCCAAGCGCTTTTTTCAAGGCTTGCAAATGCGTGAGTGTTTGCTCAAGAAACACTTTCGTGCGTTGCGCACCCGTCACGCGCTGATTGAAATCGGCCTGCTGCGCGACAAACGCAATCCGTGCATTCAAGCCCTCGCCGCGATAACGCTCAGCCTTGCGCGCCTGAGGCGTAGCTGACGCCTCGGGCATCTGCGCTGCTGCGGCGCGCGTGGCGGCGGCAGTCTGGGCGCTCGCGCCGCTTGTTAGCGGAGCGACGCGTTCAAGACTGCCGGGAGAAAGATGCACGTTCATCGGATGTCGTTAGCCAATCAATGAGTGCATTAAAGGATATCGAACAGAGAAAGTTGTGCGACCCGTCCATACACTTTGTAGGTGCCTTGCACCGCCACCATGTAGTTGCTCATTTCGTCGTAGGCCTTGGCGTAGTCGAGCTGGCCCACCATGTTCGCCGCCTCGCCGTTCGACACCAGCATCGCTTCGTGGCTCTGGTCGAGCAGGTCAAGCGTGTTTTGCGCGCCGCCGAGCCTGGCGATCTGTGCGCTCAGGTGGTTCACGCCGTTGGTCAGCGAGCCGAGGCTGGCATCGATCAGCGCGCGGGTGGCCGGGTCGTTGGCATTGGCGCCTGGCGCTTTCAGCGCCTCCAGCGCAGCATCGAGATGATTCACCAGTTCGGCCATATGCTCGAGGCTGGTATTGGCAGCCAGGGTCACGTCGTGCCCCACCACCACGTGTTGCTGGCCGTTGTTGCCCGCGTAGGAGTAGCGCGAACCTGCGGGCGCCGACGGGTCATATTGCAACGGCGACGTGCTAGTCAGCGTGCCGGAGAACAGATAGTTACCTTCGCTATCTTTGACACCTGTGCCCTGCACAAGGGTTTCTTTCAGACTCTCCAGGGTGCCTGCCAAGGCGTTCAGGTCGGCAGACGTCGTGCTGCCATCGGCGGCGGCCAGCATCAGGTCCTGGGTTGACATCACGCTCTTGAGCAGGCTATCCAGATGGCTTTCGTTTTGCTGCAGACGGATCGACAACGTGCCGATATTGCCGCGGTACTGGTTCAGCACTGCAGCCTCGCGCTCCAGCAGCAACAAACGCACGCCGCCAATCGGATCATCGGAAGGCTTCAGAATCCGCCGGCCACTATCCATCTGCAGCATCAGGTGAGAGATTTTCTGATTCGACGCACGCAGCGTCTGGATCATCATGTTGCCAAACCGCTGACTGGGAACTCGCATAAAACTCTCCTGCAAAACGTGGGCTTAGAAACTGCTGAGTGTGGTATCGAACAGATCTTTCGCAATGGCGATGATCTTCATGTTCGCCTGATACACCTGGAGGTACTCGCTGATGTTGACGGCTTCTTCATCCTTATCCACGCCGCTCACCGAGAGCCAGTCCAGCTCGGCGTTCTTGCGGATTTCGAGCGCGGTCGCCAGCGCCGCCTGGTTTTGCTGGCTCATCGAGCCCAGCTTGCCAACCAGCATCGTGTAGGTATCGCCGATTGTCACTTCGCCCAAACCTGGCACATTGATTTTTTCATGACTCAAGGCGATCAGCTTGAGCAGGTTGTCGCTGTTGCCTGGTTCGGCTGGATCGCCGGAAAACCCCAGTTGCGTCTGCTTGATGGCTGGATTCACGCCGATCACCCCGGTCACCGGATCGAACGTAAAGAGCGGCTCGCCAGGCTTGCCATCGGTACCAAAACCTGCCGTGATCTGGGCGTTGAACCGGTTGGCGATTTCGCCTGCAAGGGTTTTCAGACCCTCCATTTGCGGCAGCAGCACGCTTTCGCCAAAATCGGCAAGGCCGCCTAGCGTGCCACCCAGCTTCGGTCCGTTGAGCGGAAAACGCGTGCCCGCGACTTCGAGATTGATCGAGAAGGTGCCATCCTGGCGATGTTCGATGGCCACCTTACCCACTTCCGAGCCCGACACCAGCGGCGGACCGCCAGCGAAGGTCACGTCGACTGCGCCATTGGGTTGATGAATCACGCGCACGTCGACCAAACCTGAAAGCTGGTCGATGGCAGCATCGCGCTGGTCGATCAGCTCGGATGGTGTCGCGCCGCTGCTCTGGGACTGGGCGATTTTCTGGTTCAGGTTCGCCACCGTTTGCGCCAGTGAATTGATCTGGCTGGCTGCCGTGCTGCTTTGCTGGCGCAGCATGTCGAGCTGGCCGGCCATCATGTGGCGCAGGTTATTGAAGCTTTGCGTGAGCATCGTCGCCGAGCTGATCACCTGCTCGCGCAGCGGCCCCGACGTCGGATCGGCGCTGACGGCGTCGAGCGCGCCGAAAAAGCCATCGAGCCCGGCCTTAAGACTGCCGTCCTCAAGGTTCATGACTTTCTCGAGCTGGTTGTAATACGACGCTGAAGCACTTTGCTGCCCAAATGCGGAGTTGCTGTACCACATATGCTGGGTTTTGTAGATATCGGCAAAGCGAATCGTCGAGAGCACTTCCACGCCGCCGTTCGGCCTTGCGCCCAGCAAGACCCCTTGACGGGTATAGCCGAGTGTATTGAGGTTAGCGGTATTGCGCGCCGCCACGTTGAGTTGGGCCTGAGCCGCGCGTGTGCCCGACAGGCCAATATGGATCAGGCTCATGATTCGGATTCCGTAGAAGAAGAGGATGGGGCTGGATCAGCCGGAGGCAGCATTTGTGCGATCAGGCAATCAGCGATGCCAAACGCGCGCTGCGAAGCAATCGAATCGGCCACCGCACGGTTAGCATAGGCCAGCATGCTGTCGCTCGTGGTGTCTGCGCCGTTGGCGTCCTTGAAAGTCTGGTTGGCCTGCTGCATGGCGTTAAGCATCTGGTTGATGAACATGCCTTCGAACTGTTCAGCCGCCTGTTCGACCTGGCGCCGGTAAGCGGGATCCTGCGGATCAGCACGGGTGCCGGCATTGCCGCGCACGAGTTCAAGTGGGGTAGATGCGCTCGCCTGGGCAAGCGCCATCGGGTCCAGTGGTGTGACTAACATCTGGCGCTCCTTGATACGTGGGTTCTAAATGGCCACCTGTAGCCTTGAGGCATTCAGTCAATTCTCTAGATCACGACCAGTTCGGCGGAAAGCGCGCCAGCCTCGTCGAGCGCCTGCAAGATCGCCATCAAGTCGTCGGGCGTCGCTCCGGTGCTGTTGATCGTGTCCACAATCGCCTGCAGGCTCGTGCCGCTCTTCCACTGAAACGCGCGCCCACCTGCCTGGGATACCTTCAGATCACTCACGGGCACCACCGTGGATTCGCCTTCACCCAACGCGTTGGGCTGGCTGACAGCAAAGCCTTCGGCGATGGTCACCTTGAGCGAACCGTGGGACACCGCGGCAGGTTTGACAGTGACTCCCTGACTTATAACGACGGTCCCCGTGCGGGAGTTAAATACGATGCGTGGCAGTTCCTTGCCTGCGGTCACATTGAGCGCCGAGAGCTGCGCCACGAAGGCCACGCGCCGGGTCGGATCGTCCGGAGCCACGACATCAACCGAAGTTGCGTCCAGTGTTGTGGCGATGTCGCGCTTAAAAGCGCGGTTGATGACTTCGACGATGTTCGTGGCGGTCTGCACATTGGGCCGCTTCAGGTTGAGCCGCACCGATGGTGTGCTATCGAAGTCAGTGGCAATCTCGCGCTCGATGGTTGCGCCGCGTGGAATGCGTCCGGTGGTAGCGGTATTCACGGTCACACTCGAGCCACTGCGGCCCTGCACCGCGATGCCGGGAATCACGAGGTTGCCTTGTGCCAGCGCATACACCTCGCTGTCCGCACCGCGTAGCGGCGTCATGAGCAAGGTGCCGCCGCGCAGGCTTTTGGCATCGCCCAGCGACGACACCGTGACATCAATCACCTGTCCCTTGCGGTAGCCGGAAGGGAAGGTCGCGCTCACCATCACCGCCGCCACATTGCGTGAGCGCAGGTTGGTGCCATCCGGCAGCCGGGTGCCGAACTGCTTGAGCATGTTCGCCATCGATTGCGTGGTGTACTTCGCCTGAGTGCCATCGCCGGTGCCACTCAAGCCAACCACGATGCCGTAGCCCACCAGGGCGTTCTCACGCAGCCCTTCGACATTCACCAGCGCACCGATGCTTTGCGCCCATGCGCCTGGCAAGCTCAGCGCAAGGACCAGGCCCAGCATCCATCCAGCGATTCTGTTCGTTTTCATCGGCTTTCCTGGTCATCCTGATCGTGTTCGAGTGAGTCTGGCCGCATTTAGAACGGCATCCATGGGCTGTTGAAAAAGCGCATCAGCCAGCCTGGCTGATTCGCTTCCGCCAGCGATCCTTTACCTGAGTACTGAATCCGTGCATTCGCCACACGTTGCGACGACACGCGGTTATCGGTGTCGATATCGGCGGAGCGGACATAGCCGGTCAAGCGCACGGTTTCCTCGCCCTGGTTCAGTAACAAGGTCTTTTCACCCCGCACCTGCAACAGGCCGTTCGGCATCACGCGTTGCACGATCACGGTGACGGAGCCGCGCAAGGTGTTTTGCTGTGAGCTCGAACCGGAGCCGTCGAAGCCACGCTTGACCCCGGCTGAAGCATCGAATGGCAACGCCATGCCAAATACCGCAGGCTTCTTCGCCGCCACGTCGCTGTTCTTGCCGATCTGCGTGCCGCTCTTCTTGCTGGCCTGGGTCGATTCCTGCAACTCGACGGTGAGCACATCACCCGCACGGAAAGCGCGAATATCGGAGGTCAGCGACCACGCCTGATCCGCGACGAACACACCGCCCGCCGTGCCTTTGCGCACTTCCCAGGCGGTGTCAGGCATGTCGTTGGACGGTGGCTCGGCCGGGCCAATGCCGCCCAGGCTGAGGTTGGCGCAGCCGCCCAGCAGCAGCACCAGCGGGGCCAGCCAGGCAACATGGCGAAGCAGCGGCGAAGCGCTCATCGCGCGGCCTGCGACAGGTACTGCATCATGTTGTCGGCTGCAGTCAGCACCTTGGTGTTCATCTCGTAGGTCCGCTGTGCCGCAATCATTTCGACCATCTCTTCAACAGCCTGCACGTTCGAGCCTTCCAGCGCGCCTTGCTTGATCTTGCCCAGCGGGCCGACACCGGGTTCGCCTTCGCTCGGATTGCCGCTGGCGACGGTTTCCAGATACAGGTTGTCGCCAATCGCACGCAAACCTGCCGGGTTGGCGAAATTCGCCAGTTGCAGCTGGCCGACGTCGGTTGAGTTCGTGCCATCGGTGGTCACGGCAACCATGCCGTTCTCGCTGATGGTGATGCCCGTCGCGTTCGGCGGGATCGTCACAGCGGGCACCAGCGGCATCCCTTGCGCATTCGTCATGCGGCCCTGCTCGTTCAGCCGTAACTGTCCCGCACGGGTGTAGCCGGTTTCGCCGTTAGGCATTTCGACTTGCAAAAAGCCGCCGCCAACCACCGCTACATCCAGCGCCTGGCTGGTGGTTTGCAGGTTGCCTGCGGTGAACACTTTTTGCGTGCCCACCAGCCGGGTGCCGTTACCGATCTGAATCCCCGCGCCCGTCGAGTTGTCCGATACCTGTGCGCCAGGCGGCTGTTCGGTGCGGTAAAACAGATCCTCGAACATCGCGCGGTCGCGCTTGAAGCCCACCGTATTGACGTTGGCGAGGTTATTGGCAATCGTCTGCAGCTTGGCTTCCTGCGCCTGAATGCCGGTCTTGCTGATCCACAGTGACTGATTCATGGTGTTGGTATGTCCTTATAAAACAGCTGAGCGCGTCCTTTAAGCACGGATCAACCGGTTACCGGCTTCGCTCAGCTCATCCGCTGTTTTGTAAAGCCGCATTTGCATTTCGAACGAGCGCGTCAGCGCCAGGGTCTGCATCATTTCGTCTACCGCTGAGACGTTGCTGCCTTCCAGGTGCCCGCCCTTGAGCTGCACGGTGTCGTCCGCCTCATAGCTGCTTCCGGTAATAGACGTGATGAAACCGTTCTCATCCTTGCCCACGTCGCTGGCATCGGGGTTCACCAGCAGCAGCTTGCCGACGGTTTGCAACTCGGGTTCGCCGAGCGGCCGCACGTTGATCGTGCCGTCGCTGCCCACCATCACCAGGTCGTGCTCCGGCAAACTCACTGGGCCGCCCTCGCCCATCACGGGCAAGCCCTCTAACGTCAGCGAACCGTCGCTCTCAAGAATCATGCTGCCCGCGCGGGTGTAAACGATGCCGTCCGGGCCATCGAGCGCGAGGTAACCTGGGCCATCAATGGCGACGTCGAGCTTGCGGCCTGTTTCGGTGAGACGGCCCGGCTCGGCATTCACGGCCATCCGGTCGACCTGCACGTCCTGGCGCGAGTCGTAGCCATATCCCTGCACCTTCTTGCTTTGCATCGAGATCAGATCGGCGCGAAAGCCCGGGGTTTGCGCGTTGGCGAGGTTGTTGGCGCGCACGTTCAGAGCGAGCAACGCCTGGTCCGCGCCGCTCATCGCCGTGTAGATAAAGGCGTCCATGGCGTTACAGCGCCTGCATCAAGGTGCGCATCATTTCGTTTTCAGTCGAAAGCACCTTCGAGTTCGCCTGATAGTTCTGCTGCGCGCCCATCAACTGCACGAGTTCGGCGGTCATGTCGACATTCGACTGTTCAAGCGCGCCAATCGCCAGCTTGCCTGCCATGCCGGTACCCGGCACCGAGTACAACGGCTCGCCCGTTCCCGCCGTCATCGCCCAGGCCGAACCTGAGATCGGCTTGAGCGCGTTCTCATTGGCGAAGGTCGCAATCACCAGGCGGCCTGCCGTGACTTTCTGACCATTGCTGTACTGCACTTCCACCGAGCCATCCTCGGCCAGTTGCACGCCGTTCATGGTGCCCGCGGCATAGCCGTCGGTACGGTTGGTCGCCGTGCTTTGCTCGCCTGCGAACATCGTCGTGCCGGTATATTTGATGTCGAGCACCATCGGCTCGGCGCCAGGCGGCGTACCCAGGTCAAACTTGACCGGGCCCGTAGGAGAGGTGAGCTTGCCGTTGGTATCAAAATCCAGCTTCGCCGGCGTGCCCTTGATATCGCCATTCATGGCGTAATGCACTTCCATCTCGTTGTTCGCACCTTTGACAAAATATTGCGTCACGGTGTGCTTACGGCCCAGCGAGTCATACACGGTCGCCACCGACATCCCGTTGTAGGTTTCTGCGTTGTCCTTGTCGAAGGGCGTGACACTCGGCTGCTCCCAGTCCGCCGACATGTTGCCGACGTAATCGAGGCTGCTGCTGGCGGAGGCCGGAACCGATCCGGCAGGCACCTTCAGGTCGCCCATCACGCCACCGTCCGTACCATAGCCTTGCACCTTGCGGCCGAGAAAATCGACGACGTTGCCGTCCTTGTCCGTGTTGAAAATGCCCGCACGGGAGAACTGCAACGCGCCATCGCTGCCGCGCGTGACAAAGAAGCCGCTGCCCTGAATCGCGGCATCCATGCCACGGCCCGTAGAGAAAAAGTTGCCGGTCTGGTCGATCGACTGCGACATCGAACCGACCGACACGCCGGAGGGCTGGGCATTGATGTAGTTCGACGAGAAGTTCGCCCGGCCTGACTTATAGCCATACGTGCCGCTGTTGGCGATGTTGTTGCTGATTGCGCTCAGCTGGTCGTTGACCGCATTGATGCCCGAAAGAGAAATATTGAAGCTCATGACCAGAATCCTTTTTTGGTGGGAGGTGTCTCGCCTGACCCATTCAAGCGGCCAAGGAAGCGTGTAATCGAAGCGGTATCGCACTCGCCGATACCCGCAATGCTCAAGACGATCTTGCCGTCCGGCCCAAGGCGAACGCCTTGCAATTCGCCTTGTATTTCGACCAGCGGTTTCTCGCCAACGTCGGTCTCGACACGCACCGCGTACTGGCCAGGAGGAAGACCGTGTTCAGCGGGATCGAGCGTGAAGTTCACGTCACCCGAGTCTTTCGCTCCCAGCGAAATCTTGTGTTCCTGGCCATCGGGGCCAGTCAGAATGAGATTCACGTCGGCTGCGGCATGCTCTAGCGTCAGGCCGCCCTTGACCGGCTCCGAGCCCAGCTCGAACGAATCCGTCACGACCATCACTTGTGAACCCACTTGAGAACCTAGCGACACCACCAGCATGCTTTCTTGCAGCGCAGCGCTGGCGAGGCTGGTGCTAACCAGCGATTGCATCACCTCGATCTGGTGCATCTGTGCGAACTGCGTGACGAACTGGCTGGCCTCCATCGGCGCCAGCGGATCCTGATTCTGGATCTGCGCGACCAGCAACGTCGTAAACAGATTGGAAAGTTCGTTTTCCTTGGGTTTGGGTGTTTCGCCGGACCCGTGATCCGGTCCTGGTGGAGCGGATGAAGGCGGGACGGCTGCCCTGGATACCGGCTGACCTCCTGCGGCCAGCGGCTCGACACCGGGGTTAGCGTTTGCGTGTGCGGAGCGCATCGCTGGAGTCAAATTCATCATGCTTAGCCCTCGCCTAGTTTGAGCAGATCCTGCTGCATGCCCTTGACCCGAGCCAGCACTTCGATGTTGGTGGAAAACGCGCGTGAAGCCGATAACAAATCGGTCATTTCCTCAACGGGGCTGACGTTGGAATAAAACACCATGCCGTCTTCGTCAGCGAGCGGGTTACCGGGCTCGTGACGACCTACCGGCGGATCGTTGCTGGTGATCACATCGAGCACCTGGACCCGTGTGCCGCCCCCTTCGGGCACGGCGGCAAAGACGGGCTTGCGGGCGCGATAGGCGGTTTCCTCGGTCCCCGCCGTGCCCGCGTTGGCAAGATTGCTGGCGACGGTGTTAAGCCGCACGGTTTGTGCGGTCATGGCCGAGCCGGCGATGCGCGAGATGTCTTTAAAGCTCATGTCGTTCACCCATTGCCTGAGATTGCCGCCTGCAAACCCTTGAACTTCATGTTCAGGAAACGCAGGCTGGTTTGAAAATCGATCGTGTTTTGCGAAAACTCGGCTTGCTCGGTACCCAGCACCACCGTGTTGCCATCTTGCGAAGCACGGGTTGGCAAGCGATACAGCATCTCGTTCGTGTCTGAGCCCAGGGGTGCCGCCGCTGTGGAGTTGGAGAGCGCCTGCTGCAAACTGCGGCGAAAGTCGATGTCGCGCGCCTGATAACCGGGCGTGCTTTCGTTAGCGATATTCGATGCGAGAACCTTGGTGCGTTCCGCGCGCAGCTTCAGCGCAGCGGGGTGAACCCCAAGTGCCTGGTCGAAACTGAGTCCCATCGTGGTAGCTCCCTCTGTTAAGCGCCCGAGCTCGAATGCGTGGGCAACTTGATCCTGATTCCTGATGACAGAGGTGAGGGTAAGAGTCGGCCGCTTGCGCGGCGAGAAATCTGAAAACTTCCTTAATGACGACGTGTTCGCGTCCTGTGCCCTGTATCCCGAATGGGTGTTTGAGGGGAGAGGTGATGTGCAATGTGACGTGAGGCCAGACCTCAAGCCAATATTCGCTACGCGCGGACAAAAGGGTTGCAGCGCCAGGCAGCCCTATAATCCTGGGCATTACCCCTTGCGAGGTCGAGCCTTATGAAGCCGGTTGCCCGTGTGCTGATTGCTGGAATCGCTCTACTGCTCGCCACCCACACGCAGGCGCAAGCCCCTTCCTCCCAGCCTGAAACCGAAGCGCAGGTGCAGCAAGCCGCGTTGAGCTGGCTGAAGCAGGAAATGCAGCGGCGCAAGACCGATCTGCTGCGCGCCACGGCCACCGTGCTGCCCAACCGCCGTCCGGCGCCCGCTTGCGCTGAGCCCTACGCAATCACCCCCGCTGAAACCCGCGCGCTCAACCGTCTGCGTTTTGCGGTGCGCTGCCCAGGCACGGGCCGTGCCACGGTGTATCAGGTGCGCCCCGAGGTCTACGTCAAGCTGCTGGTGAGCACCCATGCCATCGCCCACGGCCAGGCGTTGAGTGCACGTGACGTCACCCTTGCCGAGCGTGATCTGGCGCTCACGCCCGATGCGCTGACCAATCCCGATGACATCGCGCATCGCAGCAGCCGGCGTTCGTTGCAGCCAGGCCAGGTGATTCAGAAACGTTTTTTAAAAAGCACTGAAGCGGTACGGCGCGGACAGGCCGTGCAGATTGTGGCGCGCATCGGCCCCGTCGAAGTTCGGGCGGTAGGAACAGCGCTCCAGGGGGGGGCGCAAGATGACGTGATTCGTGTGCGCAATGCCAGCACGGGCAAGGTCATTCATGCCCGCGTGACGAGCGCGGGTGTGGTCGAGCCCCTCGGCACAGGGGCAAACGCAAACGCTGGCCCGGCTTCGCGTTAAAACTCGCGCTGCAACTGAAACTGAAACTCGCACCGCAGCGTTTTTCGCTCTTGCAAAGCAGGCGTGTGACACGCGTTAGCTGCGTTAGCGCAGCGCCTGAATCTGTCGCGCCACGCTCACGAGCTTGGCTTCATACGCCGGGTCGGTCGCATAGCCGCCTTGCTTCAGCGCTCGCGCAAATGCCCGGGCGTCATCGCCGCTCCCGAGCGCTGCGGCATAACGCGGGCTCTCCTTGATCAGCCGGGTGTAATCCCGAAACGCACTTTCGTAGTCCGGATAAGCGCGAAAACGATCCACCAGGCTAACCGCCGCGCCATTCACGTACTCGGTGGTTCGCGTATCCGCCACGGCACCTTGCCAGCCACCTGTCGCCTTGATGCCAAACAGGTTATGCGCTGAGCGGCCCTGTGCGGTTTGTAGGGGCCGCCGTCCCCAACCCGATTCGAGCGCTGCGTGGGCCGCGATGATGTCAGGCGAGGTTCCCAGATGAGCGCCGGCGCGCGCCGCCCACGGCATGATGTCGTCGAGAAACGCTTGCCGGCCCGCATCCAGGGTTCCGTTCTGCGTCAGCGCCATCACGGCCTGCTTCGCATTGGCGCCTTCAGTAATGGGACCATGGGTGATGGCGCTATCGGACGCCGCGATACGACTTTGCAAACGGGCTACGAGTTGTGCGGCCTGGGCATCCATCGCGCCAGGCAGGCTAGCGTTGCCAAAACCGTTTTGCACCGTGCTCTGGATTTCGCTACGCAGCGCCTTGAACTCCGCCGCGAACGACTGACGGCCCGCATCATGGCGGGCCTGGGGCAACTCGGGGGCGGCAAAACCGCTGCCGCTCTGAGTCGTAAAGTCAGTACGGAACATAGGTATGTTTCTCCCCGTGCAGCAAACGCTGCATCGTTTCGAACTGGGTCGCCAACAGCGTGCTGTTGCGTGCGGCCAAAGCCTTGCAGCGCACGACCAGCGCTTCCAGTTCAGCGTAACGGGCAGCCAGCGCGGCTTGCGCCGCGGGTTGCACACTGCCCGGACGTGTCGCAAATAACCGTTTGAATGCGCCAGGCATGCCACCCAGTACAGAATTGCGCTCACGATGGTTCGCTTCGAGCCGCTCCAACTCAACGCCGATAGCCTCGCCCAGACATTTAAGCGCCGCCGCGTCAAGCTTTTGCGCCACTGTGAACTGCTGCTCAAGCATGATCTGCAGCTTGCGACAGGTTTCGAGATCCGTGGCCAGGCCGGCAATGACCTGGCGTAAAGCCGCCTGGCGTATCGTCATTTGCGGCCACCGTGATAGCGCAACATCAGACTCGCCAGTTTGTCGGCGTCGAAGGTGATTTCGCCTGCATTCAGCGCGCTTTTGATTTCGGCCACGCGTGCAGCGTCGATCGCGGGTGTCTTGTCCAGTGACGCCTGGGTCGCCTTGAGTAACGCGGCATCGCGCCCCGCGCCTTCGCTCGAAGGTGCGCGCTCAGCGCGTACAGCCTTCTTCAGCGCGCCCTCGCCGTCGCGCGCAGGAACTGTTTCGTTAATCATGGTCTGATCGGATAAATTCGTGATTCGCATCGTGGCACCTTGCACCTTGCCCATGTGGACATTAAATAGGACGGGAAACCCCGCTTCACCAAATCAGGACGACACTTTCGCTGCATTGTTTAAATCAGCCGCTGCCGTTGCGCCTTCAGCGTGATCTGACGGGCCCGCGCCGGCGCCAACGCGGGCCCCTGCCTTACCGCGCTGGATGGCGCCATCATTGGACAAATCAAGGGTTGCATCGTGGGGCAACGGTTCTTCTTTCAGGCCAAACTTGCGGGCTACCTCGTGCAAAGTGCGGCCCAGCACGTTAGTGTCATCGTCCACAGCGGCACTACCCGATGTCTTCGCCGCCGCTTGCGCGACAGGTTTGGAGGAGACCGCGTTCGCCCCATCCATCAGCGGCACGATGGTCTTGGGTGCGCCGTACATCGCTTCAAGCATCCGTGCGCGCGATGCGGTCAGCACTAAAAACTCAATCCGGCGATTGGCCGCAGCCCGCGTATCGGGTAACAGTGGGGCACGGTCAGCCATGCCAACAACCTGAAGCACCTGCTTCGAAGCCAGGCCACCGCGCAGCAAATATTCGCGCGAGGCAATCGCGCGCCCGCTCGAGAGCGTCCAGTTCGAATGCACGCGCAAGCCACCGAGGCTGCGGTACTGCACGGAATCGGTATGACCGATGATGAGCAACGAGTTGCCCACTTTCGCAAAGAGCCCGCCCATGCGCTCCAGCAAATCACCGAAGGGCTTGCTGGGATTCGTGCTGCCGCGCTCGAAAACTCCTGTACGTGCGGTGTCATGCAGCATCACGCGCAGCCCATGCGGCGTGACTGCAGTGTGCATGTTGTCTGCCAGATCGCCATCGCTATCGAGCGCCTTGATCAGCGCTTCCAGCGCGTGCAGATCCTCCTGCGATTCGTAATGCACGAGGGTGGGGATCGCACTATCGGCGCTATCGGCACTATCGGAACCCGCCCGGCTCTCGTCCTGAACTGAGGCTTGCCCGGCCAGGCGCTTGCCGTCTTGCGAGGTTGGCGGGTCATTGGGCAGCGCCTCACGCGGCACCGTCGTGGTGTCGAACGGTGCGCGCACGCCATCGAGGAACCCATCGCCACCGTCATACGTCATGCTGCTGGCAAGCTGATGAAGCTTTTGTCGCGTACTTTCCTCATCGCGTGCGCCCAGTACCCACAGCAGCAAAAACAGACACATCAGCGCCAGGCAGAAATCGGCAAACGCGACCTTCCAGTTACCGCCGTGATCGTCGTCATGGTGGCGACGTGCCACCCGCTTGATCACGGTTTCGTGTTTGTGGCTGGCCGCTTTCGCTTTCGCGGCGGGACGGGGAGCGCTCACGCGGGGGCCCCCAACTGGTTAATCCAGGTTTCAAGTTGCACGAAGCTGGGCTTGTTGACCGTTTGCACCAGACGCCGTCCCGAGTCGATCGCCAGCAATGCAGGCTTCCCCGCCGCGAATGACACCAGTACGACTTTCACGCACTCCATGTCGGACATCTCGGACTTGACGAGCTGCTTGAGCGTATTGCACAGCGGGTCCAGCACGCCGTAGCAAAAGAAGATACCGATGAAGGTGCCGATCATCGCGGCAGCCACGCGCTCGGCGATCTCACCGGCGCTCGCGCCCTCGTTCACGCTGTTCATGGCGATCACCACGCCCAGCACAGCAGCGACGATCCCGAAGCCAGGCATCGCCTCAGAGATCTTTTTCAGCGAACTGCACGGCTGTTCGAGATCGGCGTGAATCGCCACGAGTTCCTGCTCCAGCACACCTTCGAGTTCATGCGCGCTGATCTTGCCCATCGCCATCAGGCGGAAGTTATCGACAATGAACGACAGCAGCTTCGGCTCCTTGAGCACCAGCGGATAACGCTGAAAAAGCGGGCTATCGTGAGGCGCTTCGACGTGAACATCGAGCGCCTTGAGGTCGCGCCCAACTTGCAGCAGTTCATACATCAAAAGCAGCAACTGGCGCGGAAACTCTTTATCTTCAGCGCGTGTGGTGGTCGACTTGCGCAACTGGATCATCAGTTCCTTGAGTACGTGCGCGGGATTACCCAGCACCATCGCACCGCCTGCAGCGCCGACGATGATCAGAAGTTCCACGGGCTGCCAGAGCTTGGAGAAATCTCCGCCCATAAACATATAGCCGCCAAAAACGCAGCCCAGCACGATGAAAATACCCAATAACTGTTGCATGATCCTTTCCTGTTTAGCCGATCAGCATCTCAATGCGGATCGAGATACGCACGCATTTTCTGCAGCGCTTTCTTGTTGATCTGGCACACCCGTGCGGTGGTGAGCTCCAGCACAGCGGCGATCTCGGCCAGACTCATATCGAACTCGTAATACAGCTGGATCACCTGCTGCTCGCGCGGGTCCAGTGCGTTGAGCGCCTGCACCAGGCCCAGCCGGTCCAGCACCTGGGCTTCGTGTCCGGGAACATGACCATGCTGCCCATCACGCTCAGCGAGTAGCGCATCGAAACTGATGAGCTCCTGCGCGTTGTCGTCTAGCAATATCTGTTCGCAGGTCGCGCTATCGATACCCAGCTCAGCGCACAACTCATCCTTTTCTGGCTCGCGTCCCAGCTTGCGGCGCAAGGCGCGTTCGGCGGAGCGCAGCCGGTGCGCCCCCTGGCGCGCACCACGTGGACGCCAGTCCTGACGGCGCAGTTCATCGAGAATCGCACCGCGGACGCGCACCACCGCGTAATGAGGAAACTCGTCGTCGGGCTCACCGTAGCGACGTAACGCCTCCAGCAAACCCATGAGGCCAATCTGCTCCAGATCGTCACTATCGATCGCGCTGCCCGTGTGGGAATTCATCTTGCGCACCACACGCCGCACCATCGGCCCGTATTCCAGCATCCAGCGCCGCTCGTCGGCTGGAGCCAGACCCGCACTGGCGCGCTGCACTTGCGTGTATTCGGTATAGGTCGTCGTGCTCATCGTCATATCAGTCAACCATCAGCTTGCCGATGAACAGGTCGGCAAAGGGCAAACGTTTTGCTGAGCCATAGGCCTGGACGTATTCGCGTTTGAGTACGGCGACCAGTTCATCGACGTTCATCTGCCGGATCTGCTCAACCGAATAAGTCGAGAGCACACGGTGCGCGGTTGCGCGCAAAAGTGGCAGCGCCTCGCGGACATGCTTTTCGTGCTTCGCGTCTTCGACCTTGAACACCAGATCCATCGCCAGATAGCGTGACCGTGTGCTACTGCCGCTATCGCGCAACATCACGATCAGCTTGTCGAGCGAGACATAACGGAAGTCACCATCGGCGATCGCCTTTTTTTCTTCCGCACTCACCGGTCCATCCGTCTTGAACGGGCCGATCCTGGCCAGCCAGGCGGTCGTAAGGCCGCCCGCGGCCAGCACGAGCAACGCGACAACCGAGATCACCAGTATCTTTTTCATCAAAATTCACTCTCGTTGAAAAACCGCATGTCAAACCAGGTGTTCGCTACGAAGGCAACGTGAACTGCGCGTTCGGCAAACTCGCCGCCGCCAGCCCCTGGCCGGGTTCATCAGCTCGCTGCTCGCGGGCCTGCTCACGTGCGTCACGGCCTTGGCCGTTACCCTCGTGCTGGCCTGAGCGAGCCGAACTAACCTGCACCGTGACGTCATTGAACTGGCGATTGCCGAGTTCCTGGCGCAATCCTTCGCTGATGGTTTGTAACTGGCGCACGACGTCGCTGTTCGTAGCCGACAGATGCACCTGCACCGAACCCGCTTCATGGCGCAACTCGATCATCACGCTGCCGGCGAGATGTGGATCAAGCCGGATCACTGCACGTTGCGCGCCTTGCTGCGCTTGCATGCTGATGCGCTCGCCCAGTACTTGCAGCAGCTTTTGTTCTGGGCCATCGGCTGTGGCCAGCGCAGCGCCGTTAGCCTGGGCGCTTCTCAGCGTCGTATGCGATGAGCCGAGGTCGAGCAGTGGCGCTGTCATGGCTGAACCTTCGCCCGCATCGCGGCGCGCCCCGGCGAGGCCTGTGCCATCCAGCGCGGGAACACGTTCTGCGAACTGGGCACGCAGCGCTTGTGTCAATGCGGCAGCCAGCGGTGTGATGGGCGCGGCTGCCGATGAGGCTGCCGTTGTCGTGGTAGACGAGGCCGTTGCCGCAAGCTCGCGTACCGCTACCGCACGCCTCAATCCGGACTGTTCCGCGAGAAACGGCATGGCCGTTTGCGCAGCCGTGGCCGCCGATGAGGCAAACGAACGCGCGTCAAGCTCGAGCCCCGAGAGCCGCGAGGCTGCGGCAAGCTGTTGCCGCAGCATGGCGGACGGCACGTCAGACGCGCTGCCTTGCGTTGTCGTGTCAGGCACTGCATCAGCCGCTAGCGCAGCCTGGGGCAACCTGGCGTTGGCCAGTGAATTCACCGTGACAGGCGCCGTCGCGTTCGCCGTCGCGCCTGCATCGGGTGCGCCATGCGTCACGCTCTCTTGCTGCGTCAACAACTGGCTTAAAAATTGTCCTGAAGCGGCCAGTTCCGGTGCCGTCAATAACGCGCCTTCAAATTGCGCGCCAGGAGCGGCCGGATCAAATTCATCGTCCCAAGCGGGCGTCGTCTCACCCGCCCCGCTCACCGCGCCAGGCATCACACCAGACGCATCGGTAGCCAGGCTAAACAGCGATGTGGTCTCAGGCGCTCCGCTCGTGGCGGAAGCCGTGTCCATCGCTAGCGCGACGGGTTTCGTCCGGGGTTGCCCCCCGCGCGCTCCATCATTGCAGGCGAAATCAAAACCGGTCCTCCTCGTGCGCTGCATGCAACGCATACGCTTCCATTCCCACGCGGCGCTCGCCGAGCCCCACCATTTCATTCACCAGACGGCCAGACTCGCTCACCAGCAGTGCCACAGCGGATTGATGAGCGATCTTGACCAGCGCCAGCGCCTGGCGCTCCGAATGATTCAGTGACGGTTTATCCGAGACCCCATTGATCTCGGTCTGAACCTCACGGTTGATCACCGTGAGCGAGCGGAAGTCTTTCCGCAACGTGGAGTCACGCAGCCGCACAGCAAGCTGCAACAGGTTTTCTGTTCGGTCCATGAATGTCATCCGTTACGCTGCTCAACACCTTGCCAGGCATCCAGCAAAGTGGTTATAAGATCCGTCACCTCGTCCACCAGCGTCGGATCGAGCGTGACCCCAGCCTGGTTCAGACGCCAGGAACAGTATTCGTAGAGCTGCGCCAGATTGATCACCACCGGTGCGCCCGATTCGAAATCCAGTGCACTCGACAAACCATTCAGCATGTCGATGCATTTGTTGATGCTCACGCCTTTCTCTTCATAGCGCCTGGCCTCGATGTGCGCGCGAGCGCGGGCCATTTCGTCGAGCAACCCGGTCATCAGCACGATGACCAGTTGCACGGGAGACGCACTGGCTGTCTGCGCTTCGAGGTTCGAGGCTTGATATCCCCCGTAACCGGTGTAATCCATGCTTATTTCCCTCCGAAGGTGGGCAGGCCATCGAACAGTGCGAGCGTTTGCTTCATCTGGCTCTCAAGTTGCTCAACGCGCGTGAACTGGATGAGATAGCGCTTGTAGACTTGATCATATTTGGCCTGAAGAGAGGTTTCCTGCTTGCTCAAGGATTTCTCAATGACCTGTATCGATTCCTGACGTTTCTTCAAATGTCCATCAGTCGGCGACAGCCATGTTTTCAGATAACTATTCATGGACTCACCGATCCCCTGGTTCTTGCCATCGAAGAGGCCCGCCAGCCCATGCGGACTTTTTTCCAGTGCGGCGTTCAGCTTGGTACTGTCCACCGACAGCACGCCAGCGCGATCGGCACTCACGCCGTAATCGAGCAGCCGCACACCATTGACCTGACCGCGCAGCAGGTCATTCAGGCGCTGCTGCAACGCCCGTACCCCGGCATCGGCGGCAAGCGGCCCTGCTGCGGCTGTTTCGCCGCCGCTGGCTGTCAACGTGCGCAACGCTTCAAACAATGCGTTGTATGCGTTGACAAAGCTCTTGACGTTCTCAGCCGTACCGGCCTGGTCGAGCGTGACATCAAGCCGTACCAGCGGATCGTTGCTTCCTGTCACCTGGGTGAAGGTCACGCTGACACCATCGATTCCGCTAAAGGTATTGCTGCTTTGCTCAACCCGTGCGCCGCTAGCCTTGTCGCCGAGATAAAACACGGCGTTCCGGGCTGGCGAGAGTTCTTTCGAGCTTCCCAGTGAAGCGGCAAGTGCAGGATCAGCAATCCCACTCGTATCCAGCGTGATACTGTTTTCGGTGCCGCTCTTGCCTGCGGTCAACACAAGTTGTTGCGTGCCGTTGATCGTCACGACCGAGGCATTCACCCGGCCTTCGTTGCCACTCGCCTGATTGATCGCACGCGCCAGCTCGGCTGGGGTGACATTGCCATTGCTATCGACATTCGCCTTCGAAATATCGACATCGATCGATTCGCCATTCGCCAGCCCGATGCCCAATGTGCCCGCACCGGCGGCGGCCACGCTCGGCATTCCAGAGAACGACAATTGATGTGCGCTGGCCAGTTGCTCGACGAAAAACGAGTAGCTGCCAGGCCTCGCGTTTGAGCCTACCGTGACCGAGCCGAACGCGGGATTCGACAACACGCCACTATGCTTGACCATTTCTTTCGTCAGGCCACCGAGCGCAGTCTCAAAGTTTCTCAGCGCTTCTTGCAGCTTGGCTAGTCCTTCCTTTGCCGCCTTGCTGTTTTCCATTTGCTTATGCAGCCGCGCGGTGGCGTTCTGCATGTAGAGCATCGTTGACTGCTCCGCTAGCATTGCTGGCTTGTTGCCATCCAGTATCGACATAGGAACTCCTTTATTGCCTGACGTTATTCAATCGGATTCGATCAAGGATGAGCCTGGCGCAACCACGCCTGCGTTGCCATCTGGTCCTGGCGCTTTTGCTCACGCACCGCATGGGCTTGCTGCAGCATCTGTTGCTTGCGCTGCAGCACCGTATCGAGACTCTTGTGTTTGATCGCGGCATGCGAGAACGCATCGTGGCTCTCTGCCACGTCTGTCTCGTGACGCACCAGCGTTGCGCGCTGCATCTCAATCAAATCTTGTAAAACGACCTGATAGTCCGCGCGATTAAGCGCAAGCGCCGGGTTATAGCCACGGGCATCGGCAACAATGCCAGGCTCCATGCTGTCCTTGAGGTTTTCCATCCGCGCCAGGGTGTGGCGCTGGCGCTCGCATTGAGCACGCTTGCCTGCCAGATCCAGGCTCAAACGGTCCACTTCGCGGCCGCGTAGCGCGACAAGCCGAGCCAGGCTAGTCACAGTGCGTTCGATTGTCATCGGAGCAGGGCCTCCAGTTGGGCTACGGTGTCGGAAAACGGTGCGGCTTCGGTATTGGTTTGCTGCAAGAAGCGCTCGATCTGCGGATAGCATTCGACCGCGCGGTCGGTTTGCGGGTCCGCCCCGGCGACATAGCCGCCCAGCGGGATCAGGTCGCGCACCTGGGCATAGCGGGACATCAGATCCTTGAGCTCGCGCACGGCGCGCACGTGTCCGGCATCGGCCACCTGAGTCATGCAGCGGCTTACCGAGCGCGCTACGTCGATGGCGGGATAGTGGCCCTGGGACGCAAGATCGCGCGACAGCATGATGTGGCCGTCGAGAATCGCGCGGGCGGTATCGACCACCGGGTCCTGTTCGTCGTCGCCTTCGGCCAGTACCGTGTAAATCGCGCTCATGCTGCCCACGCCTTCGCCATTGCCCGCGCGCTCCACCAGTTGCGGCAACAGGCCAAATACCGAGGGGGGATAACCACGCGTGGCAGGCGGCTCACCGAGCGCCAGTGCCATTTCGCGTTGCGCCATCGCATAGCGCGTCAGCGAATCGACGAGCAGCAGCACATTGCTGCCTGCATCGCGGAAATGCGCGGCCACGGCGTGACACAACTCCGTCGCCATCAGACGCATGAGTGGCGATTCATCGGCCGGGGCAACCACGACAACGGCTTTGCGCAAGCCTTCCGGGCCGAGCGCATGTTCAACGAACTCGCGCACTTCACGGCCACGCTCGCCAATCAGTCCCACCACCACGACATCGGCATCGGTTTGGCGCGTAATCATGCCGAGCAAGACGCTTTTGCCAACACCACTGCCCGCAAAAAGGCCAACACGCTGACCATGTCCCAGCGTGAGCATGCCGTTGATCGCCCGCACACCGACGTCAAGTACACCGTCGATGGGGCGCTTTTTCAGCGGATTGATGTTCTGTGGCTGCAGCGATAGCGGCACGTCACCGCCGAGCGCGCCGAAGCCATCCAGCGGCTCACCGAGACCGTCAATCACCCGACCGCGCCAGCTCGGGCCAATCCGCAATACGCGCTGTGCGCCATCGTCGGGCAGCACGCGTGCACCCGCGACCAGCCCCGCAGGGCGGCGAAACGGCATGAGATAGGACACCTGCTCGCGGAAACCCACCACGCGCGCCTCCAGCCATGTACCCGAAGAGGTTTCGATGCGCGCTTGCTGGCCGGTTTCGAAGGGATAGCCCGTGGCTTCAAGCACGATGCCCGAGACACCGCTCAAACGGCCGACCGCGCGGGCGACGGGGACATCGTTGAACTCCAGGCTGCTGAGGGTCTTGCTGAATGTCGCCGGATTGGCACTGTTGCTGGCAGCAAAAACTGGGGCCGTCATCATGCGTTCTCCGTCCGTGCTGCATCGTCGTGCACGGCCGCACTTGCGCTTTCGATAGTGCTAGTGCTGACCTGTACATCATCGGTCGACGAGGCCACACCCGGTTCGAACGCCGCGCCATTCAGATACTGGTTGATCTGTTCAATACAGGCACTCAGGCGCTGGCCACAGCCCGCATCCATCTCGCGTTCGCCCGCGCCGACGCGGCATTCACCGCTCGCCAGACGGGCATCCGGCGTCAGATGCCAGTGCCGTGCATGCTCAGGCAGCAGCTCATGAATGCGCTGATACTCCTCTGGGTTCAAACGCACTTCAACTGTCTCTGGCGCCTTGGGCATCTCGGCCAGCACTTCGTCCACGAAGGCGAACAGTTGCTCCGGGCGCAGTTCCAGTTCAGCACGAATGACCTGACGGGCTGCCTTCTCCACTAGCGCGGCAATTTCGTTACGCACCGCAGCCCGGTAGTCCTCCTGAACCTGGGTAAAGCCCGCGATCAGCGCCTCAAGCGGCCTGGACATCTCCGCCAGCGCGCTGTTGATGTCACGCTGCCCTGCTTCCCTGGTCGCGGTCCGGCCTCGTTCATAGCCTTCCTGGTAACCCTCGTGATAGCCCGATTGACGCGACTCTTCCAGCATGTCCTCCGAGATAGCCGAAGCCACGCCCGTAAAAACCAGCTCCGTGCCGTCAGGCAGCGGCTCCATGCGTGCGCGCAAGCGCGCCAAGGGAGGAAACACATAGCGGCGGTAAGACTTGGCGGGCTTCATCAGACCACCTCCTCCGCAACCAGTTGCAGCTCAAGCTCACCGCCTTCGGCAAGTTCCTTGACGCGCTCCATGATCTCGCGGCGTGCCTGTTCGACACGGCTCATCGGTGCCGGTGGCGTGCGCCGCAGCATTTCTTCGAACGCCTGTACCGCACGGCGTGGCATCGCGCGCATCAGTGCGGCAGGCAGTGCCGCATCGGCGCCCTTCAATGCCAAGCCCCACAAGTCGTTATCGACCTGATCCAGGATGACGGCAATCACCTCATCGTTTTGGCGCGCGAGGATCGAGAAATCGTAAATCTGCTCTTCAACTTCTGCCACCAGATCCGGATCATGAGCACGCAGCAGCTCAACCAGTTCCATCTGTCCGCTCGGCATACGGTTGATGATTTGCGCCAGTTGACGTACGCCTTCCACTGCGGTGCTTTGCGTACCGAGGTTCTCCAGACAAAGGTCCACCACGGTTTCGAGATCGCGCAGCAAGTCGTAATCAATTTCCTTCAGCCGTGCGATGTTAAGCAAGACCCGTTCACGGCTGGCTTCGGGCAAAGCACGAATCACGAGGCTGGCTTGCTCGGGTGGCAGGAATACCAGGAACATCGCCTGCATACGCACATGCTCGCGCGCCAGGCGATCAGCCAGCCATTGCGGCTGGGCCCATTGCAGGCGAGCCATCTTCGGCCCGATCACATCGCCATAGATGCGGTTCAGCACGCTATTGGCAATCACGCCCCCAGCGCGATATCAAGCGAGCGTTGCAGGAACGAGCGCGAGGCACCACGCACGCCGCTTTGCGCGCGGAACTGCTCGAAAAAGCGTTGCAGCGTGTGCTGTACCGCATCAACCTTGACGCCATTCATACGCGACATCGCCATCGTCACCTCCAGCAGTTCATCGCGCGACAGGCAACGCAGTACTTGCGCAGCAGGCTCTTCGCCCATGCTCAGCAACACGATCGCGGCGCACTCAACGGAGCTGAGATCGACACTCGTGGAAGCGGCGGCCAACGACATCGCGGAAGCCATCGATACAGCGGAAGCAGCCAGTGCCGGCGTAGCGGACGGAGCCGTGGACGGCGTGGCAGATGGGGGAGCGGATACAGCCTGATTCTGGTTATCCATTTTTGCGAATCCACGGTTTGATGACTTCGGCGACACGCTCCGGATCTTGACCCGATAGCAACTTGAGATGCTCGATCAGAACGTCGACATCTGAACCAATCGGCGGCAAGTCATGATCGGTATCGAGCAGCATCATGGGACGGGCCTCTGACGTGATTTCGGCATCGGCCACCGCCGCCATCTCGCCTGCCAGAGCGGCCTGCGGTTGCTGCGCGGTGACCCATTGACGCAGCACGCCAATCAGCGGCCTTAGCACCATGAAGATCAGAAGCAGCCCGGCTAGCGCATAGCCGCCCCAGGTGCCAAACAACACGAGGTTGTCAGGATCCTTCCACCAGATCGTGGCGATCGGGTCAGCCTGCTTGCGGAAATCCAGTGCCGAAACCACCAGGCTATCCTGACGTTCCTTGTCAAGCCCCAGACCATTGCGCAAGATTTTCTCGATCTTCTCGATCTGTTCGGGGCTCCAGCTTTTTGCCTGGCCCGGTGCCGCGGCATTGTTCAGCACGACCGCCACGCTCATCTTTTTGAGCCGCGCTGGGCTACGCTTGATCTGCGTCACGTTGCGGTCGTAGGCGTACTGGCGAGTCTGTGCATTGCGTGCCGAGCGTGATGGCGCAGCCTCACTCGCGGCGGACGGAGGAGCCGGGCGATTCGACAACGAACCCGGCACACCCATCGCAGCGTGAGCGGTATCGTTTTCCTCGCGCACCGCTTCTTGTGTGACCTTGGGTGCTTCGCCGTATTGCTCGCGGGTTTCTTCAATGCGGTCATGGTCGATATCGACCGTGACGCTGGCCCGGAACTGACCCTCGCCCAGCGATGGCAAAAGCAGATCATGAATATTGCGCAGCGCTTCATCACGAATGCGCGTGCTCATTTCGTCATCGGCTGGATTCGCTGAATTCGGGTCCAGCAACGCGGACAAATGATTACCTGCCTGATCGACCACAGCGATGCGCTGCGGATCGAGATTCGCTACGCTGCCGGCCACCAGGGAGACGATCGCCTGCACCTGATCTTTCGACAGCTTGCGGCCGGACTTCAGCGTAAGCACGACCGAGGCGCTGCTTTTATCGCCATCGCCCAGGATGAACGAGGAGGATTTGGCGACCGACAGATGCACCCGCGCCGACGCAACCGGATCGAGCGTTGCAATGCTTTGCATCAACTCGCCTTCAAGACCGCGACGAAAGCGCACATCCTGAACAAACTGGCTCACGCCAAGCGGATCGCTTTTGTCGACTTGCTCAAGCCCCGCAGGCAGCTTCGCCACCACGCCCTTGGCAGCCAGTAGCATGCGCACCTGGCCCAGTTTCGATTCGGGCACCAGAACCTGGCCGCTATCGGGATGCAAGCGGTACGGAATGTGATCCGCTTCAAGCACGGCCATCAAATCAGCCGCAGCCACCGTTTCATGGTTGCCAAAAAGCGGCTTGTACTGGCCATCCTGGTGACGCATCACCATCATCGCCAGCGCCGTAAGACAGATCGCCAGAATCACGACCGGCATGAACTTCATCAGCGCGCTGGATGACGGTAGCTTGATGCCGGTGGGAAACCAGCTAGCGGTCAACGATTTGAATTTATCGAGCACGGTGACGTCTCGTTAGACTTGCATCTTGATGATGTCGTCGAACGCATTCATCATCTTGTTGCGAACCTGGATCAGCATCGAAAACGAGAGGCTGGCCTGCTGGCTGGAAAGCATGGCGCTCACCAGATCATCGCTATCGCCGCGATCAACCGCCGCGACCTGCTCGCTGGCCTGGTGCTGCTGGCCATCGACATTGAATAGCGCCTGTTTGAAGGTATCGGTGAAGTTCTGCGCCGTCGTCGCTTCGGATGCTGTGCTGTCAGCCATCGGCGTATCAGCCGGGCTACGCTGCGTCAGGATCGATGTCAGCATCGGGCTGAGGGATTCAACGTTCATGACCACTCCCAGATAAAGGTCGGTTTAATACAGAACGAATTGTGTCGATCCCGATGGCCGCAGGCGATAAACCTAAACGGAACCTAAATGGCTTTTGATGGATCGTTGATGAGGGCGGCGCAAGGTACGCCAGACGGGCCTGACGGCCAAACGAGCGGGCCTACGGCGATCAGGGGAAAAAAGACACTGGCGCGCGGCATTGCGCCACCACCTCAGACGTGAGCGTGAGACGCGTGAAACGCGTGAAACAAGCGAGCCGTATTTTTAGAATTCGATCGCGTGGTTTATCACGTGCAATGCGACGCATTGCGAGTCAGGCTGCCCCCGGCAATACCCGAGGCGCCTCGGGCGCTTACGGCGCCTGCGGCTCAACAGAAGCAGGCAAGGAAATCCGGAAATCGGTGCCCTGCCCCAGTTCGCTAGACACGTCCACCGTGCCCCCATGGCGCTCAACGACGGCTCGCACGAATGGCAGCCCAAGGCCCACGCCCGCTCCCGCGTCACGTTGCCGCACAGCCTGGAAAAACGGTTCGAACAACCGCTCGATGGTCTCAGCCGTCATGCCAATGCCCTGGTCGATCACGTGCACGACAAACCGTGCATCGGCCGTGGCTACGATCCTCACTTCGATCGTCGTATGCTCGGACGAATACTTGATCGCGTTGTCCAGCACATTCACCACCGAGCGCAACAGCATGTCGAGATTGCCCTGAACATAGGGCTCGCATCCGGTTTCGTTATGCGGGCCGAGCAGCTCAATCGACTTCTCGCTGGCGCTGTGCCACACCTGATCCATGGCTTCGACCGCGAGATCAACCAGCGCCACCGGTGCGAAGACCTTGCGATCCATCCGCTCAGCACGCGAAAGCTGCATGAAGTCTTTCGCCACGCGCAACGAATAATCAACCTGCTCGCGCAAATCTTGCAAAAACACATGGTCGTTACGCACTCCGCCTGCTGCGGTTTCAGCACCGCGCCGCTCGATCAGCGCGAGGATCGTTGTCAACGGGCTACGCAGGTCATGAGCAATATGACGCAGCATCTGCTTGTCGTGCGACACCGTATCGTGCTTTTCTCCGGTATTGATCAGGCAAACCAGATGCAAGGCTTCGCCAGGCTCGGCGGCATCCACGGCTGTGCCGTCAGTGGGCAACAGCGGCTGGCACAACAAGACATGTGCGGCACCGTTCAGCTCAATCTCGCGCACAGCGGGCCGCCCCGCTGCACGGCTTTCGTCGACTAATTCCGTGATGCTCGCCAAGGTGATGCCCTTACCTCCGCTAACATCAGTGGCTGCGCTGCTGTCAAGAAACTCGACCGCTCTCGCATTCCAGATCACCACTTTTCCGCCCATCGCCATGAACACCGGATACGGCAACTGGTTAATCAAGTCGACGTACATTTTTTGCCATACCCGTATTTCGGACATCGCTGTTTTCAGTTCGTGAAGCGTAGCGCTGCTTGCAAGCGCAGATACCGTGCTTGCCGAACCATCCAGTGAACCCATCCCTCCCATCGATGCGGAAATTTCCCGCAAATGCTGGACCTCACGGCGCATCAGCGCGAAGGTTCGACCCAGCCGCTCCCACGCGAAAAACGCATAAATCATCAAGCACGCGGCGGGTAAAAAACCAATCGGTAACCAGATGTGCTGGGTGCACAGCACGACGGGCAACATCAATACCAAAAGGCCCCAGCCAAACGCCATGACATGCATCAGGCGGCCGGAGACAAAACGGCAAATCAGGATCATCCCCAGCGCCAGCACGAGATAAACCGGGACGGTCACTGCCGAGGGCCATTCACGCACCACGCTGCCTGTCATCAATGCGCTGGCAATCAACGCGTCCAGTCCGGCACGTGACACGGCCTCCATATGCAACGACGACACGCGGAACCGGCCTTCCCCTTGCCATGCCGTATATCCGACAAAAACGATTTTTCCGGCGAACGCCGCAGGTGGAACCCGGCCTTCTATCACATCGATGAATGAATAGGATGACAAACTTGACGCACGCGGCAGCATCAGCAACACGGTATCGGTTCGGGTCGCGCCCAGCGACAATGCGTGCGGCTGCTCGTAGTCATCGAGCTTGAAGGGCAACGGCTGGCCCGCCACGCGCAAGGCCTCCAGCGCGATGTGTGAGTACTTCGCATGGCCGATTTGCTGCGAAGGCACGAAGCCGTTCACCACGCCGTAATGGCCTCGCGTCACCGTGCGATGACCATAACCCGCAGCTGCGTCACGCAAGGCAGCGGGCGGACTGAGTGCAGGCTGGCCCGTGCCATCGCTTTCGATACTCGGCAGCGCCAGCACAACCCGGCCATTTTGCCGCACCGCTTGCGTGAAGCCGGGGGTGGCAATGGTGGGAGAAAGCGGGAGATCAATCACGATGCTGCGGGCATCGTGGAGTTTTTCAAGAAGACGCTCGCCGTAATGCAGCGGATCAGTGGGATACAGAATATGGAGGGTTTTTTCGTCGATCTCGATGACCGCGACCCCAGTGGCTTGGGCTGTAGGCAGCCACAGACGCATTGCATCGAACATTGCCCGGTCAAGCGAGCCTGTCGCCATGGTGCCGCCAGGGTGCGAACTCAGCGCTGCCAGCAGCAACATGCCCACCAGGAAAACCCCACGTCCCAATCCCAGACTGGCACAACGCTTCAACCAACGACGCATGAATGGCATCAAGAACCTCTCTTGTCAGTCTGCCGGGAACCCAGCGCTGAAATGCCTGCTCGATGTTTTATGTCCGGACGACGAATGACGGCGCGCCCGAATACGCCGGCGCTGACACAGACTGCTTTCGCGGTGCGGATGCGGCCGATGCTGACGCGATCCGTGTAGTACGCTCCAGCCGATAGCCATAGTTGTAAACCGTCGACACCACCACGTCATTTTTCGCACGCAACTCAAGCGCGCTGCGCAGCTTGCTGATGTAGGTGGCCAGCGTGGCATCGTACTTGCGGTCGATGACGCCCCATATCTGCTTGATCAGCACATCCTTGGTGACGATGCGTCCGATATTCTGAAAGAGATACAACGCCAGATCGAATTCGCGTGCGGATAGCGTCAGCATTTTTTTGCCGTTGACACCATTGACCGTCACGCTGCGCGCATTGGTATCCAGCACATAACGTCCGACCTCCAGCATTGGGGTGCGAGTCACTTCGGGATAGTACTTGCGCAGTTGCGCCTGAACCCGCGCCACCAGTTCGCGCTCACGCACTGGCTTGGAAAGGTAATCGTCCGCGCCGCAGTTCAGGCCGTGAACGATATCGCCCTCGTCATCGTGCTGCGTCACCATCAGCACCGGCAGTAGTTGTGAGAAGCGTTCACGTGTGAGACGCAGCACTTCGATGCCAGGTGTACCCGGCACGTCCCAGTCGAGCAGCAGCAAATCAACGGGTTCGCTTTCAATCATCTGCAGAAAGCTATCGCCGTCATGGCGCACCACTACATCATGTCCCGCCTTCTTGAGCCAGCCCGCCACGGCCTTCGCCTGTTCAATCGAATCTTCCAGGATTGCGATACGCATCTGATACTCCTTACCAGAGTACTAACACTGAAATAACCGGTACAGCCAAATTCGCCTACCCGGAAAACCCTCCATCACTGTTTCTAACTGTAAAAGTATTTTAGGATCGCCTGAATTATTACACTCAGATTTCTTAAATTTCTTAAGATAAATCTTAAAATGTTAAATTTTCATCATAGAAAATAAACTCAGTTTAAAACCTGGGAGAGGTGTGCCGTTTTGTACAGGTGACGCCGCTGCTTAACTCAATGCATGCAATGCAACGCGGCGGACACTCGAAACGATCCCTCGAATCATTTACCCAGGAAATCCTAATCATGTTGAGCCTGCACACCAATTCAGCCGCCATGTCGATCCAGCGCACCCTCAGCAACACGCGGGCCGCAGCGGATACTTCGATGACCCGTCTGGGCACCGGCTTTCGCATCAACTCCGCCAAAGACGACGCAGCAGGCCTGCAAATCGCTACCCGACTGATGGCGCAAACACGCGGCATGAACGTCGCCATGCAGAACACGCAAAACGCCACGTCGATGCTGCAAACCGCCGACGGCGCGTTCTCTGAAGTCAGCAACGTGCTGCTGCGCATGAAAGACCTCGCCACGCAAGCCGCAGACGCATCGTCGTCGGCCGCAGACAAGACCGCCATGCAAGCGGAATACGATGCACTCGGCAGCGAACTGTCGAACATCATGAGCAACACCTCATACGGTGGCGAGAAGCTGCTGAGCGGCGGCAAGCTCGGCGACAAGATGACGTTCCAGATCGGCGCCAGCAAGGCTGAAACAATGGAAGTCAACCTGAAAACTCAATTGAAGACACTGGATGATTCGTTCAAGGCCGTGTCCAAGAACTACACGGCCGCTGCACAAGGCGATGAACTGACGAGCGGCACAGCCTCCGCACAGATCAACGCGATCAATACCGCGCTCAGCGATCTGGGGACCACACGTTCGGCAATCGGTGCGGCACAAAACCGTCTGTCGCACATCAATAACAACCTGGGCAACATGGCCAGCAACACCGCCGACGCTCAGGGCCGCATCATGGACGTCGATTACGCGTCGGAAAGCGCCAACATGACCTCCAAGCAGATTCTTCTGCAAGCCAGCTCCGCCATGCTCAAGCAAAGCTCCAGCATGAGCCAGATGGTGCTGTCGCTGATCCAGTAAGCGGAGTTCATACAGCACTTCGTAGTACCAGAAATGGCAGTACCGACGGCCCGCCTTGTGCGGGCCGTTTTCATTCAGAGAGAGCAGGCGCAGCCTGGACATTCCCCAGAAGCGGGCTCAACGACACACCCGCCAATAAATTTTCATGCCGCTTTAAAGATTCAGCCTCAGCGTCGTTTTGTACAGGTGACGCCGCTGCTTAACTCAACACAACGCGGTGGACACTCGAAACGATCCCTCGAACCATTTACCCAGGAAATCCTAATCATGTTGAGCTTGCATACCAATTCAGCCGCCATGTCGATCCAGCGCACCCTCAGCAACACACGGGCCGCAGCGGATACCTCGATGACCCGTCTGGGCACCGGCTTTCGTATCAACTCCGCCAAAGACGACGCAGCAGGCCTGCAAATCGCTACCCGACTGATGGCGCAAACACGCGGCATGAACGTCGCCATGCAGAACACGCAAAACGCCACGTCGATGCTGCAAACCGCCGATGGCGCGTTCTCTGAAGTCAGCAACGTATTGCTGCGCATGAAAGACCTCGCCACGCAAGCTGCAGATGCATCGTCGTCAGCCGCAGACAAGACTGCCATGCAAGCGGAATACGATGCACTCGGCAGCGAACTGTCGAACATCATGACCAACACCTCATACGGTGGCGAGACGCTGCTAAAAAGCGGCAAGCTGGCATCAAAGATGACGTTCCAGATCGGCGCCAGCAAGGCCGAAACCATGGACGTCAACCTGAAAGTCCAGATCGAAGCACTGGACAAGGCATTCAAAGATTCGAGCGCGAGCTACGACAAAGGCACGGCAGGCACCGAGCTAACCGCGGCAGGCGAAGCTGCCAAGCAGATCGACCTGATCAACACCGCGCTCAGCAGCCTCGGCACATCGCGTTCGGCGATCGGTGCGGTGCAAAACCGTCTGTCACACATCAATAACAACCTGGGCAACATGGCCAGCAACACCGCCGATGCTCAGGGCCGCATCATGGACGTCGATTACGCGTCGGAAAGCGCCAACATGACCTCCAAGCAGATTCTTCTGCAAGCCAGCTCCGCCATGCTCAAGCAAAGCTCCAGCATGAGCCAGATGGTGCTGTCGCTGATCCAGTAAGCGGAGTTCATACAGCACTTCGCAGTACCAGAAATGGCAGTACCGACGGCCCGCCTTGTGCGGGCCGTTTTCATTCAGAGAGAGCTGGCGCAGCCTGGACATTCCCCAGAAACGGGCTCAACGACACATCTGCCAATAAATTTTCATGCCGCTTTAAAGATTCAGCCTCAGCGTCGTTTTGTACAGGTGACGCCGCTGCTTAACTCAATGCACGCAACACAACGCGGCAGACACTCGAAACGATCCCTCAAATCCTTTACCCAGGAAATCCTAATCATGTTGAGCTTGCACACCAATTCAGCCGCCATGTCGATCCAGCGCACCCTCAGCAACACACGGGCCGCAGCGGATACCTCGATGACCCGTCTGGGCACCGGCTTTCGCATCAACTCCGCCAAAGACGATGCAGCAGGCCTGCAAATCGCTACCCGCCTGATGGCGCAAACACGCGGCATGAACGTCGCCATGCAGAACACGCAAAACGCCACGTCGATGCTGCAAACCGCCGATGGCGCGTTCTCTGAAGTCAGCAACGTGCTGCTGCGCATGAAAGACCTCGCCACGCAAGCTGCAGACGCATCGTCGTCGGCCGCAGACAAGACCGCCATGCAAGCGGAATACGATGCGCTCGGCAGCGAACTATCGAACATCATGAGCAATACCTCATACGGTGGCGAGAAGTTGCTGAACAGCGGCAAGCTGGCATCAAAGATGACGTTTCAGATTGGCGCCAGCAAGGCCGAAACAATGGACGTCAACCTCAGCGCCCATTTGACGGCATTGGGCACATCGTTTACGGCCGTGTCCAAGAACTACGCGGCCACGGCACAAGGCGATGAATTGACAGGCAGCACAGCCGCCGAACAGATCGATAAGATCAATACCGCGCTCAGCAATCTGGGGACGACACGTTCGGCAATCGGTGCGGCGCAAAACCGTCTGTCGCACATCAATAACAACCTGGGCAACATGGCCAGCAACACCGCTGACGCTCAGGGCCGCATCATGGACGTCGATTACGCGTCGGAAAGCGCCAACATGACCTCCAAGCAGATTCTCCTGCAGGCCAGCTCCGCCATGCTCAAGCAAAGCTCCAGCATGAGCCAGATGGTGTTGTCGCTGATCCAGTAAGATCAGACCTTTAGCAAGGCCCAATACCTTGTAGTCCTTCAAGCCCGCTTCATGCGGGCTTTTTTTTGCGCCAAGCCACTGCACGGGTGGATCACGGGTCAAGCGCACGTCAATCGGCTTCAAGGCGCTTTTTAAGAATTTATTCAGACTCTTCGCCCGCCTTCTCCAGCGCGACGAAAATCGCGGCATTCGTTCATGTGGAAAAATGCCGTGTCACCACCCAACAGCTCCCCTGCTCCAGCCAAGATTTACTCCGCAGCCAGTGCGGCGTCCGCGCTCGTGCTCGATCCTTGCACGTTGGGACGCCCCTTTCATCTGCTCGAAGATTTCAAGCTGACCTTGCAGCGGCAAATCGACCGCCATCTGCACAACCGTTTCAACCAGCGCCATAACACCGCCTTTACCGTCACCGAAGTGGCCGTCATCGCCTTCGCGCCGACACCTGGCGAAGCCACGTGGCACAGCTATGTCGCCTGCGGCGGCAATATCGCCGTGCGCCTCGACCGGCGCATGCTGCTCGCGCTCCTGGCCTGCCATTACGGCGACCACCGCAACGCCGCGAGCGAAGAACTCGGCCCTGAAACCGCCACGGAACAACGCTATGGACTAGGCACGGGGCTCGCGCTGCTGGGCGAACTGGTCAACTGCATTCAGCCTGACAACAACGAGGACGTCCGTTTCGAGAATCTGTCGCAAACCCCGCCCTCAGCGGGTGCAAGAGTGCTGCGCGTAAACATCATGGAACCCACGCTGGGGCTCTCCGGGTTGCTTGAGTTCGCCATCGACACCATCTGGCTCAACCGGCTTTTTACTTATGCCACGCCGCGCCGCAACCTGAACGCGCCGGGACATGACACCCCGCTCAACACGCGAATTCCCGTCACGCTCATCGCCCAGTTGCTCACCAAGGAAATGATGCTCGACGACATCCTGTACCTGGTGCCGGGCGACATCATTCCCGTGCGCGTACCCGAGACCGCCGACGTGCTGGTCGAAGGCTCGCGCCTTTATAAGGCCGCCATCGCCGAACAGGGCGGCATGCTCTGGCTCACCTCCTTTGAAGACGTGGAGTAACTCCTATGGATATGACCGACGACCTCGATCTGGACGCTGTCCTCGACGGCCTCACGAACGATTCTGCTGAATCGGCTGAAACGGCTGAAACAGCCGCAGCAGCTGGCAGTGCAACGGCACGACGTCCTTCGATCCAGATGCTGCGCAAGATTCCGGTGCGCCTGACGCTCGAAGTCGGCAGCGCCACCCTGCCCCTGTCCGAACTGGTCTCGCTCGAACCCGGGTCAGTCGTCGAACTTGACCGCCTCGCGGGCGAGCCACTGGTCATCAAGGTCAATGGCGCGCCGATCGGGAGTGCTGAGGTGGTCGTCGCAGGCGAAAACTACGGCCTGAAGATTGTTCATCTCGACAATCTCCAGGTGCTCACACAATGAACTCCGGCCTGCACCGGCTCTGGCTTGCAAGCCTCGTTCTGGGCACTGCGTGCCTGGCTTATGCCGCGCCGGCCTCAGCCGATGCCCTCACGCTGCTCTCTGGCGGCAGCAATGGCACACCGCTGACAGTCAAGACCCAGATCCTAGTCCTGATGACCTTGCTAGGGCTCTTGCCCTCGCTAGTGATGACAATGACCAGTTTTCTGCGCTTCGTCATCGTGCTCTCGCTGCTCAAGCAGGCGCTCGGCTTACAGCAGGGGATGCCTGCGCGCATCGTGACCGGTGTAGCGCTGGTACTGACATTGCTCACGATGCGCCCAGTGGGTGAAGCGATCTGGCGCGATGCTTTCGTGCCCTACGACCAGGACAAGATCAGTTTGCAACAAGCGTTAGTAGTCGCCGAAGCGCCGCTATCGCGCTTCATGCTGGCGCAAACCAACAAGGCCGCGCTCCTCCAGGTGGCGCAGCTCTCCGGCACCGGCAATGTGGCCAAAGCGGAAGCCCAGCCGTTTCTGGTGAAGCTGTCAGCGTTCGTGCTGAGCGAACTCAAAACCGCATTCCAGATTGGCGCCATGCTGTTCATTCCATTTCTGGTGATTGATATCGTCGTAGCGTCAGTGCTGATGGCGATGGGGATGATGATGCTTTCGCCCCTTGTGATTTCACTGCCGCTCAAGCTCTTGCTGTTCGTTCTGGTGGACGGCTGGGCGCTGACGGTGAATACGCTGCTGACCAGCGTGCGGAGCGTGTGATGCTGACACCCGATCTCGCCGCGAACCTTGCCATCGACGCCTTGCGTCTGGTCTTGCTCATCGTTTTCGTGCTGATCGTGCCTGGGTTGTTGACCGGGGTGCTGGTGAGCCTCTTTCAGGCCGCCACGCAGATCAACGAACAAACCATGAGTTTTCTGCCGCGTCTGATGGTCACGCTGCTAGCGCTAGCGCTTGCGGGCCACTGGGTCGCTGACCGGCTGATGCATTACACGGTCGAGATCTTCACGCGCGCCGCCCAGCTCGTCGGCTGAGATGGAAGCCACCTTGCACCAGTTGCAGCCGCTGGCGCTGGCGGTGCTCTGGCCGTTTTGCCGGATCGCGGCGGCCTTCGCTACCGCGCCGGTGTTCGGTGAAGCGATGCTGCCCTGGCGCTTGCGCGCACTGATCTCGCTGATTCTCGCGCTGGCGTTGCAGCCATTACTGCCTGCAGCACCCGCCATCGAAGCGCTGTCACTGGCAGGTATCGCCGCGATCGGTGAGCAGATCCTGATCGGCGCGCTGATCGGTTTTGTGTTTCATCTGATTCTTGCTGTGATGACGCTGTTCGGCTCTGTCGTGTCGTCGCAGATGGGGCTGTCGATGGCGGCCATCAACGATCCGCTCAACGGCCAGATGTCGGATGCGCTCTCAAGTGTGATGTACGTGCTGTTCATCTTGCTGTTCTTCAGCGTGGATGGACATCTTTTGCTGTTGCAGGTACTCGCGCGCAGCTTCACCATCTGGCCGGTCGGCAGTGCGTCGTTTAGCGCACAGGCTTTGCAACACCTGGTCTTTGCCATCGGCTGGATGTTCGCTGCGGCGCTCGCGCTGGCGCTGCCGGTGGTGTTCACCACGCTAGTGGTGCAAGTCGGCATGGGCTTGCTCAATCGCGCGGCGCCCACGATGAACCTGTTCGCCTTGGGGTTTTCGATCACAACCATGACCGGCTTACTGTTAGTGACCCTGTTGATCCCTTCGCTGCCTGAGCATTACGGACGCATGGTGAGCCATGTCCTCGACTTGTACGGTGCGCTGGCAAGCGCCAGTCTGGCGCAGGTTACCCCCAGCGCCAACGTTGCCACATTGAGTCATGTCATATCGGGAGGACACCTCGCATGAGCCAGTCCCAAACCGGCGACAAGACCGAAAAAGCCAGCCCGCAGAAACTGCGCAAGGCCAAACAGGAAGGCCAGGTCAGCCGTTCGCGCGATATCGCCACGGCGATCGGCATCTTCGTGAGCCTCAAGCTCATCTTCGCGCTCGCGCCTGGCTGGCTGCAACAGATGAAGAGTCTGTTCGCGCTCTCGATGGCGGATCTGTCCGGCGTCAATGGGCTGGACAACGCGATGTCGCGGCTCTTTCCCGCGACCTTGCTGCTGATCGCCCAGATGCTCGCGCCGCTGGCGCTGGTACCGCTGTGCATTGTGTTCGGCTCGCTCTTTCCAGGCGGCTGGATCATGAGCCACAAGAATTTCATGCCGAAGGGCAACCGTCTGAATCCGCTGTCCAATCTGAAGCGGCTGGTATCGCGCAAGCATTACATCCAGGTGGGTACGACGGTGCTCAAAGCCGTGGCGCTGTCGACTGTGCTGTGGACCGTATGCCGCGCCAATCTCGAACATTTCGTGCACCTGCAAGGCGCAACGTTGCTAGACGCGCTCACAGGAGGCGCCGAACTCTTCCTGAATTCCACGCTCGCATTGAGCGGCGTGCTCATCGCTTTTGCGCTGATCGATGTGCCCGTGCAGCGCGTGCTGTTCATGCGCGAGCAGCGCATGAGCAAGCGCGATATCAAGGATGAAATGAAAAACAGCGAAGGCCGGCCCGAAGTCAAAAGCCGGATTCGCCAGATTCAGCGGCAGTTCGCGCGCCAGGGCATTCGCAAGACGGTGCCCGGCGCGGACGTGGTGATCGTCAATCCGACGCACTATGCCGTCGCGCTCAAGTACGACGAAAGCCGTGCACAAGCGCCCTTCGTCGTAGCCAAGGGCATCGACGAAACCGCCTTGCTGATTCGTGAAGTCGCACGCCAGCACGGCGTCGAGGTACTGGAGCTGCCGCCACTTGCGCGGGCGGTCTATCACACCAGCCAGGTGAACCAGCAGATCCCGGCGGCGCTTTATCGCGCCGTCGCGCAAGTGCTGAGCTATGTCTTGCAAATCAACGCGTTCCAGCAAGGACTGAGCCCGCATCGCCCGCTCATGCCGAACGCTTTCGATATTCCCGAAGAGCTACAGAGGGCCCAGGCATCATGACGTCCAAGCCGCTATCCCGTCTCACCGCGAAGTTCCGCAGCATCAAGTTCTCCGCGCCACTGGCCTTGCTCATCATCCTCTCGATGGTGATCTTGCCGCTGCCGCCGTTCGTGCTGGACATGCTGTTCACCTTCAATATCGTGCTGTCGATCGTCGTGATCCTCGTCGCGGTATCGGTGCGGCGGCCGCTTGAGTTTTCTGCGTTTCCCACGGTGATCCTCGCTGCGACGCTGATGCGCCTGACGCTCAACGTCGCCTCAACGCGCGTCGTGCTGCTCAACGGGCACACGGGCACCAACGCAGCGGGCCAGGTGGTCGAAGCGTTCGGTAACGTGGTGATTGGCAGCAACTTTGTCGTGGGTCTCGTGGTGTTCGTGATTCTGATGATCATCAATTTCGTGGTGGTCACGAAAGGCGCGGAACGGGTCTCCGAAGTCTCGGCGCGCTTTACGCTCGATGCGCTGCCGGGCAAGCAGATGGCGATCGACGCCGATCTCAATGCGGGCTTGATTACCCAGGAAAAGGCGCAACTGCGGCGCGCCGAAGTCACCTCCGAAGCCGATTTCTACGGCGCCATGGATGGGGCATCAAAGTTTGTGCGGGGTGACGCCATCGCCGGGATTCTGGTGCTCATCATCAATTTGCTGGGCGGCTGGGTCATCGGCGTGGTGATGCACGGCCTCTCGACTGCCGATGCCTTCCACCAATACGGCTTGCTGACCATCGGTGACGGCCTGGTGGCACAAATTCCCGCGCTGCTGCTCTCAGCGGCCGCCGCGGTGATCGTGACGCGTATCAGCGATGCCCGCGATTTCGAAGAGCAGGTCAGCCAGCAGATGCTCGCCTCGCCCACCGTGCTGTTCAGTGCTTGCGCGCTGATGGTGGTGCTGGCACTGATCCCTGGAATGCCAACGCTGGTGTTTCTGGGCTTTGCGGCGGTACTGGGTTTTGTAGGCTGGCGCATGATGAAGCGTCGTGCAGTCGAAGCCAGCAGCGATCAGGGCACCGAACGCGAGATGGAAGCCGCGCTGCTCGCCCCGCGCCAGGAACAGCTGGACTGGAGCATGTTGCCGTATGTCGATCCACTGTCGATCTCGCTGGGCTACAAGCTGGTGGCGATGCTCGATGAAAGCCAGGGCGCACCGCTGCTCAAACGCATTCGAGGCACACGCCAGAACCTGTCGGAAACGCTCGGCTTTTTGCTGCCGCCCGTCAGCGCCCGCGACGATTTAAGCCTGCCGCCCGCCAATTACGCCATCGTGCTCAACGGCGCCACCGTCGCTCAGGCCCAGCTTTATCCCGATCGTCTGATGGCGATCCCTTCGCCGACGACTTACGGCGAACCTGATGGCATTCCCGGTATCGACCCGGCTTACAACATGCCCGTCACCTGGATTGATCCGGCGGACAAGGCCCAGGCACTTGGGCTGGGCTATCAGGTCGTGGATACCGCAACGGTCGTCGCCACGCATCTGGCGAAAGTCGTGCGCGATACGCTGCCAGAGCTGTTCAGCTATGACAACGTGAGCGCCATACAGGAGCGCCTCAATGGCATTGCGCCGGTGCTGGGCGATGCGCTCGGCAAAAGCCTCACGCACAGCCAACTGCGTCGCGTGTTCCGCATCTTGCTGACCGAGCATGTCTCGCTCAAGGACATCGAGACGATCGCCGCAACGCTAGTCGAAGCCGCGGACACCACCAAAGACCCGATCTTGCTGGCCGCCGAGGTGCGCTGCGCGCTGCGGCGCCAGTTGACCTCGACCCTGGTCAATCCAGGCAACGAAATCAAGGGCTTCAGTTTGACCAGCGAGCTTGAGAACCTCCTGCTCAGCACGATGAGTCGTGCCGAACAGTCGAACGCAAGGCTGGCGCTGGATAGCATCCCGGTCGAGCCCAATGTGCTGACGCAGTTGCAAACCTATATGCCTGGCGTGCGCGAGCAGATGAAGCAAATGGGTATTACCCCGCTGCTGCTGGTTATTCCACGCTTGCGGCCGCTGCTGGCGCGCTACGCGAAGCTGTTCGCGCCGGGGCTCACTGTGCTGTCGTACAACGAAATTCCAGAGGCCCGCGACGTGAGCGTGGTGGGAACGCTGGGATAAGGTCGCCCGGAAAAGGCGTCGAGCCTGGCTGCGGCTACGGCGGGACAAAGTACACCCGAGCACACTTGGCACACCTGGCACACCTGGATAAACCCGGACAAACCCGCGAGACAAAGGCCAAGGGCCCGGCATTGAACACATTGTGTCGAATGCCGGGCCCTTGGCCTTTGCGGAAAACGGTACGCCAGCCGATTCGCTGGCGCGCCAGTCACGTTACTTCAGCACCGCAAACCACTGATGCAACGACTCCCACTCGCATTGTTTGAGAATGCTTTCGATGTGTGTTGCGAAAGACGTGTTGTGTTGAAAAGCGCGGCAGAACACCTGAATCACCTCAACCGCATCCTCTGCCAGCATGGTCCGCTCCAGCGCATTCGCATAGCCCGCCAGCATCACACGCACCACGCCGAAGCGGACCATGCACTGACGGTAATGCCTCAGCGGTGAACCCTCGCCCCACGGGAACCGTTCGCGGAGCGTTTCGTTTACCAGATAGCGTTCGAGCACCGCTTCCAGATCAGGGCTTTGCGCCAGCCGCGCGCGGCCCTCGCGGTAACGTGCCTCAACGAGACGGGTCTCAGCCTGCCCCTGCTGGTCGGCGCCCAACCCCATCGCCACCTGCTCAAAAATACGCTGCTGATACTCCGAACGGAACGGCGCGCCGGGATTACACAGAAAACGCGCAAACAGCTGGACCTGCAATGCCTCATTGCAAGGCAGGTTCGCCAGGCTTTCGAGAATGGCACCGCTTTCAACCACTTGCGTCATCTGTTCGAGCAAATCCGGCATCAAGTGAAACTGGCCGTCTTGCAGCAAGGTTTCGATCTGGTCGCACAACAGTCCCAGCACAACCAGGCGCTCGACGATAGGCAACTGCCGGGTACGCAGCAATTGCACCGCCCAGGTTCGGGCGGCAAACATCATGTCATCGTTGAGCCCTGAGAGTGGGCGGTGTGTCATGAGCGTGCCCGCACGCGCGGTGACGTCCACGCGCTCGAACTCAAACGCATCGTCGTCGAGCAACGCCAGGCGGGCTGCCTGCGGACAAGACAGCGTAAGGATCTGTTCGTATTGCCCGGCGAACTTGCAGGTATGGCGCGGATACGTGTGACAGGTGTTCGACAGCGCGTCCTCGCCAAGTCTGGCGTGAACCAGGCACAGGCCCGATGCATCCTGCAAGCCACACGAACGCTCCGCTGCATCCAGGCGGATCAGGCCGTAGTCCTCGTCCTTCTGCGCATGGCGGTTACGCTGCACATGCAATTTGAAGAGCGGCTTCATCTCACTATGGTGGGATGCCTTGTAGCGCTGAAAAGTCGCTTTGTCGATCGTTATCCTCCAGCCAGCGCAACACGTATCGGGACACTCGGGCCCCGCACAACTAAACCGCGTCTGATAACGCGGTACGAGCATGGTTTGGGTTAGCAGTTTTGTCATTCGCCTGGCCACTCGTAAAAAATGGGCGGTGAACCTGCGCCAGAGACAAAACGCAGGACTCGATGAAGCGCCATTCTGGAGCGCGGTGCCAGGTGCGGCGAAGAATCTCAAGAAAGCATTAACGGAGGTACAAGAGACGCGGGAGACGCGGGGGACGCAGGGGACGTGGGCAGCGCCGTGCGCGGCAGCGGTGCCAGGCCTGCATCGCATTGGGCCAGCCAGACATCGACGGGAATCAGTCGCAGCCGGGGCAGCGCCTGGCTGAAATGGCGCAGTCCGCCCCAAAGCGTCACGTCGCCGAGGACATAAACGCGATGTTGCGCCCGCGTCAATGCCACGTTCAGCAAGTTCGGCGTCGCGGCCGCCCAGTTCGCCGCGCCAAGACTATTTTGATCCGCGCCCAGCACGAGGATCACGATTTCCTCTTCTTTTCCCTGGAAGGTATGCACAGTGCCGATGCGCTCGCTACACCATTTCTTCCACGCTGCTTTAGAGGGCACGGGGATACCGGCCGCACGCGACCAGTCGAAAGCGAGCAGACGCTGCTGCAACTGGTTGCGCACCGCCTTGAAGGGCGAAATCAGATAGAACGCGGGCAGCGCACGATGCTGTACATAGAGCGATGTCACGAGCGCCAGCACGGCCTGGGTTTGGCGCTCCACGGCCTGCTGTTGCGTGGCGGCCCCCCTGACATCAACCCATGCACTGGCGCCCAGGCCCATCCGGTCGGCAGGCGCCTCGCCCGAGACGCGGCCATACACCATCTTGCCGCGATAGGCGATCTGGTTCGAGATCGAGAACATCGGCTCGGCACAGCGCCGGTGAACCCGCAGCGGGCTGCCAATCCACAAGGGCTCGTCATCGTCGGCAGCCGGCAGCCACGTGCCATAACGGTTGGCCTCGTCGGCCAGACGCTGCACCGAAACACGCGCAGGCGAGTAACGCCCATCCGCCGTATGAGGCGATTGCTGCGACAAAGCGTGAATCAAACGTGAAGGCACATTCAGCACCGGTTCGATCTGTAATGGGTCGCCGACCACCAGCGCACGTTGCGCGCGCCACAACGCACCCAACGCCGCTTGCGGCGTGGCCTGCCCCGCCTCATCAATAAAAAGCCAGCCGATCGAGCCTTGGCCCATGTCACGGAACTGCCGGGCAAACGAAGCAAACGTGGTGGAAACAACCGGCACCACCATGAAGAGGCTTTGCCAGATCAACCGGACATGCTCGGGATCGTCGGGCTGCACACCGCTCAGCATTTTCTGGATCGCCAGCAAATTGCCGCCGAAACCCGGCCCACCCTTTACCGCGACCTCCGCCAGCCACGCCTGATGCAAGGCCAGCGCCGCGGCAAAGAGGGCCGAGCGCAACGCTGATAATTCGGCATCCTGCCAGAGCCCCTGGATTTGATACACATCGCTTTCGAGCGCATCAGGCGATGGGGGCAGCGGAACCTCCGCAAAACGCGTCTGCCATACCGCGAGTTCATCTTGTTTGGCATGCCATTGCGCGCGGGATTCTTCCAATGCCACGCTGGCCTGGTGCCGTTTTATTTGCGCCTGACTCAACCATTCTGCATGGCCCATTGCCACAGCCTGAGCCCGTCTTAAATCGCTGTGCACCTGGCGCTGCGCCAGCGCGTTCGCCGCCACGTCAGCGAGATGCCGCCGCGCTTCAACCGTGCCGAACAGGCGGCTGAGAAAACCGGGGGCGGCGCGGTCGATCAGACGCTCTTCTTCAAGCAGGTGCGCCAGTTGAATCTGGTGCGCTTCAAGATCGCTTTCAGCGGAACGCTTCATTTTTTCCCGCTCCACCACGGTGGCACACGCCGCGTCGAGCGTGACCTGCCAGCGCTGGAGATAAGCGGTTTCAGAGCTGGCGGCTAATTCCGCAGCCAGGTCCGCATAACGCGCGCGCGCCTCCAGCGCATGTCTCACCGCGGCATCGGCCTGGATGAATGCATGACGAGCCTCGGAAAAACTGGGCTGCGGTTGGGGTTGTGGCCAGGCCAGCCAGTCACGGATCGTGCAAGGGCCCTTGGGATCATGGGCATTGGTGCGCGGTGTTGCGGGCCGGTCGTCGAAGTAAAAACGCCGCGCAAAGCGGCGGCGGTTTTGCGCTCGCCCGAGGACGCACGAAAAAAGACCCCACGGCACCTCGCCCGGCGCCAGACGCCTGAAATCACCCTCGTCCTTTTGTGCTGCGATCTTGTGCGCGACCGGCTGCAGGTATTCCGTCCCATGCCATGCCGCACCGATCTGGCTGCGCTGCGGCAACTCACGCGAGATGTTTTCCACCGCCGCGTTGTTCGACGATGCGACCACCATTTCGAACCCGCTTAGCTCTTCGCGCAACGCCCGGATCCGCACCGTCCGCCCCGCGAACGACACCGGCACCGGCGTGCGGGAAATCGCGTCAGCCGCATTGGGCAACGCCGCCAGCCGGCGAGCGCGGCGCACCACATTCTCGGCCATCATGTCGCGCAGCAATGTGGTCTTACCCGTGCCTGGCGGGCCATTCACGGCATACAGGCCGCCCTCTTGCAACAGCTCGAACGCGGAATTAAGCGCGAATTGCTGCATCAGGCTCATCTTCTGCGAGGCGTCGGCGAGCCAATGTCCCGTGTTGAAGCGGCGGGGATGCAACGCCTCCAGGATCACCTCACGGCCCGCTGCGGTGTACAGGTCGATCCGCGACGCGTTGCGCGACTCATTGCATGCGGCACCCAGATACGCCTGGACGGTCGCGGATGTCGCGCCGTTTTGCAACGCGGCGCGGCATTGCTCAAGGTCTTCGATATAAAAGCTGTTCAGGATTTCTACAGTGGGCTCAACAGCCGATGAGGTAGCTTCGGCTTCGGCCTGCGCCGCGGCTGTCGCCGAATCAATGGGCAGGTCTGACGTCCCGGAGGCCTGGGCGCCAACGTCAGCGTCCGCGTTCGTCGTCAGGATTTCGAGCAGGGCAAGCGGTGAACCTGCTGCGGGCGTGTAATCCGACCAGTCAACGAGCAACCGGTACAGATCGAGCAGGCCCGCTGCGTCGAGCGGCGACGGACGCGGCTGCATGGATTGGCTAGCGCGGCGGCTTCGCTCCGCCTCGAAGTTGAACAGCAGATCCGCCAGTTGCTTGCGAGCCGCGGCGAAATGCTCGGCACTCAGCACGGTTAAACCGCTTCGGGCCACCTGGGCCATCGCCCACGGCGCGCTCGACACCCGCACGTGATCGGGCAATACATGCCCTTGTGCATCAAACTGAATGCTCGCCATGCAGGAGCGGCCATCCAGTTCGGTCCGCTCGGCCTCACCGATGGGATGCGCCGCGGCATAGCTACCGTTACCGCTACCGTTGCCGTTGCCGTTGCCGCTACCCGACGGCATAGGCAGTTGCTGCGCGAAAGCGGCGATCTCGCTCATTTCAAACACGCCCAGATACAGTTTGAAACCACGGAGTGTCTTGCCCGGTGCAAGGCTGGCGTGCCAGAGCGGCAAACTGGCGGATACAGCCAGATCGTCGATCCCCAGCCACCTCACACTCCCCTCGTCCGCCTTATCCAGTACCTGCTTTAAATCAAATGGGATAAAAAACTCGATCCTATGCCAGTATTCAATAATATCGAGATATTTTTTTACGGATTTTACGGAGTCGCCCATGACTGTCCACCCCATCAGTTTTTATAATGGATTCGATCATAGCCGAAATTTTGTCCAGCATTTAAATCCCGCCCCAAAATAACGACTGTCATTGAAGCAGCCAGTCTTTATCTCATATTTATTTTTTCTGGCGAATACTATTCTTTTCATTGGATATCTTGCGTGGTTACGCTCTTGTCCAGCTGGACTCTCCCAACGGCTAGCCCATCCTGTCAACCATCTCGCATCAAACCGCTTATTTAAACAACGACTTTTATCGATGTAATCTGATATTAATTAATTTCTATTAATAAGGAAATTTCCGCGGGCCTAAAAATTTGATTCAAAATGGTTTGAGCCAATTAAATTCATCTTCTCGTCTAATGAATTACGCCTCGGATGAAACTGATTTAAATTTCCCACGAACAGACGAGAAATTTCCCAATCGATCAGGCTTTTATTGACAGCCATTCATCCTGCTTCGCCGCTTTATCTGAGCACGCCTACCGTTAGCTAACAGTCTGGCCGCCGGTGTCACGCTCCCGCGCCCGAGACCTCGCACGCTTACGTAGCGGGTGCAACAGCCGTCGCACCGGAGCCCGGATAACGAAACCCCTCGTCGGGTGCATCGCGCTCATACACGCATTCGCCCGCGACGTAGGTTGCCTGGATCGCGCGGTCGTCACCCAGCGTCATCAGCACGAACAACTGTTCGACGATGTCCTTGCAATAGTCCGAACGAAACGCCAGCAATGGCGTCGCCTTGCGATCCAGCAGCACAAGATCCGCTTCAAAGCCTGGCGCCACGGTGCCAATCGTGTCCTCCAGATAAAGCGCTTGCGCTCCTCCCCGGGTGGCCAGATAAAACGCCTGGATCGCATTGAGCCGCGTCTGGTTCAGTTGCGCCACCTTGTACGCTTCGCCCATGGTTCGCAGTTGTGAAAAACTGGTGCCCGCGCCAACGTCCGTTCCCAGGCCAACGCGCACCGGGCGTCGCGGGTCTTTCGCCTCGAACAGACGGAACAGCCCGCTGCCCAGAAAAAGATTCGAAGTCGGGCAATGGGCTAGCGCCGCGCCCATCCGATGGCAGGTACACAGGTCATCTTCACTCAGATGCACGCCGTGGCCGTAGATCGAGCGCGGCCCGACCAGGCCCGCGTGCGCGTAGACCTCCAGATAGCTCGCGCGCTCAGGAAACAGCGCCTGCACCCATTCGATTTCGTTGATGTTTTCACACAGATGGGTTTGCACATAGGCACTCGGCGTGGCATGCCGCAGCGCGCCGCACACCTCAAGTTGAGCCTCGCTGCTAGTCGCGGCAAAGCGCGGCGTGATGCAGTACAACTGCCGCCCACGCTGGTGCCAGCGTTCGATCAGCGCCGTGCTTTGCGACCAGGCAAGCTCAGGGGTATCAAGCAGTGCCGCGGGCGCATGACGATCCATCAGCACCTTGCCCGCGATCATGCGGGTATTGAAACGTGCCGATTCAGCAAAAAATGCGTCCACCGAGGCTGGATGCACGGTGCAATACACCGCCGCCGTAGTTGTGCCCGAGCGCAGCAATTCGCGCAGAAAAACGCCCGCCACGCGCTCGGCATGCGCGGCCTCGGCGAAATGCTGTTCGGCGACGAAGGTGTAAGTGGTCAGCCATTCGAGCAACTGCTCGCCGAACGCCCCGATCATCTCGGTTTGCGGGTAGTGGATATGGGTATCGATGAAGCCTGCCGAAATAATCGCGTCCGGATAGTGCCGCAGTGTCACATCAGGCGGCAGGCGACGTAACACCTCGTGCGCGGGGCCGGTATCGACGATCTTGCCCGCGCCCATCACGACGATCGCATCCGGCGTGTAGGCAAGGCACGTGGCGGGATCCGTGAGGAACGGATCGCCCGTGAACGTCACGAGGTCTGCACGCAGGGCCGTGAGCGGGGCCTTGGCTGGCATGGGCGACATGGCGGTCTCCAGAAAAACGCGGGCTCACATCAGATAATTGCGCCGCAGCGCGGCGACATCGGCTTGCAGTGTGTCGCGCAAATAACGCTCGATGCCACCGTACTGAGCGTCGATGACATCCAGCGCCGCCTGCAAATAATCGGCCTGCACACTAAGCAGGCGCTGGACAACTGCCGGATCCAGCCCAGCCGCCGCTACCCGTTCGCCCATGACTGAATCGGTCGCGGCATTGCTGCGGTTCGACTTGAGATAGTCCTCGAAGATCGCCTCGCGTGCCACGCCCAACGCCGATAGCAGCAAGGCCGTGGCAAAGCCGGTGCGGTCCTTGCCCGCGGTGCAGTGATACAACAGCGTGCGGTTTTGTTCACCCAGCGTCAGCAAGGCCTTGAATTGCGCCTGATACGCCACGGGAAGCTCGCGGTAGAACCCCGTCATCATCGCCTCGGTGTCTTGCGGCGTGGAATGCTTCAGGATCGGCAGCAGTTGCACAGGCGAGAGGTTGCCCCCAAGCACCGGCTCTAACAGCCAGACGAACGCCGCGGCAAAGGGAGCTTCATCCGCCGAGCGCTCCTCGGGCGTGCGGAAATCGACGACGACATCGAGCCCGAACGTCTGAAGCCGGGCGATATCGGCGGGCGATGCCAACCCTGGGTTGGCGCTGCGAAAGAGCCGCCCTTTCTGAATGGTTTGCCCATCCACGGCGGACAACCCGCCCAGATCGCGCAAGTTGCCGATGCGCTCGAACGGTAAATCCGTCCCGGAAGAAAGCGCGTCACCTTGAACCCGGCTCGCGTCATGCGGGATGGACGCTTCGAGCGCCTCATGAGCGGCGGCACGACTGACTTTTGAATGATTTTCCATCTTTGAATGAACCCTTGTTTATATCGATAAAACGTAAAAATTTATATTCGCAGCGCCAATGATCTGGATGCACTTATCCTGCCATACGCGCTGCAGCACCGCATTATCACGCCGGCAAGCTGATTCAGCGGAACGGTTCTTCCATGGCTCGCAGGGATAGGCTGTCAGATGAAGATGAGCCAACCATGGCGAAGACAAGCGGACGGGCTCGGCAAAAAAACGCTCTCGTTAAACGTGGCAGCAAAAGCATGCCCATCGGAAGCTGTCGCTGCGTTTCGCATGAGACGAAACAGGCGCTTGTACCGCGCCGCCTTGCGCGACAAGGCAGGACTCGGACAAATTAGCGCGTGTGACGGCGGCATTCGTTTTGACGCGACTTTTTGCCGAATCAATCCCTCCCTAAAAATCGGGATAAGACTAATCTTAAAATTAAACTGATTTTGAGCACGCTCAAGTCTAATCCTGCGATCAGGTCGATGGGTTGGCTTTGCCGCCAAATCTCAAATTAAGTAGTAGAAAATTCCATGGAAATGTACTTTTCCAGTAAAAATATTCTAAGATATAGACATAAGTACTTGTACTAAAAGCATTTTTCCACATGCAAATAAACGTCAAAAATTGTTCAAACCGTCAAAAAATAAGACAATTCCCATTCATTCTTATTTCATAAAAAGCGATATTCAGTGCATTGAATAGTTATCTTTTTATGGGATAAGTCATGAACAAGGTCTATCGCGTCATCCGTAACAAGAAAACCGGGATGTGGATGGTAGCGCCGGAAAGCGCCAAGGGGCGGGCCAAGAGCCGGGCCCGGTCAACGGTACAGCTCAGCGCGCTGGTCGCTGTCATGGGGTTTTCACTTCCGGCTATGGCAGATAAAACCGATCCGTTCATTGGCGCTGAAGGGCCCACGGGCAATTATTGCTACAACGGGGGAAAGATTGCGACTTGTCTCACTTGGGGCACGGGCTTCAGCGACGTCGCTGGCAAGACTTTTGCTTATATGACGCCATCCGATACCACCTTAAAAGGTGGCGTATGGGCTGGCGATATATCTTCCGGGCTGTTTTATGGCGCCGGGCCGTCTGGCATGAACCGGGTTTTGGTAACGTCAACGGGCACAACCATCTCGGGTACCGATGTCACGCTGAACTCGACGAATGGCGTGAGCGTCGCATCGAAAAAGATCACCTCGCTGGCAGCAGGCACGGCAGATACGGACGCAGTCAACGTCAGCCAGCTCAAAAGCATTACCACGGCGCTCGGCGGCGGCGCAGTCGTTGCCGCCGATGGCACGATCACGGCGCCGTCCTATGTTGTGCAAGGCGGTACTGTCAACAATGTCGGCGCGGCCCTTTCCAGTCTGAACACGGCGGCCAATACCAACGCCGGCAATATCTCAACGCAGACCGGCAGGATCGACACGATCAACAACGGCGGCAGTCGTTACTTCAAGACGGTTGGCAAGAACGACGGTACCGATGACGCCAAAGTCAGCGGCACAAACAGCGTGGCACTGGGCGCCAACTCGGTGGCCGACCGTGACAACACCATCTCGGTGGGCCGCACGGAAATCAAGGACGGCACCGGCGCGGTCACGCAGAGCGGAATCACGCGGCAGATCACGAATGTGGCCGATGGCACACAGACCAAGGACGCGGTGAACAAAGGTCAGCTCGATACGGTGAACACGACACTGACCGCGGCGGTAACGACAGCACAAACGACAGCGGATGAGACCAAGGCGAAACTCAACACGCTGGATGGCCTCGCCGTGAAATACGACAGCACCTCGAAAGACAAGGTGACGCTGGGCGGCGCGGGCACGACCGGCACGGTCACGCTAGGCAACGTGAAGGCGGGCACGGCTGACACCGATGCGGTCAACAAGGGCCAGCTCGATGCAGTGAACACAGCGCTAAACGCGGCGGTGACGACAGCGCAAACGACAGCGGATGAGGCCAAGGCGAAATCCAGCGCGCTGGACGGCCTGGCCGTGAAATACGACAGCACCTCGAAAGACAAGGTGACGCTGGGCGGCGCGGGCACGACCGGCACCGTCGCGCTGGGCAACGTGAAGGCAGGTATCGCCAGCAACGATGCGGTGAACGTGGGACAACTCAAGCCCATGGTCGATGCCCTGGGCGGTGGCGCGAAGCTCGACGCCCAAACCGGCGCGGTCAGCGGCCCCTCCTACGCGATCCAGGGTGGCACCTTCACCACGGTAGGCGATGCCCTGGGCAAGCTCGACACCGCGACGACAAAAAACACCGGCGATATCACCAAGAACACCGGCGACATCACGAACCTGACCAGTACGGTCAATAACCTCAACGCAGGCACAACGGGCCTGGTACAGCAGGACGCAACCAGCAAGGCGATCACCGTCGCCAGCAGCACCGGTGGCACGACGGTGAATATCGCCGGCACGGCGGGAGACCGCCAGTTGAAGGGCATGGCCGCTGGCACTGCCGACACCGACGGCGTCAACCTGAAACAGCTCAAGGGTATGGGCCTGACTACCGACACGGCAGGCAATGTCACGAACGCTTTCGTGGCCTACGACAGCACCTCGAAAGACAAGGTGACGCTGGGCGGTGCAGGCACCACCGGCACCGTCGCGCTGGGCAACGTGAAGGCGGGTATCGCCAGCAATGACGCGGTGAACGTGGGGCAACTCAAGCCCATGGTCGAAGCCCTGGGCGGCGGCGCGAAGCTGGATGCCCAAACCGGCGCGGTCAGCGGCCCCTCCTACGCGATCCAGGGTGGCACCTTCACCACGGTAGGCGAGGCCCTGGGCAAGCTCGACACCGCGACGACAAAAAACACCGGCGATATCACCAAGAACACCGGCGACATCACGAACCTGACCAGTACGGTCAATAACCTCAACGCAGGCACAACGGGCCTGGTACAGCAGGACGCGACGACCAAGGCGATCACGGTGGCCAGTGGCACGGCAGGCACGACGGTGAATATCGCCGGCACCGCAGGCGAGCGCCAGTTGAAGGGCATGGCCGCAGGCACCGCCGACACCGATGGCGTGAACCTGAAACAGCTCAAGGGTATGGGCCTGACTACCGACACGGCAGGCAATGTCACGAACGCTTTCGTGGCCTACGACAGCACCTCGAAAGACAAGGTGACGCTGGGCGGTGCAGGCACCACCGGCACCGTCGCGCTGGGCAACGTGAAGGCGGGTATCGCCAGCAACGATGCCGTGAACGTGGGACAACTCAAGCCCATGGTCGAAGCCCTGGGCGGTGGCGCGAAGCTGGACGCCCAAACCGGTGCAGTCAGCGGCCCCTCCTACGCGATCCAGAGTGGCACCTTCACCACGGTAGGCGATGCCCTGGGCAAGCTCGACACCGCGACGACAAAAAACACCGGCGATATCACCAAGAACACCGGCGACATCACGAACCTGACCAGTACGGTCAATAACCTCAACGCAGGCACAACAGGCCTGGTACAGCAGGACGCGACGACCAAGGCGATCACGGTGGCCAGTGGCACGGCAGGCACGACGGTGAATATCGCCGGCACCGCGGGCGAGCGCCAGCTCAAAGGCATGGCCGCTGGCACTGCCGACACCGATGGCATCAACCTGAAACAGCTCAAGGGTATGGGCCTGACTACCGACACGGCAGGCAATGTCACGAACGCTTTCGTGGCCTACGACAGCACCTCGAAAGACAAGGTAACACTGGGCGGCGCAGGCACGACCGGCACTGTCGCGCTGGGCAACGTGAAGGCGGGTATCGCCAGCAACGATGCCGTGAACGTGGGACAACTCAAGCCCATGGTCGAAGCCCTGGGCGGTGGCGCGAAGCTGGACGCCCAAACCGGCGCGGTCAGCGGCCCGTCCTACGCGATCCAGGGTGGCACCTTCACCACGGTAGGCGATGCCCTGGGCAAGCTCGACACCGCGACGACGAAAAACACTGGCGACATCACGAACCTGACCAGTACGGTCAATAACATCAACGCAGGCACAACGGGCCTGGTGCAGCAGGACGCAACCAGCAAGGCGATCACCGTCGCCAGCAGCACCGGCGGCACGACGGTGAATATCGCCGGCACTGCGGGCGAGCGCCAGCTCAAAGGCATGGCCGCTGGCACTGCCGACACCGATGGCATCAACCTGAAACAGCTCAAGGGTATGGGCCTGACTACCGACACGGCAGGCAATGTCACGAACGCTTTCGTGGCCTACGACAGCACCTCGAAAGACAAGGTGACGCTGGGCGGCGCAGGCACGACCGGCACCGTCGCGCTGGGCAACGTGAAGGCGGGTATCGCCAGCAATGACGCGGTGAACGTGGGACAACTCAAGCCCATGGTCGATGCCCTGGGCGGCGGCGCGAAGCTGGATGCCCAAACCGGCGCGGTCAGCGGCCCGTCCTACGCGATCCAGAGTGGCACCTTCACCACGGTAGGCGATGCCCTGGGCAAGCTCGACACCGCGACGACAAAAAACACCGGCGACATCACCAAGAACACCGGCGACATCACGAACCTGACCAGTACGGTCAATTCAATTACGGGTGGAATGTCGAAGTACACGGCCTTCAATTCGACCGGCACGGCGGCCAGCGCAAGCGGCGCCGATGCGGTGGCGCTGGGCATGGGCACGCTGGCCAGTGGCAAGAACAGCGTGGCGCTGGGCGCCAACTCGGTGGCCGATCGTGACAACACCATCTCGGTAGGCCGCGCGGAAATCAAGGACGGTACAGGCACGGTTACGCAGACAGAGATCACACGTCAGATCACGAATGTGGCCGATGGCACGCAGGCAAAAGACGCGGTGAACAAGGGTCAGCTCGATACGGTACAAACGGCGGCGGCGACAGCCCAAAAGGCCGCAGACGCAGCAAAGTCAGGATTCGACACGCTCGATGGCTTGGCCGTGAAATACGACAGCACCTCGAAAGACAAGGTGACGTTGGGCGGCGCAGGCACCACCGGCACCGTCGCGCTGGGCAACGTGAAGGCGGGTATCGCCAGCAATGACGCGGTGAACGTGGGGCAACTCAAGCCCATGGTCGAAGCCCTGGGCGGCGGCGCGAAGCTGGATGCCCAAACCGGTGCGGTCAGCGGCCCCTCCTACGCGATCCAGAGTGGCACGTACACCACAGTAGGCGATGCCCTGGGCAAGCTCGACACCGCGACGACGAAAAACACTGGCGACATCACGAACCTGACCAGTACGGTCAATAACATCAACGCAGGCACAACGGGCCTGGTGCAGCAGGACGCAACCAGCAAGGCGATCACCGTCGCCAGCAGCACCGGCGGCACGACGGTGAATATCGCCGGCACTGCGGGCGAGCGCCAGCTCAAAGGCATGGCCGCTGGCACTGCCGACACCGATGGCATCAACCTGAAACAGCTCAAGGGTATGGGCCTGACTACCGACACGGCAGGCAATGTCACGAACGCTTTCGTGGCCTACGACAGCACCTCGAAAGACAAGGTGACGCTGGGCGGCACAGGCACGACCGGCACCGTCGCGCTGGGCAACGTGAAGTCAGGTATCACCAGCAATGACGCGGTGAACGTAGCGCAACTGAAGCCCATGGTCGATGCCCTGGGCGGCGGCGCGAAGCTCGACGCCAAAACCGGCGCGGTCAGCGGCCCGTCCTACGCGATCCAGGGTGGCACCTTCACCACGGTAGGCGATGCCCTGGGCAAGCTCGACACCGCAACGACGAAAAACACTGGCGACATCACCAAGAACACCGGCGATATCACGAACCTGGCCAGTACGGTCAATAACATCAACGCAGGCACAACGGGCCTGGTGCAGCAGGACGCGACGTCCAAGACAGTCACCGTAGCGAAAAATCTTGCTGGCACGATTGTCGATTTCACCGGCACGGCTGGAGCACGCCAATTGCGCGGCGTTGCTGCGGGCACGGTCAGTGCCACAAGCACGGACGGGATCAACGGTGCGCAATTGCATGCCGTGGCGACCAGCGTCGCGGGTGCGCTGGGTGGCGGAGCCGCGGTCAACAACGATGGTTCCGTGACGATGCCGAAGTACACGGTCGGCGGCTCGACGGTCAGCGGAGTGGGCGGAGCCATTACCAAGCTGGACGATCGTCTGACGGAAAATTCCACATCGATTAACCAGATCACCAACAGTATTAACAACGGCGGGCTTGGCCTGGTCACACAGGACAAGACGAACGGCAATATCCTGGTGGCAAGTGCGATGGGCGGCAAGCAGGTCAATGTCGCGGGTACCGATGGCCCACGGGTCGTGACGGGCCTGGCGAACGGCAAGGACGATAGGGATGCGGTGTCGATTGCACAGCTCAAGGCCGTCGGCCTGATGGACCCGAATGGTCGGGCGATGGGCGCCGTCGTGTATGACGACCTGTCCCTGGGACGCGCAACGCTGGGCGGCACGAACGGCACCGTGCTGGGCAACGTCGCCAACGGGCTGATTGCCTCTGGTAGCCGGGAAGCCGTGAACGGCAGCCAGTTGTACGCGGTGCAGCAACAGTACGACAAGCTCAATGGCCGGGTCGACGATCTGAATACCCGGGTCGAGAACAACAAGACCAATGGCGGCGGCACGGACGGCAAAGACGGGAACGACACGAGCGACAATGGCCTGATCAAACACGGAGCCGGCGCGGGCAGCATGGTGGTTGACCCGACAGCCCATGCCACCGGCGAGAAAGGCATAGCGATGGGGTCCAACGCCTCGGCTGCAGGTGAGCAAAGCCTGGCGATGGGCGCCGATGCATCGGCACCGGCTAATCGCTCGCTGGCCATGGGTCAGGGCTCGGTGGCAGACCGCGACAACACGGTGTCGATCGGCTCGAAGGGCAATGAGCGTCAGATCACGAATGTGGCAGCGGGCTCGGCGCCCACCGATGCGGTCAATGTCGGCCAGCTCAACAAGGGCTTGACGAGCCTCAACCAGACGGTCAGTTCGGTGGCGCGTAGCGCGTACTCGGGTGTCGCGGCAGCGATGGCGATGCCGAACATGACGCCATCCGGCCCAGGGCGCACGATCGTCGCGGCGGGCGCGGCGAACTACAAGAGTGGTGCGGCGGCAGCAGCAAGCGTGACCTATCGTTCGCTGAACAACCACTGGCTGATGAATGGCGCGGTCTCGCTCACATCGACTGGCGACACGGGGGTACGCGCTCAAGTTGGCTATGAGTTCTAGGGCTATGAGCTCCATGGGCTAGATCCTGGCGCTTGGGCAATAAAGCAGTGCTGGTCCGCCAGCGCTGCTTTTTTATGTGCCCATGTGCCCAGCATGGAGTCATCTCGATAGCGGTTGTCCGCCCCCCCATCCTCACGGCTATCGCTTTTACCGGACACCACCACCCGGGAATTCGTCTGATGCTGCCGCAACAAAACGGTTACCGAATACAGGGTAATCCCGAACCTTGAATTTTCCTGATCTTTATCGACAAAATTCCGTCAATAATTAATCAGCGATTCACTCGGCGCGCCACTCACATCAATCGGCATCAACCGATTATTAAAGATATAGCCATGATGCAGATACCATAAAACATCATGGTCATAATTTTATACAAGCACGCACCGATGGAATCCCCCGAGATAATTTCCAGCCAGCATTGAATTCCGTGCATGACGGAATTTCAACGACTCTTGCACCTGATCCGTGCCATCCAGAAAATAATTTCGCGCCATATCGTCATATTCCTTGATATAAACGTTGTGCATCACACTGGATGCCATATTCATGGGCGGGTTAATTCCATAATTTAGACAGCATATTTCTGGAGGAATAATTTTTATGGAATAGCATAGCGCGGCGCCCTGCTCCAAACGATATGTTCCAGTTGGAAAGCACAAGTTTTTTGCACCGCCCCCTCCCACGCACACCGCCTGGACCATGAATTGCCGCAACAGCACAGGCCGCACCTCGCTCAAGGTCGAATTAATAAATCATTCATATTTTTATTCCATGACTATTTTTTACATGAACAATAACAACTCATCCAAACATTTCAATTAAATTTTGACGCCAGCCCTATGCGACACGGCAACGATTGCAACGCAAGTTCAAGATTTAAAACACCTCATCCCGCCAGCGGCCATTCAATATTTTTCTTCTGATGAAAGAGGCGAAACCCATTACTGTTCTCATGACATTTTTACCACCCATTATTACAAGATAACGCCCGGGTTATGCAAAAAACTTACTTTTTGATTTCTCATAAAAACGTTAATTTCGTACGATCCGATACGGCATCGGGCATTCATCCAGACACATTGTCTCAACACAATGTTGACTTCTGCATTTGCAGATTTTCTTTGGAGTTATGAGCGTGTAAAAAACCGCTGCTGGAGCCATCCCCACAACTCATTACTACCGCCAGCTCCTTTAAAAAGAGATAGCTATGACTGAAACCGAATACTTTCAGCCCCTCAGCGGCAATGCCATGCCCCGCAGCGGTGGAATCGCAACCATGATGCGGCTGCCGCATGTCGAATCGGCGCAAGGGCTCGATGCCTGTTTTGTGGGCGTGCCATTCGATCTGGGCACCTCGAACCGCACAGGCGCGCGTTATGGCCCGCGCCAGATCCGCTGCGAATCCGCACTGCTGCGCCCGTACAACATGGCGACACGCGCCGCGCCGTTCGATTCGCTGCGCGTCGCCGATATCGGCGATGTGGCGATCAACCCCTACAACCTGCCGGATTCGATCAAGCGCATCGAAGCCGCTTTCGACGCCATCCTCAAGCACGGCACGAAGCCCATTACGCTCGGCGGCGACCACACCATCTCCCTGCCCATCCTGCGCTCGATTCATCGCAAGTACGGCAAGGTCGGCATGATCCACGTCGATGCCCATGCCGACGTCAACGACACGATGATGGGCGAGAAGATCGCGCACGGCACGCCGTTTCGCCGCGCCGTCGAAGAGGGTCTGCTGGACTGCCAGCGTGTCGTGCAGATCGGTTTGCGAGGCACAGGCTATGCCGCCGAAGACTTCGACTGGTGCCGCGAACAAGGCTTTCGCGTAGTCCAGGCCGAGGAATGCTGGAACCGCACGCTCGTGCCCCTGATGGCACAAATCCGCGAGCAGATGGGCGATGGGCCGGTCTACTTCACCTTCGATATTGACGGCATCGATCCGGCCTTCGCGCCTGGCACAGGCACGCCCGAGATCGCCGGGCTCACCGTGCCCCAGGCGCTGGAGATTATCCGCGGCACACACGGGATGAACATCGTGGGTTGCGACCTCGTCGAAGTCTCGCCTCCTTACGACCCGTTTGGCACCACCGCGCTGCTCGGTGCGAACCTCGCGTTCGAGCTGCTGTGCGTGCTGCCTGGCGTGCAACGGCGCGATTAAGCCGCGCCACGCCACCAGGCCCCAGGAGCAGCCAGGACGCTTGCGTGAAGCTCAACAGCACGCACTCGCGCCAACCGTCTTGCATCTTGCTGGAATGAAGCAGGTGTGCCGCACACCGGCACGTGCTTCATTGCCATTCATAAAACGATCCGGGCAGTGTCCCGCCGGCTTTCGATCCGGGCGGGACCAGCGACAGCATCGGGCCATTTAGACGGACTACACGGGCTATTCCTATCCATCAGGAGACCATTTTCATGAGCACTTTGAAACAAGTTGCAAACGCCGGCGCCCCAACGGGCGGCGGCATCGAGATCGAGAGCCGCTCGATCGATTACGTTCCTGAAAGCGAACGCCACGCCAAGCTGAGCAGCCAGGGGCCGTTCTGGTTTCTCGGCAACTTTCACTTCTTCACGATCTCGATTGGCTTTGTCGGCCCAGGCATGGGCCTGACTGCGGGCTGGACCACGCTGGCGGGCGCGCTGGGCATCATGTTCGGCACGATTTTCATGGCGTTTCATGGCTCGCAGGGGCCGGACATGGGGTTGCCACAGATGATCCAGTCGCGGGCGCAATTCGGCTATCGCGGCGTGATCCTCGCGCTCATGGCGACGCTCTTTGTTTTCGTTGGCTTCAACGTGGTCAACGTCGCGCTGATTGCCGACGGCATGAAAAGCGTGTTCGGACTCGATCCGACGATGGTCACGATCGTTTCGATTCTCGTCGGCGCGCTGCTGTCCATCTATGGTCACGACCTGATGCACAAGGTGTTCAAGTGGGCGCTGATCGCTACCTTGCCGCTCTATGCGCTGGTGACGCTGGCACTGATGTTCGGCACGACAGGCGCGCCGGTGGTCCATACGCCGGCGCTCGGTTTCAACTGGATCGCATTCGCCACGCAGTTCGCCATCGGCGCGAGCTACAACATCTCGTATGCGCCGTATGTCTCGGATTACACACGCTATCTGCCGAAGAACACCAGCCGCGCCAAGCTCATCGCCGTGATCTTTTTCTCGGCTTCGCTTTCGGGCGCATGGATGATTGGCCTCGGCGCCTGGATGGCGCAGCAGCTCAAATCATCCGATGCGCTCGCTGCCTTGAGCCAGGTGGGTTCGTCGGTCGTGCCGGGGTTAGGCCATCTGATCGTGATCGTGTCGGTGCTGGGCTTTTTGCCGATCATCGCGCTCAATACCTATAGCGCCATGCTGACGCTGCTCACGGGCGTCGATTCGATTCACAAGATCAATCCGACACGCCGTTCGCGCATTCTGTCGATCATCATCATCAGCCTCGTCGTGATGATCTGCGTGATCGCAATTGGCGGCAACGGCATCCACATGCTGCACCAGTTCCTCGTGCTGATGCTGTACTTCCTTGTGCCCTGGACCGCCGTCAACCTGGTCGATTACTTCTTCGTGCGCCATGGCCATTATGCGATCCCCGACTTTTTCACGCCCAAGGGCATTTACGGCGCGTGGCAGTTTCCGGGCATTGCGTCTTATCTGATTGGCTTCGCCGCGATGGTGCCGTTTTTTTACATCAACGATTCCGCCCATCACCACGAAATCTTCATCGGCTACTTCGCCCGTTTGCTGGGTGGCGTGGATATCGCCTGGCTAGTCGGCCTGATCGTCTCGGGTGGGGTGTATCTCTTGCTGAGCCGCTCACTCAACCTCGCCGCCGAAGAGCAGGTGATTCGCGGCTTCAGCGAAAGCGACTTCATCGCTGCCGCGCAGAGTTCGAAAGCAAAGCCACATTAACCGTACGGGCCTCTTTGCCAAGGGCGAGATAGCCTGACGCCCAGGCGTCATGAAAGCGTGGACCTGTAATAAGGTCCACGCTTTTTTTTGGGCGCGCCATGCCATGACGCGGGCAAAAAACAGGGGTAAAAAAAGCCGGCGGCATCAAACAATGCCGCCGGCCTGAAGATCCAGACTTGAATTCACCCCATGAAGCGCCAGACGCGCTCAAGGATTCATCACATCAGTTTTTGACTGTTATGAACAACGCTTCATGTTTCCTGCTTCGCCGCCAGATCGCCCCAGCGCCGCGCCCAAGCGCAGCCCCATGACCATCCGGCGCTCGAATTAATGGGTAATGCGCGCCGAACCACCGCTGGACAACAACCGCACCCGCTCACCCGGACGGAACGTTTCACCATCCGCCGCTTGCGTCACCGCGCGCTCTTCACCGTTATCCAGACGCACGGTGATTTCGAGGCCCGTGCTGACGGCCATGCGGTTTTCAACTGCGTTGCCTGCGACGGCACCTACCAAACCACCCGCGATACCCGTAAGAATCTCGCCCCGGCCACCGCCAATGGCGCTGCCCGCCACCGCGCCCAATGCCGCGCCACCCAGCGCGCCAAGGCCACTGCTATGGCCATCGTTTGAACTCAGTTTCACCGCACGCACGTTGGTGACCGTGCCATACCGCACGGTCGCTTCGCGCTGCGCTTGCGTGGCCGAATACATATTTGCCGAGCTCATATTGGCGCAACCCGTCAGCATCAGCGAACCCGCCACCACAGCGGCAGCAAAAATACGCCCTGTCATTTTCATCTTTCCGTTTCCTTATATCGATCCCCGAAGAGGCTTCAAGGGGATTCATATTTTAGGTGGGGGGATAGACGGTACATCCTGAAAATAAAGGCCTCTGACGATGCGTAACGAATCAGAAACACAACGCGCAAAACGTCTTCCCACGCCTGGCTTCGAACCTTTATCAACGGTCTGGGTTTTCAGGCTTCGACAGGCTGGAGCCACGATGTCGCGCAACGTCGCCTCTGTTCCCGGCGAGCGACGTTGCAGTTACGTAACGTTGCCCCTGTTGTACCCGCCAAACAGCGCGCAACCGGTCCTCAGCGAAATACGCCAGGTACGCCAAGGCCTTGCCGCATAAGGCTTGGCCGCCAGTTGGCAAAACTCGCGCAAACGATGGCCCGATCCTTGCTCAAGAGAAAGCATTCAGCACAAGGCTTAGGGCTCAAGGGGAAAACAATGATTGAATATTTGCCGGACTATCTGATCCGCGAGCAAGCTGCAGTGGGCGCGCTCGTGATCTTTGGCGTCTTGCGGGTGCTAGGCGCGGCGCTGGCGTTTGAGAAAGGCTGGCGCATCTCGACCGTGGAGAAATGCGTGATCGCCACGGCGCTGCTGTACTGCTTGCCGCCGCTGCTTGATTTGCTGCTGAACCTGTACCGGGCTCGCGCGGCGGCAGCGGAATTCGAAGGCCGTGCCGTGGGATGCGCGATTGCGCTATTTTGCGCGCCGATTTTAGGCCACAGGCTCGGCTATGAATAACATCAATGGCGTACAGGGCGTTGAGGGGCGCGCGATGAAGTAAAAAATAAAACGCCATGACCCCGCTGATTCAGACTAGTCGCACGGGAGCCGGTCCCCCGCCGGAGAACCCGTCAGTTAGTGCCGCGCAGTCCCTGCGCGGCACTTTTTTGTCTGAACGCGAAAGCCTTCGAGGACCAGGCTCAACCAGGCTTAAGCAGGCTCAACCCGCTGCGGCCAAGGCCGGCACGCTATGCGCCAGCACGGCCGCCGTGATGAAAACCGCGAGCATCATGAGCGCTTCGAGATGCAACACGTTGACGAACGTGCGCGCATCCATCGTCGAAGCCGTGCGGCGCAACCGGGGCAGCACGAGATAGCGGTTCAGGCCGCCCAGCCCGAGCGCCAGTGCGACCAGCGCGAGCTTGAGCAACAGCACATGGCCCCATAGCGTGGACTGGATCGCTTCGAGCGAGCCCCCCGTGCCGCGCTCAAGGTTAAACGCGCCACTCACCAGCACGAATGCCAGCGCCACCAGCGAGGCATGCGAGAGCTTGAGCGACGTGCGAATCAACACACCGCGCGCAACCGATTCCCCCAGCGCGGGCAGCACCGCAAACCCAGCGGCCAGCACGAGCCCGCCCCAAACACTGGTCGAGAGGACATGCAACGCATGCACCGCGAGCGTCACGGACACGAGGCCATCATCGGCGGCATGCCCCAGTGCAGCCTTGCCCGCAGCGACCGCCAGCGCGCCGACGCCGAACAGCGCATGGCGCGCGCCCCCCCCTGGCCCCAGCAACACGCTCAGCAGCAACAGCAGCGCGCCGCCGAACGCGACACTCCATGCATAGCCGACATACGTTTGCAGCAGCACGACGGGCAGCAGCGCGAACGCGGCGGGCAACCGGACGCCGCCCATCGCGGCCGATTGATACAGCAACCAGCCCAGATCAGCGAGCAGCAGCACGATCGCGGCAGTCAGCATCGAGCGCTGCGCACGCAGCCAGGCCGCCCGGCCTGGTGCGACTGCAGCCCGCGCATCGCTGGCAAGCCACGCGCCCAGCAATGCGGAGCCCACCACGAAGGCAAACGCGACATTCATCAGGGCCGCCATCGCCACCTGCCCCAACCACAAGCCGTCTAGCCTCATTTGACGGTGAAGGCGTAATCGCCCTGGGTACGGTGGCCATCAACCGCAACGGCATTCCAGTGCACCGTATAACGCCCAGGCGCTAATGGTGGGAGCTTCAGATGGAGGATTTTGCTGTTGTTCGCATCGATGCTGGAGGGGCTGGAGGCAGCCGGCTTGCCCGCGGCATCGTTCAGCACGATCTTGCTGAATGCGGCTTCGAGCGGCTCGCTAAACTGGATCACCACCTGGCTGGGCGTGGTGACTTCGGCGTCGGGCGCTGGATCGCGCACGAGCGGCCTGGCATGCGCGAACGCCGCCGAAGCCGCGACACACAGGACAGCCCCCACAGCCAGCGCACGCAACGCTGGTCCGGAAAAATTGAATGGATTCATTGGAGTAGGAAAGTCAGTGAAAGAGAAGAAGGAAGAGGAAAAAGATAGAGGAACGGGTACACACGAACATGAATGAACCCAACGATGAGCACAACGACAGCAGGTACTCATGCAGGGCATGCCGCGAGTGTACGTGCAACGCGGCTGCCCCGTGAAGGCCAAGCGTGTTCTGTGTTTCTGTGTGTTTCTGTGTATTACCAGAGCAGGCCAAATGCCGTCAGCCAGGGCAAATACTCTCCGCGGGCCATCGATGATAGAATGCCCGGTCGTCGCAGCCTCAACTAGCCTCAGCTCAGCCTCAACTGCGCGGCCTTTTAAGAAGTTAAACCGTACCGAATTTAAGCACCGAACCGTTCGAAGTTCGGTCAGGTCCCCCGATCTTGATGGAGTGAAGCGTGTCTTCAAGACGCATTTTCCGCCCGCTGCTTGCCCTTCTGTTGATTGGCAGTGCTGGCGTCTATAGCGCTGCGAAAGCGCAAACCCAGCCTAAAGCCCCTGACACCATGGAAGCACGTGTGCAGGGTTGTACGTCATGTCACGGCTCGCACGGACAAGGCACCGATAACGACTACTTCCCGCGCCTCGCAGGCAAGCCAGCTGATTATCTGTACAACCAGCTCAAGAATTTCCGCGAAGGCCGCCGCAAGTACCCGCCGATGAACTACCTCGTCACGTATCTCTCCGACGATTACCTTCATCAGATCGCCACTTATTTCTCGCAGCAGCGCCCGCCGTATCCGGCGCCAGCCGCGCCGACCGTGTCACCTGAGACACTCGCACGGGGCAAGCAGATCGTGCTGCAAGGCGACGCCAGCAGGCAGGTTCCCGCCTGCGTCGCCTGCCACGGCCAGGCGCTGACGGGCATGCAACCCGCTATTCCGGGCCTCGTCGGCCTGCATGCTGACTACATCAGTGCGCAGCTTGGCGCCTGGCGCTCGGGTACCCGGCACGCGGTGCAACCAGACTGCATGCACACCATCGCCACACGCCTGAGCGACGAGGACGTCAACGCCGCCGCATCATGGCTGGCGCAACAGCCCGCTCCGTCCAACCCCGTGCCGGCACCGGCGCGCTCGCTGAAGCTTCCGCTTGCCTGCGGCAGCGAACCGCAATAAGGCTTCGGGAGAACTCACCTATGAAACGCAAGACCCTGTTCGCCCTTTCGGCTGTCGTCATCGTTGTTGCCGCTGCGTTCGTTCCCATCCGGTGGACGGGCGGCGATAACCTGCATAACGGCACCGCCGTCGCTGCCACGCCTGCCGACCAGGCTGCCCTCGTCAAGCAGGGCGAGTATCTCGCCCGGGCTGGCGACTGTATCGCCTGCCACACCGTGCGCGGCGGCAAGGAGTTCGCTGGCGGCCTGCCGATGGCCACGCCGTTCGGCACGATGTTTACGCCGAACATCACGCCTGACGATCAATACGGCATTGGCAAATGGACCTCGGACGATTTCTATCGCGCGATGCACACGGGCCGCTCGAAAGACGGCAGCCTGCTGTATCCGGGCTTCCCGTTCACGAGCTACACCAAAGTCACGCGCGCGGATTCCGATGCGATCTACGCCTATATCCGCTCGGTGCCACCGGTCAACGTGCCAAGCCATCCGCACGAGCTGAAGTTCCCGTTCAACAACCGCAACCTGCTGATCGGCTGGCGCACGCTGTTTTTCCGTGAAGGCGAGTACAAGGCTGATCCAGCCCAGTCCGTCGAATGGAACCGCGGCGCCTATCTGGTTGAAGGCCTCGCCCATTGCGGCATGTGCCACACCTCGATCAACGCGCTGGGTGGCCCGATCAATTCATCGGCGTTCGCGGGCGGCCTGATTCCGCTGCAAAACTGGTATGCGCCTTCACTCACGTCGAACGCCGAATCCGGCCTCGGCGACTGGGATATCAAGGACATCGCCAGCCTGCTGAAAACCGGTGTATCGCAACGTGGCGCGGTGTTTGGTCCGATGGCTGACGTCGTGCACAACAGCCTGCAATACATGAACGACGCAGATATTCGCGCGATGGCCGTGTATCTGAAGACCATCCCGCAGAAAAGCGACGCGCCGGAGCATCTGCAACTCGAAACCTCGCCACAGTTTGGCAACGAGCTGCTCAAGCAAGGCAAGAAGATCTACGCCGACCAATGCGCGAAGTGTCACGAAGCCAATGGTTTAGGGCAGCCACCGCATTACCCGCCGCTGGCCAACAACCAGTCCATCCAGATGCCATCGGCCGTCAATCCGATTCGCATGGTGCTCAATGGCGGTTATCCGCCGAGCACGGCAGGCAACCCGAAACCCTATGGCATGCCGCCATTCGCGCAATCGCTGTCTAACCAGGAAGTCGCTGCCGTGGTGTCCTACATCCGCATGACATGGGGCAACCATGGCACGGCGATATCGCCGCAGCAGGTGAACGACCTGCGTTCGGCTCCACTCGATTAACCAGCGCAGGATGACTTAAGGGCGCGGCTCGCGGGAAACCGCAGCCGCGCCCTTCGTCTTTCAAGACCTGCTTCAAAACCTGCCTCAAAACCCGTTTAACCTGCTCGATCGATGACGCCGTACCCGAGGAAAAACCTTGCCAGCCGGTGAACGGTTCAACTGCCTGACGCACCTGGCCGGTGCGCTGCTTGCGTTAGCCGGCCTCGTTGCACTCGTCACGCTGGCGGCCCAGCAAGGCGACCCGTACAAGATCGTGAGCTTTGCGATTTACGGCAGCATGCTGGTCGTGCTGTATGCTGTCTCAACGCTTTACCACGGCACGCGTCACCCCCGCTTCAAGGCTGTTTTGCAGAAATGCGATCATTCGGCGATCTATCTGCTGATCGCTGGCAGCTATACCCCATTCACCCTGGTTACCTTGCGCGGGCCGTGGGGCTGGTCGCTGTTTGGCGTGAGCTGGGGGCTGGCTGTGTTCGGCATCGCTCAGGAACTAACGTTAGGGCGGCGCACCCGGCGCGTCTCGATGATGTTGTATGTGCTGATGGGATGGCTAGCGCTGGTCGCCGTGGTTCCTATCGTCGAGACGCTACCTGCGGCTGCCACGGCATGGCTCGTCGCAGGCGGGCTGAGCTATACCGTGGGCATCTGGTTTTTCATCAACGATGAACGCATCCGCCACGGGCATGGCATCTGGCACCTGTTTGTCCTGGCAGGCAGCGTTTGCCAGTTCATCAGCGTGGTGCGCTATGTTGCCTAAACGCCGCATTGCGCGGCACCAGGCTGCGATGGACGCCGCAATAACCATGCAACTTACCGCCAACGAGCGTGTCTGCATGTTGCGTTGAAGCATTAGCATCCGGCATGCCAGACGCGTGCCGCCGATTTTTCCATGACCGGTCACAGGGCGTGAGCCCCTTGAAGTTAGCCCCAAAGTTAGCCCCAAAGTTAGCCCCAGAGTTAGCCTCGGAGTTGGCCTTGAAGCGAGCCCCAAAGCATGCCTCGCAACAATGCGCTGTACCGGTCACCCTACCTGCATTGCAAAGAGTGTTTATGTCTTTTGATTCTCTCGGCTTGTCCGAACCCCTTGTCCGCGCTGTCCACGAACTCGGCTATACCGTTCCCACGCCCATCCAGATGCAGGCTATTCCGGCTGTGCTCAACGGCGGCGACCTGCTGGCAGGTGCGCAAACCGGCACCGGCAAAACCGCGGGCTTCACGCTGCCGATCCTGCAACGTCTAACCACTCTGCCCGCTCCTGCCCATGCCACGGGCAAGCGTCCCGTGCGGGCACTGATTCTCACACCGACGCGCGAGCTTGCCGCACAGGTCGAAGAAAGTGTGCGCCTGTACGGCAAGTATCTGAAACTCAAATCCACCGTGATGTTCGGTGGTGTCGGTATCAACCCGCAAATCGACGCGCTGCGCCGGGGCGTCGATATCGTCGTGGCAACACCCGGACGACTGCTCGATCACATGCAGCAAAAAACGATTGATCTGTCGCAACTCGAAATTCTGGTGCTCGACGAAGCCGACCGCATGCTCGACATGGGTTTCATTCACGACATCAAACGCGTACTAGCCAAACTGCCGCCCAAACGCCAGAACCTGCTGTTTTCCGCGACGTTCTCCGACGAAATCAAAACGCTGGCGGATAACCTGCTCGATTCGCCCGCACTGATCGAAGTCGCGCGCCGCAATACCACCGCCGAAACCATCGCGCAAAAAATCCATCCCGTTGACCGCGATCGCAAACGCGAGCTCCTGACGCATCTGATCCGGCAGCACAAATGGTTTCAGGTGCTCGTGTTCACACGAACCAAGCACGGCGCGAACCGTCTGGCCGAACAACTGGAGAAAGATGGCATCAGCGCCCTGGCGATTCACGGCAACAAGAGCCAGTCGGCACGCACCCGCGCGCTCGCCGAGTTCAAGGACGGCACGCTGCAGGTGCTGGTAGCAACGGACATCGCTGCACGCGGTATCGACATCGACCAGTTGCCGCACGTCGTCAACTATGACCTGCCTAATGTGCCGGAAGACTATGTGCACCGGATCGGGCGCACCGGCCGTGCAGGCGCGACGGGCGAAGCCGTCTCGCTGGTGTGTGTCGATGAGTTGCAATTACTCAAGGATATCGAGCGGCTTATCAAGCGCCCGGTGCCACAAGAGGTCATCGCGGGTTTCGAACCCGATCCAGATGCCAAGCCCGAACCGATTTTGCGACGCAGCCAAGGCGGCGGTGGTGGCAGTGGGCGGCCGCGCCAAGGCTCGGGGGGCGCGGCGGCGCCACGTTCGGGACAGCGTTCAGGGCAACGCTCGGGCGGCCAAAAACCGCAGGCGGCTCAAACCAGTCCGGCGGCGGCCCCCCAAACGTCCAAGCCAGTTAATGCGCCCGCACAGGTCCGCAGGGACAACCCGCGGCACGAAACGACACGCCATCACGGCAAACCCGGCCCGGCGACGCATGATCGTGGCACAGGCAGCGGTGCGCCGCGCGCAACGCCCACTAAAGGCCCGGGGGCATTGCTGGGTGGCGGTGGCCGGACACCCGGACGCGGCGGTGGCAATCGCGGACGTTAAGTACGTTTAACGTACTTAACGTTAACGCTGTCAATACGTCAGATACTTCAAGGCTTCAGCACTGAACCCGGAAATGGCGCGCTATAGCCACCGGGTTCTTTTTTTGTCTCGATCCGGAAAAAGCTGCTGCGCCTACCGCGCGTGCAACGGCATCCACCCTTACCGCTGTACTGCGGCAAACCGCCGTTTCAGTTGCCCGATTTGCCATGCCCAGCGAGCGAGCACCCGATCCCGCTCACCGGTGTCCAGTTCAAAGCCCATTCCGCCCGTCAGATGCGCATAGCGCACACGCTGGGCTTCACCAGTCTCGATCACGCCGGTGAACGTGGCTATTTGCTGTGGCTTCGCTGTGACAAGGTCAGGGGTAACGATGGAAGCAGTGGCCGTGGCAAGGTCGACAGGCACATCAGGCAGCACAGCAAACCGGAGTTGAACCTGATAAAACGCGCCCTCGAAAACATAGGTCAGTGCCGCCCGGCCATTGCAGCGCAACGTCTCCGCCGAGCGCGACTGCGGCCATAGCGCCACGCACAATGTACGGCTATCGGGCGCGTATAGCTCGCCAATGCCGAGTAGCGCCGTGCGTAGTTCACCGGATGAAGCGCTCTGCACCAGCGAGGCGGTAAAACCTGCTTTAGCCACCAACGATGTGCCATCAAACAGCGCGCACAAACCCGGTGGCCAACTCTCGAAGCGTTGCAGCTCAAGGTCTGGCCGCATCGTGGAATGCCTCATCAGACACGTCCAGCAGCAACGGCAATGGCAACGGCAACGGCAACGGTAATGACAACGTTAACGGCCAAGCCAATGCGCCATTGGCTGGGAGCGGAACGAACAGCGTTAGAGAAATCAGCGGAACAGGACATGCTGGGTGAACTTCGTCAGCGGGTAACGGATACCCGGCTGAATTTTTGCAGGCAGATCAAGCGGTTTGAGCAGCATCTTCACGCACATATCAGCGGACATGTACCGGCGCACCACAGCATTCACCTGCGCCGCCCGCCCGCGTTGATAAGCCGGATCGTGCGCATGCCCAGGGTAGCGCGCCGCCAGCACGTGACGCAACGCAATTTCGGAATCCTCATTGCGAATCTCCCTCACCCGGCGCAGCAGCGCACCGAGCACCGCAAGCCGACTATTGCCTTCGATCTTGTTGTACTGGCGGAAGTACTTGAGAAAGTGCTTGTAATGACGCACCTCGTCCGTGCGAATGTTATCGGTAATCTCACGCAACACGGGCTCATCGGACGACTCGCGGATGGCCCGGTACAGTGTTGCGGTCCCGGTTTCGACGACGCAGCGCGCAGCAAGCTCAAGCGCCCGGGTTTTTTCAAAATCTTCGAAAGAGCAGGTTTTCGAATATTCAGCGAAAAACTGTTCGAACGCGTCATCCCAGTCGAACTCCGGCCATACATGGCCGATATAGGCTTTCAGCGCGCGGCCATGCTGAAGTTCCTCCGGTTCCCATTCGGTGTTCAGCCAAGTCGAAATTTCGGGATCGCCATCGAAGAAAACGCTCAGGTTACTGGTGTAAAGATCCGATCCACTTTCAATAAATGACGCTGCACACAGCAACAGAAGAAGATTTTCATTAGCGGCAGCACGCTGGCGATCGATGCGGTTCAGATCGATATCCTCAATTCGCCACGGCATGATATGTAACGGCTCTGTTTGCATGATGTCGCGCTCCCGGAACTCAATTGATGCTCGGCGCATACCAAAACCCTCGATGTTTCGGTTCGATTCCTTGCCGCCTCAAAAAAGCTCATTTGAAATTTGGTTAACCCGCGATTTTTTCATCTTAGCTGGTGTTCAGCAAACGGGCGCTTTCAGCTTTAAAAGACACAGACTATACCGGGCTTACGGTAGTTCCAGTGCCTGCGCTACCCATCCGGCTTAGATGAACGGCTCCAGTCAAGCATTTCGCTCATGCCTTGCGGCCATCTGCCGCGGCCATGAAACCGGCCGTGAGCGAGTTTTGCTCACGCAGTGGTACCTCAATGTGCGGCAGCATCGTGCACCGTTGGGATAAAGGCATCGTGGGTAAGCTCGTCATTCATTGCTTGCATCCGTCGGTTCAAGGTTAATTTGGCCATGGCTAGCATGGGCGAAATGCGAGCGGGCATGCGCAGCAAGATTAACGTCGTCACCTGATTCACACAGGTATTCCTTTCCGTGTTTCCCCCACACTGTTTTTCCGTTGTTTTACATAAGCCATTCATGTTGCAGTGCACACCCAGGTTCATGTGAACTCAAGGAATTTTCCGCTCATGCAACCCGCCGCCAGCATGCTGCAAAGTCAAATAGAAAATTTTCGGCTACGGTTTGGTGTTCGGCTAACACTTGACTACACTCCAGTTCCCCGACGCCCTATCGTGCTTGCCCCGTTGTGCTGGCGTCGGCGGTCAACCGCCTGGCTTCCCGCTTCACCTTAAGGGCCATGGCTGTCGTTTTGCCTACCGCCCGCCGGGTAGCCCGAACACGCGTGTCATGGAGAAAAACGATGCTGAGTCCGCATGAATTCGCCACGTTGTTACTTGTGAAAGATGCTCCAGGTCAGGTCGATATGGAGCGAACCGAACTGGATGCCTTGCTCGAACGACAACTTGTGCAGCTTGAAAACCTCGCCTCTGGCCAACAGCAATGGAGCGTGACCGATATAGGAAATTCAGCCCTCAAAGCGATCAAACGATTTTCGTAACGTCCAGCCTGCCATGGCGTTTCGCTTAACCCCCGCAACGCCCATTCGAGCCTGCTGAACCTGCAATTTGAAACGAGCGCCATCCGGCGAAACCACGCCGGAATAACCTGAGAGCACAAGGCCAGGCCCAGCCCGCACCGCGCATTTTCTGTTGGTGCTGTGAGCTTGGTCTGGCCACCACGGCAAACCCGCTAGCCACCGCGCAACGTGGGATCCACTGATGCGCGCCAGCTCAACGCCTTCACCCGTTGCGCCAAAAGATAAGCAGCCCAATCATTGCGCGCCTGAGCACTGCCGCTAGCCTTCATGGCCGTGTAATACTGCGCGATCGACGCCTGGAACGCACAGTAATCGTCTTGTGACACCCGGCCACGCCGACGTGCGACATACGCATCGAACAAAAGGCTGTACACCGATTGCTCATCAATCCCGTAATCAACGCTAGCCACATTCGCACAACCTTGCTGTAGCGCCCCGACCGAGGGGGCGCCCCATGTCCCCCTTAACTCCGGCGTGCTCACGCAACCCACAAGCAGCACCGCTGTACCACCCAGCAAAAAACCCTGTATTCCACGCATAACTCACCTCGATGTGATGAATGACGCACAGTATCGTGTGTCACTTCAAATTGCGCCATCTGTCAGACGGCATAGGCTAACTGGCTAACTTTACTTTTCCGGACCTGCTCCTTAAAGTCCGGACACGAACAGTTTTCCTGTTCGCGTTCGCTTCAAAGGGGCATTCCAGTGGAATCAGGCAGGCAGTACGATTTGCTCGTCGTGGGCGGCGGCATCAATGGTGTGGGCATCGCCCGCGATGCCGCAGGCCGTGGGCTATCGGTGCTGCTCTGCGAGCAGCATGATCTGGCCGCGCACACCTCATCGGCCAGCACCAAGCTCATTCATGGCGGTTTGCGCTATCTGGAGTACGGCGAATTCAAACTGGTGCGCAAAGCGTTACAAGAGCGCGAAACGCTTTTGCGAGCGGCACCTCACATCATTCGGCCGCTTCGCTTTGTCATGCCGCACATGCCTCTGCTACGCCCGGCCTGGCTGATCCGCGCAGGGCTGTTTTTATACGATCATCTGGCACGGCGCGAGCTGTTACCCGGCTCACGCGGCATTGATTTACGTCAGCATCCTGCTGGCGCACCGCTCAGCAATGTATTCAAGCGGGGCTTTGTCTATTCTGATGGCTGGGTCGATGACGCGCGCCTCGTCGTGCTCAACGCGCTCGATGCTCACGAACGCGGTGCCACCCTTCTCACTCGCACCCAGCTTGTCAGCGCAACGCGCAGCAACGGCACCTGGCACGCCCGGCTAAAGCGAACCGATGGCGAAGCGTTCGATGTGCATGCCAGCGCCATGGTCAACGCGGCAGGCCCGTGGGTCAGCGCGCTCTCACACCAGGCGCTGGGACGTGACACGCAACACAGCGTTCGGCTGGTCAAGGGTAGCCATATCGTCACGCCACGTCTTTTCAGGCACGACCACGCCTACATCTTCCAGAACCCTGATAAACGGATTGTCTTTGCCATTCCCTATGAACACGACTACACGCTCATCGGCACCACCGATCTCGAATATCACGGAGACCCCGCTCAGGTCAGCATCACCGCAGAAGAAACCCGTTACCTGTGCGAGTCAATCAATCGTTATTTCAAAGTACCGCTGACCCCCGCCGAGGTGTGCTGGAGCTACGCGGGTGTGCGCCCGCTGCTCGGAGACGAAATGGCCGGCGAGCCATCAGCGCTCACACGCGACTATCAACTCGAACTCGATGCCCTCCCTGGTGCGGCCCCATTGCTCTCTGTCTTCGGCGGGAAAATCACCACTTTTCGCAAGCTCGCTGAAGAAGCACTCGACCAGCTCTGCCACACGTTACAACGTCCACTACCCGCCTGGACCGCGCATGCACCGCTGCCCGGTGGAGACATCGCGCCAACCGGCTTCGAGCGCTTCGCCACGCATTTTCAGCAGCAGTTCGCCTGGCTACCCTTAAGCCTCACACGCCGTTATGCGCACGCTTACGGCACACGCGCAGTCCAGGTGATTGGCCAGGCTGAATCGATCGAGGGTCTTGGGCAGGCTTTCGCACCAGGCCTGTACGAGGCCGAATTGCGTTACTTGCGCGATACCGAATGGGCCTGCTGTGCGCAAGACGTCCTGTGGCGGCGCTCCAAGCTTGGCTTGCACGCCCTCGCCGCCGGAACACTCGAACCCTTGAGCCGCGCCATTGATGCGTGGTTCGCCCAAACCACGCGAACCACGCCACAGAAACCCGCCCCGTACACTGGCGGAGAGCCTTGAGTTCAAGGCCTAACCCTAAATCTCGCAGCCGGTTCGAGCCTCGGACACCAGGCACCAGATGCTCTAAAGCTCTAAACCTTGGCCCAGCACCTGGCACCCAACCTCGCCGCGGCATTCGCGTATCGTGCCAACCACGCCAGCCCCCACTCATCGCACACGGAAGACACCACCATGCAGGAGCAGTACATTCTCGCGCTTGACCAGGGAACAACCAGCTCACGCGCCATGCTGTTCGACACCCATGGCAACGTGGTGTCACATGCGCAAAAGGAGTTCAGGCAAATCTACCCGCGTCCTGGCTGGGTCGAACATGATCCTCAAGATATCTGGTCGACCCAGGCAGGCGTAGCCGCCGAAGCGGTCACGCATGCCGGGCTCAACGGCACGGCCATCGCCGCCATCGGCATCACGAACCAGCGTGAAACCACCCTCGTCTGGGATCGCACAACCGGTCAGCCGCTCTACAACGCCATCGTCTGGCAAGACCGTCGCACGGCGCATTTTTGTGACGAACTCAAAGCGCAAGGCGTCGAGCCCATGGTACGAAGCAAAACCGGCCTGCCCATCGACGCGTACTTCTCCGCGACGAAAATCCGCTGGATCCTCGATCACGTCGAAGGCGCACGCGAACTAGCGCGCCAGGGCAAACTTGCATTCGGCACGGTTGATAGCTGGCTGGTCTGGAATTTCACGCAACATAGGTTGCACGTCACCGACGTCACCAACGCCTCGCGCACGATGCTATTCAACATCCACACGCTGCAATGGGACGATGAGCTGCTGGCACTCTTCGACATTCCACGCAGCATGCTGCCCGAAGTGCGCTCTTCTTCAGAAATCTACGGGTCCACTCAAACCACGGTGTTCGCCTCGAAAATCCCGCTCGCGGGTATCGCCGGAGATCAGCACGCAGCGCTTTTTGGCCAGATGTGCACGCGTGCGGGCATGGTGAAAAATACTTACGGCACAGGTTGCTTTCTGATGATGAACACCGGCTGCCAGCCCATCGAGTCACGCAATAACCTGATCACCACGATCGCATGGCAACTGGGAGGCGCAACGCCCGCAACCTCCGTTACGCATTACGCGCTGGAAGGCAGCATCTTCATCGGCGGCGCCGTCGTGCAATGGCTGCGTGACGGCTTGGGCCTGATCCGCCATGCCAGCGAAATCGAAGCCCTCGCGCGCAGCGTGCCACACAGCGACGGCGTTTATCTGGTGCCCGCTTTTGCGGGGCTAGGCGCGCCGCACTGGAATGCTCACGCGCGCGGCACGCTCTTCGGCGCCACACGCGGCACCACTTCCGCGCATATCGCGCGGGCAGCGCTCGATTCAATCGCCTATCAGTCGTTCGACGTTTTGCAAGCGATGGAAGCCGATGCAGGCATGCGCATCGGCGAGCTACGCGTCGATGGCGGTGCCTGCGCGAACAACCTGCTGATGCAGTTTCAAGCCGACCTTCTAGGCGTCGATACGGTCCGGCCACACATCAGCGAAACCACGGCACTTGGCGCGGCCTACCTGGCAGGGCTAGCAACCGGTTACTGGCCCGACATTGATGCATTGCAAAATCAGTGGAAGCTGCAACAGCGGTTCACCCCCGCACGGCCACCCGATGAAATTCAAGCCTGCCTGGCGGGCTGGCGGCGCGCGATTCGTGCAGCCATCGCGTGGGCGGATCAGCACTGAGTACGAAGCTCCCTGGCTTTGGCTCATTGGGTTCTTGTCTTTAGCGCCCTGCCTTTGGCCCCTGCCATGGCACATGGCATCGGCCACTCAACCTTCTCTTTCTCTTTTTGGCTCTTCCCTCCCCCATGTTCGACCATCTGATTTGCGACTGTGACGGTGTGCTGGTCGATAGCGAAATCATCGCTGACCATGTTTTGCTCGATACGCTCACCACGTTATTTCCCGGCCACGATTTCGGCCCCGCCGTCAAAACAGCTTTCGGCCAGCAAACCTCAAGCTTTCTCGCCGGAATCGCCACCCGCTTCAATCTCACCTTGCCCACCAATCTGCTCGACACCATCGAACAACGTGTAGCCGAGGCGCTGGCTGTCTCGCTCAGCCCGATTCATGGCGTGCGCGAAGCGCTCCTGCAAATCCCCCTGCCCGCCGCGGTTGTGTCGAATAGCCAGATGGCACGTGTGCGCGCGTCGGTGCAATGCGCGGGTCTCAGCGAGATTTTCGCGGAGCGGATTTTCAGCGCCGAGCAGGTTGCCCGGCCCAAACCTGATCCCGATGTATATCTGTTCGCCGCACAGCAACTGGGCGTTGACCCCGTGCGCTGCCTCGTGCTCGAAGACAGCGTCGTCGGGTTGAATGCGGCTCGCGCCGCAGGCATGCAGACCATCGCATTCATTGGCGCAAGCCATATTCCGCCGGGCTACGCCGACACGCTGCGCCAGTTGGGTATCACGCGGATCATCGAGCGCATGGAGGCACTGCCCGCGCTAGTAGCCGCAGGCATGCGCGGAGAGTTCGGCAACGTGCAGTCGTAGCACGGGGTGGGGAACCCGCCTGTTGGGGCCTGCTGTTGGGGCCTGCTGTTGGGGCCTGCTGTTGGGGCCTGCTGTTGGGGCCTGCTGTTGGGGCCTGCTGTTGGGGCCTGCTGTTGGGGCCTGCTGTTGGGGCCTGCTGTTGGGGCGGAGGCAAAAAAGCTCAATTCAGGAAAAATATGAATCCGGGAAGACGGGGGAAAAAAAGAAAAAAAGAAAAAGACCCACCACGTCCTCCCGGACCTCGCGCTTAAACCACGCCCGCCTCCTCTGCCGCTTCCGTAACGGTCGCAACATCCTCAACCCGTCCCAGGCGCGCCGCCGCCAGCGTCTGGCGAAACTCAACCAGCTCGGCAATTGTCAGCATCGGCAACTGATGCTGCTGCGCGAACCGTTCAACCTGCGCGCCACGCGTCATCGTGCCATCGGCGTTCATCAGCTCACACAGCACACCCGCAGGCTTAAGCCCTGCCAGGATCGCCAGATCCACGGTGCCTTCGGTGTGACCGCGCCGCGCCAGCACCCCCCCTGGAACCGCGCGTAGTGGAAACACGTGGCCGGGCCGGACAATATCAGCGGGGCGCGCATTCTCAGCAATCGCCGCGCGAATCGTCGTCACCCGGTCAGCCGCCGAAACCCCTGTCGTCACGCCCTCACGCGCTTCGATCGAAACCGTGAATGCCGTGCCGTGGCGGCTTTCGTTGTGCACCACCATCGGCGGCAATTCGAGCGCGCGCAGATGCGCGTCCGGCAGGCACAGGCACACGATGCCGCTGCACTCGCGGATCAACAGCGCCATCGTCGCCTCGCTCAGGCGCTCGGCGGCAACAATCAGGTCCGCCTCGTTCTCGCGGTCGTGATCGTCTTGCAGCACCACGGCACGTCCGGCGCGCAACGCCTCAAGCGCGGCGGCAATGCGCGGCGGAACCGGTTCGGTTGCCAGCAGGGGAAGGTCCGCAAAGGCGTCGTCAGCGCGCACAGGGGCCGCCGCCAATACCGTCGCAGCAGAAGTTTGAAACGTCTGGGAAGTTCGAATAGACATAAATGAAACGCTCATCGCAAAAGTGTGGCGAAAAACGTTTCAGGGCATTGCAGACAGGCCAGCCGTTCCCGCTCACACCCATGCCACGACGGCAGGGCCGGGCACGGGGCAAGCAGCGGTAACGGTAACGACCTCTGCACATCTTCTTTCATCCGGACTGTGACCGTCGGCTCTGGCATCGCACCAGATCTGCTAACCCGCAACCGGCGCCGCCCAATAGCGGACGACGTGACTGCGGTGCTCGCGGGCTCGCGGGCTGACGCGAAGCGTTGCCTGCATACCGCCGGTGGGGAATTTCACCCCGCCCTGAAGACGTACTGATTACCGGACAGCGCCGGCCGCCAGAGCATACCGTAGCCAGGTTGATCGCGCAGCGCGGTGCCTCCTCAACAGGCACGCCCCAAATCCGGAACGCCGCACCTGAATCGCCTTGAATGCCCTGCCCCGGCCTCTGGCAGCCAGCCTGCGCCACGGTGTTGTGTTCACGGTGTTGTGCTATATCCCGCCGGGTTGGCATCACGGGTTGGCATCACCTCACGGCATGGCTCCCTTTCCGCCGCCGTTTGCAGCCGCGCCGCCGTCAGGTGCCCAAGGCGCAATCCCGCACAGGCAACGGCTATAATGCGAGGCTTGAATTCGAACCAGGTTCAGGGTCCAGCCGCTGCTGTAACGCGGGCCATCCTGGCAAAATTCAGGCAAAAACTGGTTACTAGTTACTAGTAGCCGATATTCACCCCCTTCACCTGTTGATCACCTGTTGCACCACGCCCCCAGGTCAACCACTGCGAACGGCGACCCCGATGCCCCCCAAAAAAGTTTATGTAAAAACCTTTGGCTGCCAGATGAATGAGTACGACTCCGACAAAATGGTCGACGTACTAGGCGCAGCCGAAGGCCTTATCAAGACCGACACCCCCGATGACGCGGATGTCATTCTTTTCAATACCTGCTCGGTGCGCGAGAAAGCTCAGGAAAAGGTCTTTTCCGACCTGGGCCGGGTGCGCGAACTGAAAGCGGCCAACCCGAACCTGCTGATTGGCGTCGGGGGCTGCGTTGCCAGCCAGGAAGGCGCGGCGATCGTAGCGCGGGCACCTTACGTCGATCTCGTGTTTGGCCCGCAAACGCTGCACCGCCTGCCGCAAATGATCGACGCGCGTCGCGCCAGCGGCCTGCCGCAAGTCGATATCTCGTTTCCCGAGATCGAGAAATTCGATCATCTACCGCCTGCGCGTATCGAAGGCCCCAGCGCCTTTGTCTCGATCATGGAAGGCTGCAGCAAATACTGCAGCTACTGCGTCGTGCCTTACACGCGCGGCGAGGAAGTCTCCCGCCCGCTCGACGACGTGCTGACCGAAATCGCCGGCCTCGCCGACCAGGGTGTGCGCGAAGTCACGCTGCTCGGGCAAAACGTCAATGCCTATCGCGGCCCGCTCACCCTCGGCTCAAACGAGTTTGCCGATTTCTCCACGCTGATCGAATATGTCGCGGAGATGCCCGGCATCGAGCGCATCCGCTACGTCACCTCGCATCCGAAAGAATTCACGCAACGCCTGATCGACACCTACGCCAAAGTGCCCAAGCTGGTCAGCCACCTGCACCTGCCGGTGCAGCATGGCTCCGACCGCATCCTGATGGCGATGAAACGCGGCTACACGGTGCTCGAATACAAATCCGTGATTCGCCGTCTGCGGGCGATTCGCCCGAACCTCTCGCTCTCCACGGACATGATCGTGGGCTTCCCCGGCGAGACCGCTGAAGATTTCGACAAAACCATGGCGCTGATTCACGAGATGAACTACGACACGAGCTTCTCGTTCATCTACAGCCCGCGTCCCGGCACCCCGGCGGCCAATCTGCCCGACGACACGCCGCGCGAGGTCAAGCTCAAGCGCCTGCAACACCTGCAAGCCACCATCGAAGAAAACGTCGTGCGCATCAGCCAGTCGATGCTGGGCAACGTCGAGCGGATTCTGGTGGAAGGGCCATCGCGCAAGGATCCTGCCGAACTGGCAGGACGCACCGAAAACAACCGCGTGGTCAATTTCCCCGCGCCGCTGGCCGCGCATGCGCGGCTCACCGGCCAGATGATCGACGTGAAGATCGTTCAGGCCTATCCGCACTCGCTGCGCGGCGAACTGATACTGGCATCAGACGACACCCTCACCGCCGTGCACGCCACCGCGCACACACCCTTCGTTCACTGACACACTGACAGGATCCCTCCCCGCCTTGAAGCCCGCTCAGCCCCATCTGGAATTCACCGCTCCGCACGATAACAACGCGCAGCTCGCCAACCTGTGTGGCCCGCTCGACGAAAATCTGCGGCAAATCGAACAGGCCCTCGACGTCACGCTGACGCGGCGCGGCCATCGCATTTCGATTCGTGGCCGTGGCGCGAAGATCGCGCTCGCCGCGCTCGAAAATTTCTATCGCCGCGCGGCCGGCGATCCGCTCTCGGTTGACGATATCCAGCTGGCGCTGGTCGAAGCGCGGCATCTGGCCCACCGCGCGAGCGGCACGGGCGAGACGCCCGACGCCTCTGACGTGCGGTTTCGCGGCAACCCCGAGCACCCGTTCGACGAACCCGCGCTCGACGACAGCGACAACGCCGAAGCGCTGGGCCCCAAGCTGTACACGCGCCGCGCCGACCTGCGCGGACGCACGCCCGCACAGCGCGACTATCTGAAGCAGATCATCGCGCACGACGTGACCTTCGGCGTCGGCCCGGCGGGCACGGGCAAGACTTATCTGGCCGTGGCCTGCGCGGTGGATGCGCTGGAACGCGATCAGGTCAAGCGCATCGTGCTAACCCGCCCCGCCGTCGAAGCGGGCGAGCGGCTCGGCTTTTTGCCCGGCGATCTGGCGCAAAAGGTCGATCCGTATTTGCGCCCGCTCTATGACGCGCTCTATGACCTGCTGGGTTTTGACAAAACCGCGAAGATGTTCGAGCGCCAGATGATCGAAATCGCCCCGCTCGCCTACATGCGCGGCCGCACGCTGAATCACGCGTTCATCATTCTCGACGAGGCGCAAAACACCACGCCCGAACAGATGAAGATGTTCCTGACGCGGATTGGCTTTGGCTCGAAGGCGGTGGTGACCGGCGATACGACCCAGGTCGATTTGCCGCGCGGCCACAAGAGCGGCCTGATCGAAGCGCAAAAAGTGCTGGCGGACGTGCGTGGCATCGCCCTCACGCGCTTTACCAGTGCCGATGTGGTGCGCCATCCGCTGGTCGCGCGCATCGTCGAAGCCTATGACGCGCAGGCCCAGAAGGACAGTGTCACCGATGCGCGCTAGACGTGTTCATGGAGGTATCCATGAACACGCTCCGGCACGCCGCGGCGCCGCCCCCTGATATACCGCCTCTCTCTCATTTCCCTCATCTCCCTTACCTCTTTTCGTCCGATGAGCCGCCCTCCCAAGCTGACGCTCAACCTCCAGTTTCCCGCCGCAAAAGCGTGGCCCAGCCACAAAACAGCGTTGCCACGCGCCAGCGTTGCGCGCTGGATCCAGGCTGCCCTGCAGGTGGATGCCGAACTCACCGTGCGGCTCGTCGATGCCGACGAAGGCCGCATGCTGAACCGCACCTGGCGCGGCAAGGACTACGCCACCAATGTGTTGACCTTCGCCTACGCAGAAGGTGATGAGGCCAGCGAGGCCGACGATGCGCCCATCTCCGGCGATCTGATCCTGTGCTGCCCGGTGGTGGAGCGGGAAGCCATCGGGCTGGGCCGGCCGCTGGTCGCGCACTACGTGCATCTACTGGTGCATGGCACGCTGCACGCGCAAGGCTACGATCACGAAGACGATACCGAAGCCGAAGAAATGGAAGCACTTGAGCGCGACATCCTCGCCACGCTTGGCTTTCCTGATCCTTATGCGTGAGGCGCCGATGCCTGCGCTTTTTTTCCAGCACGTTGTCCTCTCCCTCCTCTCTCACGTTTGAACCGCCGCGTCGTGAACCCGTCTCCGCCGCCATCCCGTACCGCCAGCTATCCGCCACAACTGGGCGAAGCGCGGTTACTCACGGCGGAAGAACTCGACGCCTCGCTCGCCCGCACCCTGCAGCACCATGACGCAACGCAAGACCTCTGGCTGTTCGGCTATGGCTCGCTGATCTGGAACCCCGGGCTAGCCGTTGTCGAAGCGACACGCGGCCGGGTGCACGGCTACCATCGCGGGCTGTATTTATGGTCACGGGTGAATCGCGGCACGCCGGAGCAACCCGGCCTCGTGCTGGCGCTCGATCGCGGCGGCGCCTGCACCGGCATCGCATTCCGGCTGGCTGCCGCAGGGCTCGCCGCACATCTCGCCACGCTCTGGCAGCGCGAAATGCCGATGGGGTCGTACCGCCCAACGTGGCTGCGCTGCACGCTCGCGGACGGGCGCCGGGTCAACGCGCTGGCATTCGTGATACGGCGCGATATTCCGGCCTATACCGGCAAACTGCCGGATGAGGTGGTGAAGAGGGTATTGCGCCGCGCAAGTGGCCGTTATGGCACGACGCTGGATTACGTCAGCCACACGGTGCAGGCGCTGCGCGCCAGCGGCATGCCGGACCACGCGCTCGAAGCGCTGCTGGCACGGTGCAGCCCGGGCGCTTGAAGTGAAGCGGAAGTTTTGCCTGAGCGCCTGCTGAACGCACGCTCAGCGCCCCAGCCGCTGCCTGGAACTTTTGGCGAATCCCGTTACGGAAGGCGTATCAATTAACTGAAAATCAGAAATTAATATGTCATTAAACGGCGCGGAAATATTTTATTTAATCCAATTAAAAACAGCATGTGCCATCAGGATAAAAAAACAGATGCTGCGCGCTCCAGCATCAACAACGGCGAAGCCCAAACCGGGCACCTTCCCCGATGAAAAACACCTGAACCCCACGAATGAATATCTCGGATTATTGCTCATGTGCCGCAAGTCAATCATCGAACTACAAATACCCTGTCACAAAGTATCCAGTTAATCAGGATTAATCCGCCCACAGCAGACACAGGTCGTGGGCGGCCATGGCTTGCCCGTTAGCCAAACGGCCAATAGCCCCCTGGCAAGCCTGGTGTATCCTTGTCGCTCTGCAATCACGCGCCCCGCCTCGCCTGGCGCACCACCATGAACGACACGTATCCCAGTCGACGCCCAACCGACCCTCTCCCTGAAAAACGCTCCCTGCTTGAACGGCTGACCGATTTCATCTCGCCCGAGCCCGATTCCCGTGCCGAGCTGCTTGAAATTCTCCAGGATGCGCACGAGCGCAACCTGATCGACGCCGATTCGCTCTCAATGATCGAAGGCGTGTTCCAGATCTGCGAGCTATGCGCCCGCGACATCATGATTCCCCGCGCGCAGATGGATGCGATCAACATCGCCGACGCGCCCGACACCTTTATTCCTTACGTGCTGGAAAAAGCGCATTCGCGCTATCCGGTGTACGAAGGCAACCGCGACAACGTGATTGGCGTACTGCTTGCCAAAGATCTGCTGCGCTATTACGCCGAAGAAGAATTCGACGTGCGCGGCATGTTGCGCCCCGCGGTGTTTATTCCTGAATCGAAGCGCCTGAATGTGCTGCTGCACGATTTTCGCGTCAATCACAACCATATCGCCATCGTCGTGGATGAATACGGCGGCGTGGCCGGCCTGATTACGATCGAGGACGTGCTGGAGCAAATCGTCGGTGATATCGAAGACGAATACGATTTCGACGAGGAAAGCGGCAACATCATCGGCTCGCCGGATGGCCGCTACCGGGTACGCGCGCTGACCGGCATCGAGCAGTTCAATGAGGCGTTCGGCACGCAGTTCTCCGACGACGAAGTCGATACGATTGGCGGCCTGGTCACGCATCACTTTGGCCATGTGCCGCATCGCGGCGAGAAAGTCCGGCTCGAAAACCTGATCTTCGAAGTCCAGCGCGGCGATGCGCGCCAGATCCACATGCTGCTGGTGCGCCGCGATCCAAACGCGGGCGAGCACGAGCGCCGCGCCCAGCACGTACCAACCTGAACGAACGCAAGCGCCCCGCTGTCAGCCGCTGTTCGCGCGCCCGGCATGACCCGTCTGGCGCGCGCCTCCTCCTCTGACCTCTGACCTCTGACGCAACCCATCTGGCATTCCATCCATGGCCGACTCGCTCTTCTCTCGCCTGCGTCGCCGTATGACGCCGGCCACCGCCACCGCGCTGACAGATGAGCGTGCCATGCCCTGGTGGCATTACCTCGCGGCCTGCGTCGCGGGCGCGGCCAATACGCTGTCGTTCGCACCGACGCCACATGGCGGATGGCTTGAGCTGGCACTCTTCGTCTTTTTCTTCGCGTGGCTCACGCGCACCACAAACTGGAAAAGCGCCGCGCTCACCGGTGCGGCGTTTGGTTTCGGCAACTTCGTCACGGGCGTCTGGTGGCTCTATGTCAGCATGCATGTCTATGGCGGCATGGCCGCACCGCTAGCGGGGGCCGCGCTCGTGCTGTTCACGCTGTATCTCGCGTTGTATCCCGCGCTGGCTGCCGCGATCTGGTCGTTTTGCGCCGGACACGTGCGTCCGCGCCAAGGCGAGAGCGAGCGCAACCCGCAATCCCAATCCCGACCTTTTTCGCCGACCTGGCACGGCTCGTTTGCGTTTGCCAGCGCATGGGCCCTCAGCGAATGGTTACGCGGCACGGTCTTCACAGGCTTTCCATGGCTGGCCAGCGGCTATGCGCAGGTCGACGGGCCTCTTGCCGGCTATGCACCACTGGTGGGCGTCTATGGCGTGGGCTGGATGCTGGCGCTGGTCGCAGCGTTACTGGTCCAGGCTTTCACTCGCACATGGCACTCACGGCGCCTCCCTGCGCTAGCCCCCGCCGCGCTCGCGCTGGCCTTGCTCGCGGCGGGCCTCGTCCTGCCGCTCGCCACCTGGACCACCTCCGCCAACGTACCGCTCAAGGTGCGCCTGTTGCAAGGCAACGTGAAGCAGGAGATGAAGTTCGAGCGCGCAGGCATGCTGGCTGCCATCGACGAATATCAACGTTTGATTACCGCCCAGCCGGCTGACTTGATCATTACGCCGGAAACGGCTATTCCCGTGCTGGCGCAGACCATGCCCGAGCCCTTCGCGCTGGCGCTGCGCCGCTTCGCCGACCAGACCGGCAGCGCCATCCTGTTCGGTGCGATTGGCGGCACGCTGACGCCGGACGGCCAGGTGAGCGGTTACACCAATAGTCTTTTTGGCCTGACGCCCCATTCCGGCGAGCTGTACCGCTATGACAAGCACCATCTCGTGCCCTTTGGCGAATTCGTGCCGTGGGGGTTTCGCTGGTTCGTCGATTTGATGGATATCCCGCTGGGTGACTTTGCCCGGGGCGCGCCGGTTCAAAGGCCGTTTCTCGTGCATAACCAGCCGCTGGCGGTCGATATCTGCTACGAAGACATCTTTGGCGAAGAGATCGCCCGCACGCTGCGCGAAAGCCCCATGCCCGCGGGCGTGCTGGTGAATGCCACCAACCTCGCGTGGTTCGGTGACACCATCGCGCTCGACCAGCACCTGCAAATCGCCCGCATGCGCTCGCTGGAAACCGGGCGGCCCATGCTGCGCGCCACCAATACCGGAGCGACAGCCGTGATCGACGCACACGGCAAGGTCACCGGGCGGCTGCCTGCCTATACCGTGGGGGTGCTGGAAGCGAACGTGCAAGGCACCGCGGGCAATACGCCGTATGTGACGAGTGGCAACAATACGGTGCTGGCGGTATCGCTGGTGTTGCTGGCGCTGGGCTTCGCGTTCGGGCCGGGGCGGCGACGAGGTTAAGGGGTGGAAAGCCTGGCGGAACCTCGCAGGGTTTTCGCCTGATTAAAACCATGCCCCAAAAAGCATGAATCAATCTTCATCTTTTTGGGGCCATGAATGACTATATTTTTTCACGCATCAGACCTGTCAAATCGCTCCATTGATTTTGCATAACCCTCCGCATCGAATACGACAAACACGACAAACACGACAAACGAAAATCAGGTTTCTGGGCCCTTCTCCTGAATAAATATATTCAGGCCTTTACGGGCGAATTCACTGCATTCTTTCCTAAACTAAAAATATCCCCCGCAGCAAACTCTCCAGCCGATGCATCAGCAATGGCATCCAGATAGCGCATTTTCTCCTCCCCTGTAATCTTTGCGCCGTCCATGCCGATAATCGCCCATTCAAGCTGGCCGCAACAATCCACGAAAAAAAGCATTTTCAAATCGGATAACGCCGAAAAACCGGCTGGCGCGCTCAGCCACTCAACCTCCGCCAGGGCCGCATACGGGCCGTATATAGCCGCATCTGGTCGCACCTCGCCCCCTTTCCGCTAGAATCCTCCGTTCAGCAGTTTTTGCTCCACCGCCGTCTCGCGCGCCAGGTACTCCCGACGCAACGGCCTCTAGCCCGAAAGGCGCTTCATGCTCACATTTCAGCAAATCATCCTGACGCTGCAATCCTATTGGGACCAGCAAGGTTGCGCGTTACTCCAGCCCATCGATATGGAAGTCGGCGCGGGCACCTCCCACGTCCACACGTTCTTGCGCGCCATTGGCCCGGAGCCCTGGCGCGCGGCTTACGTGCAGCCCTCGCGCCGCCCCAAGGATGGCCGCTACGGCGCCAACCCGAACCGTCTGCAGCACTATTACCAATACCAGGCCGTGCTCAAGCCCGCGCCGGAAAACATCCTCGATCTTTACCTCGGCTCGCTCGAAGCCCTCGGCTTCGATCTGCAGCAAAACGACGTGCGTTTCGTCGAGGACGATTGGGAAAATCCCACCCTCGGCGCGTGGGGTCTCGGCTGGGAGGTCTGGCTCAATGGCATGGAAGTCACCCAGTTCACTTACTTCCAGCAAGTCGGCGGCATCGATTGCAAACCCGTATTGGGCGAGATCACCTATGGGCTCGAACGTCTGGCAATGTATCTGCAAAAGGTCGAAAACGTCTACGACCTGGTCTGGACCGAATGGGAAGAAGCGGGACCGGACGGCCCTGAGCTGCGCCGCCTGACCTATGGCGATGTCTATCACCAGAACGAAGTCGAGCAGTCCACCTACAACTTCGAATACGCCAACGTCGATCTGCTGTTCACCTTCTTCAATAACTACGAAGCCGAAGCCCAGCGCATGATCGAAGCGCAACTCGCGCTGCCGGCCTATGAACTCGTGCTCAAGGCGGGTCATACCTTCAACCTGCTCGATGCCCGTGGCGCGATCTCCGTAACGGAGCGCGCGGCTTACATCGGCCGCATCCGGGCCCTGTCGCGTCTGGTCGCCCAGGCGTATTACGCATCGCGTGAAAAACTCGGCTTTCCGATGCTGGGCAACCCGGTGCGAGGCGTTCCCGGCCTCACCACCGATGCCCAGGATGCCGCGCTGCCCGCCTGGGTACCGCCGCTGAAAGTCGAACGCATGATCGCCCCGGACTGACGAGACCTCACACTCATGAATCATCCTGAACACGCTACCCTGCTCGTCGAGTTACTCACCGAAGAGCTGCCACCCAAAGCACTCAAACGCCTCGGCGATGCCTTTGCCGAAGGTCTCGCGCAGCGCCTCGCGGCGCACGGCCTGAGCGACAGCGCAACAGCTTTCGAGCGCTACGCCACCCCGCGCCGCCTGGCCGTCACCATTCAGAACGTGCGCGCTGTCGCGCCTGACCGGCCCGTGCGCGAGAAGGTGCTACCCGTCTCCGTCGCGCTCGATGCTGCTGGCCAGCCCACCGCGCCGCTGGCCAAAAAGCTCGCCGCCCTGGGCTTTCCCGACTTCCCGCTAGAGCAGCTCGAACGCGCGCCCGATGGCAAGGCCGAAGCCTTCTTTCTCGGTTATACGGCGCCTGGCGCGACGCTCGCCGCAGGCTTGCAAGCCGCGCTCGATGAAACCCTCGCCAGGCTGCCTATCCCCAAGGTGATGACCTATCAGCGCGGCGACGGCACCAACGTGCAGTTCGTGCGTCCGGTACATCGCCTGACCGTGTTGCATGGCGAGCAGGTCGTGCCGGTCACCGCATTCGGCATCGACGCCGACGACACCACGCTCGGCCATCGTTTTTTGTCGGATGGCCTGGTCGCCATCCAGCACGCCGACCACTATGCCCAGACATTGCAACAGCGGGGCTATGTGATCGCCAGCTTCGGCGATCGGCGCGAAACCATCCGCAACCAGTTGCTGGCGCAAGCGGGCGATGACACGGTGGTGATGCCCGAGGCATTGCTCGACGAAGTGAGCGCGCTGGTCGAATGGCCCGCGGTTTATTCGTGCCGTTTCGAGGACGAATTCCTGGGCGTGCCACAGGAGTGCCTGATCCTCACGATGCAGACCAACCAGAAGTATTTCGCCCTCACCGACGCCAGCGGCAAGCTGCGTTCGCGCTTCCTGGTCGTATCGAATATCGAAACCGCCACGCCAGACGACATCATCGAAGGCAATGAGCGCGTCGTGCGTCCGCGCCTCGCGGATGCGAAATTCTTCTTCGAACAGGACCAGAAAAAAACGCTGGAGCAACGTGTACCGTTGCTGGCGAACGTGGTCTATCACAACAAGCTGGGGTCGGCGCTGCAACGCACCGAGCGCGTCGCGGCGCTCGCCGAAGCGATTGCCCGGCTCGCAGGTACCGATGCCGCGCTGGCGCAGCGCGCCGCGCAGCTGGCGAAAGCCGACTTGCTGACCGACATGGTCGGCGAATTCCCTGAACTGCAAGGCACGATGGGCACTTATTACGCCCGTCACGATGGCGAGCCTGAAGAGGTCGCACTTGCCTGCTCGGAGCACTACCGGCCGCGTTTTTCCGGCGATGCCCTACCCACGACTCAAACCGGTACCGTGGTCGCGCTCGCAGACAAACTCGAAACCCTGGTGGGCATCTGGGGCATTGGCTTGCAGCCGACCGGCGAAAAAGATCCATTCGCGCTGCGCCGTCATGCGCTGGGAGTACTGCGTCTGCTACTCGAAAAAGAATGGCCACTGGATCTGCGCGACTTGCTGCGCATGGCCTATGCGCAGTTCAAGAAGCTGCCGCAAGTGGCCGATTCAACCGCCGCGATCTACGAATTTTTCATGGATCGCCTGCGTGGCCTGCTGCGTGAACGCGGTTATGCCGCAGCCGAAATCGATGCGGTGCTGGCGTTGAACCCAACACGCCTCGATGACCTGACCGCGCGTCTCGTAGCCGTGCGCGAATTCGCCGCCCTCCCCGAAGCCGCCGCGCTCGCCGCCGCCAATAAACGCATTTCGAACATTCTGAAAAAGTCGGACGGAGCGCCAGGCAACAACCTGGCGCAGGCTGGCCTGCTCATCGAAGCCGCTGAAAAAGCCCTGCATCACCAATTGCAACAAGTTGCACCCAAGGTGCAGGATCACGTGAAAGCGCACCAGTACACCGATGCGCTCAGCGCGCTGGCGGCACTGCGCGAACCGGTCGATGCCTTCTTCCAGGACGTGATGGTCAACGCCGACGACACTGCCTTGCGTGCCAACCGGCTCGCGCTGCTTGCCCAGCTACATCAGCAGATGAACTGCGTCGCCGATATCTCGCGGCTTGCCGCCTAAGCGCCCACGATGCCAGCCAGCCCAAGAAAAGTCGTCATCCTCGACCGCGACGGTGTGATCAACGTCGATTCCGACGGCTTTATCAAGTCGCCGGACGAATGGGTCGCCCTGCCCGGCAGCCTCGAAGCCATCGCCCGCCTGAACCAGGCAGGCTATCGCGTCGTCGTGGCAACCAACCAGTCCGGCATTGGACGCGGCTTGTTCGACATGAGCGCACTCAATGCCATGCACGAAAAAATGCATCGTCTGGCCGCCACGGTCGGCGGCCGGATCGACGCGGTTTTTTTCTGTCCGCACACCGCCAACGATCAATGCGATTGCCGCAAGCCAAAACCCGGCATGCTGCGCATGATCACCGAGCGCTTCGAAGTCGAAGCGCAGCACACGCCGGTGGTAGGCGATGCGCTGCGTGACCTGCAAGCTGCGGCGGCGCTCGGTTGTCCACCTCATCTGGTATTAAGTGGCAAGGGTCGCCAAACCCAGGCCGCTGGGGAGCTACCACCAGGCACGCAGATCCACGATGACCTGCGCGCTTTCGCCCTCGATTTTCTGGCTGAAGAACATGAATAAGGTTTCGCTCATTTAGCCGCTTGATGTGCCAGCCAAGGTGCGCTCATTCACGCAAGCTTTTTTCTGTCCTTCCTGGAGCTGTTCCTACCGATGCGCTTTCTTCGTTCGCTGTTGTTTCTGGTCTACCTGATTGTTTTCACCGTGCCTTACGCGATCGCCTGCTTTGTCGCGTTTCCGTTTTTGCACGCCGACCGCCGTTACTGGATGGCCGCGGGCTGGTGCCGCACGACGCTCGCCACGGTGCGCTGGCTCAATGGCATTCATTACGAAATCAGAGGCTTTGAGAATCTGCCAGACGGCCCGGCGGTGCTGCTGCCAAAGCATCAGTCAGCCTGGGAAACGCTCGCCTTCCCCGCGCTGATGCCCCGTCCGCTGTGCTATGTGTTCAAGCGTGAACTGCTATACGTACCGTTTTTCGGCTGGACCCTCGGCATGCTGAAGATGGTTCAAATCAACCGCAAGGAAGGCAAGCACGCCTTCGAATCCGTAACCCGTCAAGGCCAGGCCCGGATGGCCGAGGGCGCATGGGTCATCATGTTTCCCGAAGGCACTCGCACCCCGACCGGCACCCAGGGCAAGTACAAAACAGGGGGCGCACGTTTCGCCGTCGCCACCGGCGCGCTTGCCGTGCCCATTGCCCATAACGCAGGCCGCGTGTGGCCACGCAACTCGTTTATGAAGTATCCTGGCGTCGTCATTGTTTCGATCGGCAAACCGATCGACCCCACCGGGCTCACCACCGAAGAAGTCAACCAGCAAGTCGAAACATGGATCGAGGCTGAAATGCGCCGCATTGATCCCACCGCGTATCCCGCTGGGCCACAAGGTCAGGCTTCGCCTTCCACCTCCGCTCCAGCCTGAACCGAATACTCTGCACTCTGCGCTCTGCGCCCTGCCTGCCCATGCTTAAGCCCGTCCCGCCACCAGACAGCGCATCAGCAGATAACCGGCAACTCGATCTGCCACTCTTCGCCGCGCCTGAAGCCACCCCGGCCACTCCCATGGAGGCGGCGCCATCACCGCTGCCGTCCACGGCGCCCGATGGCTCCAAACGGCGCAGCCTCACGCTCGGTACACAGACCCTCCCATACCAGCTCAAACGCTCTTCACGCCGCTCAATCGGCTTTGCCATCGACAGCAATGGGCTCTCGATCACCGCGCCGCGCTGGGTCACGTTGACCGAAATCGAAAACGCCATCATCGGCAAGCAACGCTGGATTTTCGCCAAGCTCAGCGAATGGCAAACCCGGGTGGAACAACGCGCGCTCCCCCGCATCGAGTGGAAGGATGGCACGCAAGTGCCGTATTTAGGGCGCCCGGTAAGCGTGGTGCTCGATGCCTCGCACAGCGTGCCCGGCTTCGACGCACATGAAGCGCGACTGACATTGCCCCTGCCACCCAACGCCGACCCGCAACAAATCAAAGACCGTGTGCAAGGCTGGCTGCAAAGCGAAGCGACACGGCTCTTCGGCGAACGGCTGGCGCTTTATGCGGAGAGGCTCGGCGTGAGTTATCGAACCTATGCGCTGTCGGCGGCGGCAACGCGTTGGGGCAGTTGTTCGAGCGATGGCAAAATCCGCCTGAACTGGCGCTTGATCCACTTTCCGCTACCCGTGATCGATTATGTCGTGGCCCATGAGTTGGCCCACCTGAAGGAAATGAATCACAGTCCGCGCTTCTGGCAGACCGTCGAATCCATTTTCCCGGAGTTTCGCCAGGTACGGCAGACACTCAAACGCCATCCCCCAGAACTGCTGCCAACGCTTTAGTTTTGTTTTTAGTTTTGGCGCTGGTTTTAATGTCGGCAACATGCCATTCATTCTGGCGCGGCACCGCCTGAAACGGCGCGTGCGCGCCATGTCGCACCACTTCACTGCACTGCACCTCACTTCACATCACACCTTCTTCTGAATGAATTCGATCTTGTAGCCATCGGGATCGGTGACAAACGCTATCACCGTGGTGCCATGCTTCATCGGGCCCGCTTCGCGCACCACCTGGCCGCCTTGCGCGCGAATGGCATCGCACGCCGCGTAGGCGTCGTCGACTTCGATGGCCAGATGGCCGAAGGCATTGCCCTGATCGTAGGACGTGGTATCCCAGTTATGCGTCAGTTCGAGCACCGTGCCATGTTGCTCATCGGTGTAACCGACAAAGGCCAGCGTGAACTTGCCCTCAGGAAAATCTTCGCGGCGCAGCAGTTTCATGCCCAGCAAACCGGTATAAAACGCAATCGACCGTTCAAGATTACCCACGCGAAGCATGGTGTGTAGCAGACGCATTGTCATGGTGTATGGACTCCCGTTGCGAAATAGCGAGGCCATCAATGTAACCGGAAATGGTTGGCGCCGCCGGAGGTAAGCGCGGCGGCGGAGTCTGGAATGCTGAACGGCTCACGCTCATGGAACTCGACAAAGCATCGAAGTATTTTCGGTGCGAGTTATGTGGCTTGACCCAACCTGATTCGCCGCCGACGGTCGCCCCAGCGGCTGACGATCCGATACCGGCACCTTCTTTCGCTTGCGGCGGCGCACCTGCAACTTCTCTTCGGCAGACAGCCGCTCGACCCGCTTGTGATTGACTGTCATGCCCGACTGCCGCAGCTTCGGGGAGATCATTCATGTCCAATCTCCTGACTACGTGACTGGACTCCCAATCGGTGTGCTACTCAAATTGAGGGAGACGTCGCTCGACGAAACCTCGTTCAAGAGCGATTCATCGCCTTTGTAAGGCCGATGCCGTTTTCGACGTGACTCCCGCGTGTGCCGGGGATTGTCACGATTTTTTGTCTTTCATCTTGCGCAATCTGTGTTGCCGATTTGGCAATTCTCCCTGAGAAACTCAGTAATTGTCCTGTGGAAAATGGTCTCCTAGAATCACTCGAACGCGTGCAATGTCCAACGTTCGGAGACACGTTGTACGTACTCGATATCAAACAATGAGAAGAATCCATATGCAGACAGTCACGCTGGACCGTCAAGCCGCGAACGGCAGCGGCAAAGCTTCGCGCAGTGCCGTCGTCGCCGCAGTCATCGGCAACGCCCTGGAGTTTTATGATTTCACCGTGTATGCCTTCTTCGCGGCGATCATTGGCAAACAGTTCTTTCCTTCCGACAGTCCACTCGGCGCGCTGCTGCTTTCCGTGGCCGCGTTCGGTGTGGGATTTTTGGCGCGCCCGTTGGGTGGCGTTTTCATTGGCCGATATGCGGATCGTGCAGGGCGCAAACCGGCGATGCTGCTCACGCTCGCACTCATGGCCGTCGGGATGGCGATCATCGCGTTCGCTCCCCCCTACGCGTCGATTGGACTCGCCGCGCCTTGCCTGATTGTGATCGCACGTCTCATCCAGGGATTCGCCTGGGGCGGCGAAGCCGGCCCGACCACAGCCTTCCTCGTCGAATCCGCCCCTGACGACAAGCGGGCGCGATACGCCAGTTGGCAAGTGGTGAGCCAGGGGCTGGCCGTACTGGTTGCGGGCACGGTAGGGGTACTGGCCTCTTCAGTGCTGTCGGAACAAAGTATGAATGCGTGGGGTTGGCGCATTCCGTTCGTGCTGGGTCTGGCTGTGATCCCGGTAGCGCTGATCCTGCGGAAAAACATGCATGAAACGGCGCCGTCCGCCAATGTCGCTCATGCTTTGCCCGCCACGGCCGCATCGATGCAAGGGCGCTATTTGAAGTATGTCACGCTTGCCACGTTGATCATCATTCCCAGTACGGTGACCGTCTACGTCAACAATTACATGACGAGCTACGCACTGACGCTGCTGCAGTTTCCGATGACGATGTCCATCGCCGTCACGATGGTCGTGGGCGCGTGCATGGTCGTCGCGGCACTGGCCGGCGGCATCGCGGCTGACCGTTTCGGCCGTAAGGTAGTCATGATCGTGCCGTGTTCGCTGCTGATGCTGCTGGCATATCCGGCCTTCGTCGTGCTGAATCATTGGCATTCGCCAGTCACGCTGTTTGCCGTGCCGGCGGTGCTCGCGTTGCTCACAGGATCGCACGCGGCAGCCGTCATCACGATCATCCCTGAAACGTTTCCGAGACGAATGCGTAGCACCGGCCTGTCGATAAGCTATGCGATCGCAGCGACGGTCTTTGGCGGCAGCACGCAATTCGTGATCACCTGGCTACTGCGCCTGACTGGAAATCCGATTTCGCCGGCGTTCTACATTATCGGCGCCTGCGCATTGGGATTGCTGGGCATGTCGTTGCTAACTGAGACGCGAGACGCGGCGCTCGAATAAATGAATCGACCAAACCGCTTTGTGGAGTTTTCATGCTGATCGACGCGCACCATCATCTTTGGCGAATTGCGAGAAACGACTATGGCTGGCTGACTCCCGACGAGGGCTTCCTGTATCGAGATTACGTGCCGGAGCACTTCAAGCCCATTCTCGACGCCCATGACATCGCGCGTGCCGTTGTCATACAGGCGGCGCCCAGTCTTGCAGAGACGGAATTCCTGCTGTCGCTTACGGATGCGCACCCCTACCTCGGTGCCGTGGTCGGCTGGGTGGATTTCGCCGACAGGAACACGCCGCAAACGCTTGATCAATTTTCGGCGCATCCGAAGTTCCGGGGGGTACGGCCCATGATCCAGGACATTGCGGAAGACACATGGATGTTGCGTGAAGAATTGAGCGGCACGTTCGTCGCACTCGCCGAACGAGGTCTCAGTTTCGATGCGTTGATCCAGCCGCGGCATTTGGCAACCCTCATCGAATTGGTGTCGCGTTACCCATCGCTTCGCGTAGCAATCAATCATTGCGGCAAGCCGGAGGTTCGCGCCTGGCAAGTGGGCAACGCCGATTTCAACGCGTGGCAGGCGGGCATGACCGAGCTTGCACGTCATCCGAACGTGTTCTGCAAGCTGTCCGCGCTACCAACGCGTGCCGCGCCGGGTTGGACTGCCGAGACGTTCTCGCCCTATGTCGATGTGCTCTTGACGGCATTCGGGCCAACGCGGCTCATGTGGGCGAGCGACTGGCCGATTCTGGAACGTAATGGCCGCTATGACGACTGGTTTCATGTCGCGCGCGCGTTGTTGCCCGAATCGACCCACGCCGATGTGTTCGGCGCGACGGCGAAATCGTTCTATCGAATCGATCAAGTTTGTCCGCGCGCCGTGGCCTGAAGTTTGACTGGAGACAAGAGCATGACACGTAACACCGCCATCGAGCTCGCCGAACGTTATTTCGACGATGGGCATTTCGTCGCGGACCTTAAACGCCGGGTTGCGTGGCGCACGGAAAGCCAGCATCCCGAGTGCGGCCCAATACTCCAAGCCTATTTGCAAGACGAGATGGCGCCTGCGCTTCGAGAACTTGGCTTTGTGAGTACGCTGCACGCCAATCCAGTGGCCTCCGGTGGTCCGTTCCTCGTCGCACAGCGCATGGAGGATCCGGCATGGCCGACGGTATTGATCTACGGTCATGGCGATGTGGTGCGTGGCCAGGAAACACAATGGACACAAGGTGCGGGGCCGTGGGAACTCGCGCAAGACGGTGATTGCTGGTACGGACGCGGCACGGCGGACAACAAAGGCCAGCACACCGTCAACCTCGGCGCGCTTGGCGCAGTCATCGCGGCACGCCGCAACGCAGGGCAACCGTTGGGCTTCAACATGACTTTCCTGATGGAAATGGGCGAAGAGATCGGCTCCCCGGGACTGAATCACATCTGTGCAGCAATGTCGGATACGCTTCGTGCCGACGTATTGATTGCCTCCGACGGCCCACGCATTGCGACGTCTCGTCCCACCGTGTTTCTCGGCTCTCGCGGCGCAGTGAACTTCGAACTGTCGGTGTCTGCGCGTAGCAAGGCATATCACTCGGGCAACTGGGGCGGTCTGCTGAGCAATCCGGCGATTCGTCTTGCGCATGCGCTGGCGAGCATCGTCGATGCCAAGGGACAGATATGTGTGCAAGGCCTGCGGGCACCCGCGATCGAAGCGCCCGTGGCGGCAGCGCTCGCCGATCTCGAAGTCGGTACCGATCCGGAGGATCCGACAATCGACGTGACGTGGGGCGAGCCCGGTTTGACACCCGTGCAACGCGTGTTCGGTAGCAACACGCTGGAAGTGCTGGCGATGATCACCGGTAATCCGGCGAACCCAGTCGGTGCCATCCCGCCCAATGCACGCGCATTCTGTCAATTGCGCTTCGTCGTGGGTACCGATGCCAGTCGCGCCGAAGATTTCCTGCGTGCGCATCTCGATCAGGCCGGGTTCGATGACGTCGAGGTTGCTGTGACATTGACGGCACCCGCTACACGACTGGCGCCGGACCACCCCTGGGTGACATGGGCCGCGCGCTCGATCGCGCAGACGACCGGAAAAAAAGTGGCCATCCTGCCAAATCTTGGCGGTACGATTCCGAACGATGCGTTTGCAGACATCCTCGGCTTGCCTACGCTCTGGATTCCGCACTCCTATCCGGGCTGTGCACAACATGCGCCGAACGAACACCTGCTCGGATCGGTAGCGCGAGAGGGGCTACAAATGATGGCCGCACTTTTCTGGGATCTGGGCGACATCGGCTCGGCAAAAGTGCCAGTCCTCAACGACTGATCCAGCACAGCGGGACGCTCAGCCGGTGAGGGCGCTGCGACTGGCAGGCTGAGCGTGCATGCCGGGCACACGTTTGAGCTCGGCAACGAGGAAGTCCGCGAACTCCCTGACGGACGCGGGCAAGGCGCGTCCGATCATCGTCTGCACCTCAATGCGGCGACGCTGCACCTTGCCCGCCAGAGGCACAACCACGAGGCCATCGTTCTGAAGTCTGCCGCGTATGGAAAGCGAGCCGGAGAAGGTAATGGCGCCGGAGAGCTGGGCGTAGCGATAGAGCGCCTGGCTGTTGTTCGTGACGAAAACCGGGGACAGCGCAACACCTTCCACGCCTGCGGCGATGTCGATCAATGTGCGTATCGTCGTGCCCTGTTCAGCGAGCAGCAATTCGTAATCGGCAATTTCCGCGAGAGTGAGCTTGCGCCGCTTGGCCAGCGGATGATCTTCTCGCATGAGCGCAAACACAGGCGCACGGCACGCATGGACGATATTCACGCCAGTCTGCACGGTAAGGCTGAATGTCAGCGCAAGATCGGCTTCCCCCGTGCACACGCGCCGGGTCGCCTCGGCGGGACCGGTCACCGACAACTCAAACGTAACGCGCGGATTGGCCTGTCGAAACGCATGTATCAGCGATGGCAGAAAGTCAGTTGCGAATCCCTCGGAGCATGTGACCTTCACGGTGCTGGCTAACGTGTTGCGGGCGCTATCGAGATCTCGCACGACTTCTTGCGCTTCCAGCAGACTTCTGCGGGCATAGGCAAACAGCGTCTGGCCCGCTTCGCTCAACGTCATGCCTCGAGATTGGCGATCGAACAACGAGGCCTGAACTTCACTTTCGAGCTTTGCAATCTGCCGGCTAATCGCTGAAGACGCCACGTGGAGACGAACAGACGCCTCGGCAATCGAGCCAGTATTCGCAACTTCAACGAAGTAGCGCAGAGCGGTGGAGTGAAGACTGTACGTCATGAACTGCCAGTGTGATGAGGGAAAACGTGAAGATGAAGGGATTCTAATGGCAACGTCGACGAACGACGAACGACGCATCGAATACACCGCAGGTGATACCGCGGATGTCGCGCCTGCCGGGCACCTATCAAACGGTAGGCAACGCAATGGAGCGCCCCGGCCCTTTGACTTCCTTCAAAACGAACGAGGTATAAATTTCCTTGACGCCCGGCAGTGAGCCCAGCACATAGCGCGTCAGTTCGCCGAAGGCATCCAGATCGCGTGCAATCACCATCAGTTGGTGGTCGTATCGGCCGGATACGCAATGGCAAGTCAGTACCTCAGGAATGCGCATGACGGCATCTTCGAAGGCTTTGACCCGTTCCGCCGCCTTCTGGTCAAGCGAAACGAGCACAAAGGCCGTGACATTGAATCCCAGCTTCTTGACGTCCACGTCTGCGCTGTAGCCGCGTATCACGCCTTCGTCTTCGAGCCGCTTCACACGTCGCCAACAAGGGGATGGCGTGAGGGAGACGCGCTCCGCCAGTTCCGCGCTTGAGAGGCGGCCGTCTGTCTGCAGCGCGACCAGAATCTCCATGTCGGTCGAGTCGAATTTTTTGCTTGGCATAAACGTTTCAAAATTTTAAAAATTACTTAGATTCTATTCCAAAATCTTACATTTTCGCGCCAAAAATTCCGAAGTTTTTCCCGGAATGTCCGTGTAACTTTGTCAACAGGGTGAGGACGAGCTGCGCGTTGCAAAACGTCCCTGTTTTTTTAAGTCATTTGGGAGACATTGTGGAAATTTCAAACCCGATCAAAAAGGCACTGAAGGCGTTAGCCCCTTCAGAGGGATGTTGGTTGATGCTTGCCAGTCCGGCAGTCGCCGAAACGGTCGCGCATTGCGGTTTTGACTGGTTGGTCGTGGACATGGAGCACGCACCGAACGATGTGGCGAGCCTGATGCTGCAATTGCAGGCGATTGATGCGGCACGCGCTAACGGTGCGTCAACCTGTGCAGCGGTACGAGTGGCGGACAACGATCCGGTTCAGGTCAAGCGCGCGATGGATTGCGGCGTGCAAACCGTCGTCTTCCCGAATATCGATACCGTCGAGGACGCGCAGCGAGCGATCAACGCCATGCACTTTCCACTGAACGGAAATGGCGGAGTGCGGGGTGTTGCCGGCTTGGTGCGTGCGGGTACCTTTGGCCAGAATCCCAATTACATCAGTCAGGCGAACGCGCAATCTTGCGCGATCCTGCAGATCGAATCGGCCGAAGCGTTGCGCAACGTCGAGGCGATTGCTGCGCTGCCCGGCGCAGACTGCCTGTTTGTCGGCACAGCAGATCTGGCCGCAAGCCTGGGATACCTGGGAGAGACCGGGCATGCTGAAGTTCGCAAGGCCGTATCTGTTGTGATTGACGTGTGCAGGGCCGCCGGCAAGGCCGTCGGCATCTTTGCCGGCAGCGCCGAAGAGGCTGCAGCGTACCGGAAGCAGGGCGTGAGCTTCATCGCCCTGCATTCGGATGTGGTGTGGCTCGCTCGCGGTGTGCGTCAGGCCCGCGCGCAATTTAAAACTGCATGCCAGTGACCGGCACACCCATCGACTCCCTTTCCTACATGAATACGATGAATATGACGTCAGACAATTCCACCGACTGGTCGGGGCTGCACGCGCGCCCTGGCGTGCAGACACTGCGGTCGTCCAAGATTCGAGAAGTGGCCAATGCCGGCATGGGCCGCGCCGATGTACTGCCGTTCTGGTTCGGTGAGCCTGATGAGCCGACGCCGAAAGTTTTCAGCGATGCCGCCGTCGCCCACATTGCCTCGGGGCAAACGTTCTATGTCCAGACGCTCGGAGTGCCGTCATTACGAGAGCGGTTGGCCACTTATGTGAGTGCCATGCACGGTAAGCGTGATGTCGAGAACATCGCCGTTACCAGTTCCGGCACTTCGGCCCTGATGACCGCTGTGCAGGCGATCGTCGGTCATGGGGATCATGTGGTTGCCGTGACGCCGCTTTGGCCGAATCTGGTAGAGATGCCGAAGGTATTGGGTGCGCGGGTTAGCACCATCGGACTCACTTTTTCCGCCAGTGGCTGGCATCTCGATCTCGATGCTTTGCTGAAGGCACTGACGCCCGGCGTGCGAGCGCTGCTCGTGAACTCACCTAACAATCCGACGGGCTGGGTCATGTCTGCGCAAGACCAGCGGGTCGTGCTCGAGCATTGCCGCAAACACGGCATCTGGATCATCTCAGATGATGTCTACGATCGTTACTACTACGACGGTGCTGTGGCGCCGACGTTCTTGGACATTTCCGAAGCGGGCGACCGAGTGATCAGTTGCAACTCCTTTTCCAAGGCCTGGCTGATGACGGGGTGGCGCGTGGGCTGGCTGGTAGTGCCACGCGATCTTTTGCCCGAAATCGGTAAGCTGATCGAATACAGCAACACCTGTACGCCGGGATTCGTGCAAGCTGCGGCACAGTGCGCGATCGAGCACGGTGAGCCTTTCATCGCGCGAACCGTGTCGCGCTTGCGGTTGGCCCGCGATTATCTGGCGCAGCGCTTGCAGGAAGTCCCAGGTGTCGAGTTGGCGGGTCGTGCGCCGGGAGCGATGTATACATTCTTCCGCGTCCGCGACGTGTCAGACAGCTTGGCCTTTTGCAAGGATCTCGCGGCCAATGGCGGTCTTGGCCTTGCGCCGGGGATTGCCTTCGGCCCCGAAGGCGAAGGATATCTGCGCTGGTGTTATGCGAGCGCGCACGATCGACTCGATGAAGGCGTGGACCGACTTTCCCGATTCTTGACGAAGTTCCGCTCGGAAGGCGCGTAAGCGGTCATGACATGTGACGTACGTTGCTTGAGTTAGGTGACGTACGTTGCTTCAGTCGCGCATGTCCACCGAGACTGCAGAAGTTAGCGGATAGAAAATAGAACGCTCCCAGCAAAATAACTTCATAAAAATCAAATTCTTAGAAATTTTCGCGCGGCGCCGAAACCCTAGCTTCTATCATTCGAGATGATCCGCCTCCAAGTGGCCGACGTGCTCCAGCCCTCCGGGCTGATATATCGGGACAAGTCAGTTCCCGGAACACACCGGCGGCAAGGACGCGTCCGGCTTATGCTCGGCAGCGAAGCCAATCGTGCGCTTCAGCCTGAAATGATGTTCTTCTGCGACTAAAGTGCCCACGACCCTGTCGTACGCCGTGTCGAAGCTGTTCCTGCTGATAAGAAGTGACACAACTCGAGTTGTGTCTTTACGAGTCTCGTCTACGCGGCCCTGGTGTGCCGTTATGGGTTGCGCCAGGAATTCACCACGCCACATTGCCCGCAGCAGCACGGTATGGTCGAGCGCGTGATTCACATGCTCAAGGAAGCAATGCGGATTCGACGGGATAGTTTTTCAGCGCAACGAAAATCGATAATTGAATAAGGTTATCGGAAAATTCATAAATACATTTCCATATTTTCCGACATACAAAAAGATGACAATCATGTAAATTCTCCCATGAAATATATTTACAGCAAAAAAATACATTTATAGGGAGATGCAGTTTTGATAAAAGTAAGTAATAAAAATTATTCTGAGATAAATAATTTTTTAATGGTAATTGGCCTGGCAACGGTTTTTATCTTTGCCGGATGCAAAGATAAAATAGATAGTCATACTGCCCAGCCGGGAATAGGTAGTATCAACGGTATTCAGGTTGTAATTCCGGCTGAGTACAAATTCTTCCCAGTACAATACAAAGGCGACGAAATATGGATTAACCCTCCAGTTCGGCATGCGCCAGGACCAGATGTGCCAATTGAGTCATTTAGCTTGTTACTGCATTATCCTGATTTTGCCCCGCTGAATAGATCTAATCAGGCTAGCTGGCTGGGGCTAAATGGTGGGCGGGCACGACGTGTTGAGTGGATTACTGTTGGTATAGATCCTTGGCAAAATCCAAAAAATCAGAGCCCATCAATGTGGTTTAAAGAATATATTGCCCGCTGCATCAATATAGAAAAAATTCATTTGCAGCCAGGGTTGATTTTTGAGCTATCTCGCGGGGAAAATTTTGAAATTACCAATCCGAATAAAAATATAGACAAAAAAGAGATATTTTTCGATGTCGAGAAAAAAACAACTTATATAGAGTGCGGAAGCAGAAAAAACTCCCCCCAAATATGCGACCAAACTTTCATAGCCCCAGAAATTGAAGCAATCGTTCATATAAATTATGCAAAAGAAAATCTTGATAATTGGAAAAATATTCAAAAAAATATAATTGAGCGCCTGGCTTCATTTAAGCGAGAAAAATTTAAATAGGAAATTCCAATAAAAATTATCGGTGTCGAAGCATTAGTTGATGATATGACGTTGGCATCGGTTATGAACAATGCTCAGCGAGCCGGTAACTGAGTTCCTGCCCGGTGGAGTTATTCTCTTCGCAAGGGCCTCTTTTTTTGAATGCATGACAAATGAAACTTTAATATTGACTGGGGGTAGAGCCATGGTAGGAAAAGAATGCTCAAGAAAAATAAAAATAAGCGACAGCGAAAAAAGGAAAATTATAAAAATAAATTTCTATTTTTTTGCTTTCCTAATATTTTTCATTTCTTTGTTTTCCCCGGGACAAGTGCCTGAAAATGAATGGGCACGTCAATTTTATGATGTTAGTCGTGCAATTCCAATAATTAAAGCCTACTCAGATGTGGCGCAATTTCCATTCGCTTTGTCATCAAGTTTGTTTGGAGGGGCAGCATTCGGATTGATTGCTGGATTTTTGACATGCACCAGTTTCATTCGATATAAATCGATACGGGAAAAAGTGGATTTGCTTAACTGGAGGCAGAAAGGATCTTTTTTTATTGGTCTTGCTGCAATTTTTATGTTTATGAATATATCAAATCCCCCGAAAATTATCGGATGGCGCGATGGGTTGTATTGATATTTGAATATAGAATTGCACTGGCTATTTTTTCAGTAATGATTTTTATGTGTTTCTGGCTGCCATCACTAGGAGTCTTTTTTGTCATTAACCATTCATTAAGAAAGATTGTTTCATGTGTGCGCATAAAATTGAAGAGGTTTATGGTCAAGGCTGGAAAAATATAAACTCAATAATTTCTCAAGTTGCCGACAGCTCATCTGATATATGGCTGGGTGCATATACAGGGTTAATTAATATATTTGACTACATTAAAAAAGAAAAAAGTACACCTTTGCGGAATACGAGGTGCTGGGCCTCCCTGCGTATCTGGCGCGATGGCAACCGCAACGCCGCAACCCAGGATGGCGAACTACTTACCCTCACGCAACTCGCTGAGATATTTTCAATGTCGTTATGCAGTTTGAATAATATTATCGGAAAATTCATAAATACATTTCCATATTTTCCGACATACAAAAAGATGACAATCATGTAAATTCCCCCATGAAATATATTTACAGCAAAAAATACATTTATAGGGAGATGCAGTTTTGATAAAAGTAAGTAATAAAAATTATTCTGAGATAAATAATTTTTTAATGGCAATTGGCCTGGCAACAGTTTTTATATTTGCCGGATGCAAAGATAAAATAGACAACCATACTGCACAGCCGGGAATAGGTAGTATCAACGGTATTCAGGTCATAATTCCGGCTGAATACAAATTCTTCCCAGTGCAATACAAAGGAGACGAAATATGGAGTAATCCTCCAGTTCGGCATGCGCCAGGACCAGATGTGCCAATTGAGTCATTTAGCTTGCTGCTGCATTATCCTGATTTTGCCCCGCTGAATAGATCTAATCAGGCTAGCTGGCTGGGGAGGAGTGGCGAAAAAACTCAACGTCTAGAATGGATTACTGTCGGTATAAATCCTTGGCAAAACTCAAAAAATCAGACTCCAGCTGCATGGTTCAAAAAATATATTGATCTTAGTATAAATATAGAAGAAACACGATTTCAGCCAGGGCTATTTTTTGGGCTGCAACATGAAAAAAGTTTTAAACCCGTCAATCCAAATAGCAAGCTAGGAAGAAAAGAAATATTTTATGATCATGATAAAAAATCAACTTATATTGAATGCGGAGACGGAAGTAATCCGCCAGAAATATGCGATCACACTTTTATAGTCCCGGAGATTGAAGCAATTGTTGATGTGCGTTATGCAAAAGAAAATCTTGAGCATTGGGAAAATATTCAACAAAAAATATCTGAACTAATTGTTTCATTTAGACGAGAAAAAATCAAAAAGGAGATTTGCAATGAAAAACTCACCACTTCAAACATTAAATTACTGGAAAAATCAGATTGACAATGGAAATGTCACTGGCGCATATAATTATTTATCATTCACCAGTTTATGCCCCTATCAAATTTTGTCAAAAACCGGCTTTAAAAATGCCGATGATTCATTTTCCGGCTTACTCACTTAATCAAATGCAACATGACTGACTCAATAAATAGCTTGTTTCATCCAAGCAAAATTATAAGTTTAGCAAAGATACTTCTATTTTATCTGAGCGGCGTTATTTTTAGACTAAGAAAAATATAGAAACAGGATGAAAGACTGAGAGTATGAATTTCATTATAAAAGAGTTAAATAAAAAGACTGTTGAGTTCTACACTCAAACTTTCTGGCGAATTATCTGGCTTGGAGTATTTGTAATTGTTCCTCTAGCTGTGCTATTGCCAGATCAGATTCCCGAGAATAGTCTGGCCCAGAGTCTTGCAAAAATTGGGCTTGTTTTGCCCGTAGTTAAAGATTTTTCGGAGAGGTCATCATTTCCATTTTCATTGCTGGTGAGCTATGGCTTATCTTTTTGGTTTGCATGGGGCGGAGGGTTATTTCTGTATTTAATCAGCACGGTTAATCGAGAAATAAGGGTGAGAAATCGCAATATAACTGGCCACATGCGACAAGCTAGCTTTATCATGTTTTTTATGATTTTGGCACTGGCGTTTGATGCAAATACTTTGGGCGATCCAAAATCAGGTATCTTTGCGGCGATGCTGCACTCAAGGCTAATCTTGGCTTTTACATCGGGAGGAATGTTTTTTCTCTGGTTCATGGCATCATACGGATTTTTTGTATCTAGTGAGTATTATTTAAGGAAGGTTTTATGCCTGCGTTGACTGATAAGCAGATTTTGATGGGAGAATCTAATAAGTCACCTGCTTCTCCTGCTCAACCGATTTTTATTTCCGATGATGATATTAGGGCGGCGATCGAGTTTATTCGGAATGACAATATAGGTGATATATAGACCGCAGGTAGCGGTGGTGCGGGTGAGGTTCTGAAGCGACGAGGCCGTTCATGATGTTGACTATGCGGCGGTAGGCCAAAAGCTGGTAGATGCAACCGGGAAATACGGGCAGCGGATTGACGCAATGGCAACTCGCGTCCAGTCAACAGCGGTAAAAGCGCTCCTTAAATCAACAGCAAACACGATGCTGGAAAGTGCGGCCAGATTAAGCCGTGGTGGTGAAGCCGGGTATGCGAGGTACGGCCGGTCAGTGGTTTCGCTGCCGCGGGTACAGCGTTAGGCCGGGCAAACAAGCTGGTGGATATCATGACGCTCAGCTTTGCTATGGACAGGGGGCGGAGTACGCATGATTGGAGCGAGGTTGTCCGAGTAATTGGAGGGATAGCTGGTTCGCTTCAGGGAGCGGAGCTTGGGGCGACTAGCGGTGTGGCAATTGGAGCATTGTTTGCCGCTTCTGTCGGCTCCACTCTTGCAGGGATTCTGTTGTTACTTGCCGTTGGCGTGGGCGGTGCGGCAGGGGCTTTATTCGGCAGCAAACTCGGCACCGACCTGGACCAGGCACTCTGGACTATTTCGCCGGCGAAGGCAGCCGCACCCACACCGGCTGGATCAGCACCGGCGACGGCCTGCTCGTCCTCGACCGCAACCACAATGGCCTGATCGACACCGGCGCCGAACTCTTCAGCAATTTCACGCAACTCGCCAATGGCACGCTCGCCGCGAACGGCTTTGAAGCGCTGCGCGAGTTCGATTTCAACAAAGACGGCATCATCGACCACAACGATTCGGTCTGGTCCTCCTTGCGTATCTGGCGCGACGGCAACCGCGACGGCGCAACCCAGGATGGCGAACTACTTACCCTCACGCAACCCGCTGAGATATTTTCAATGTCGTTATGCAGTTTGAATAATATTATCGGAAAATTCATAAATATATTTCCATATTTCCCGACATACAAAAAGATGACAATCATGTAAATTCTCCCATGAAATATATTTACAGCAAAAAAAATACATTTATAGGGAGATGCAGTTTTGATAAAAGTAAATAATAAAAATTATTCTGAGATAAATAATTTTTTAATGTCAATTGGCCTGGCAACGGTTTTTATATTTGCCGGATGTAAAGATAAAATAGACAGCCATACTGCCCAGCCGGGAATAGGTAGTATCAACGGTATTCAGGTTGTAATTCCGGCTGAGTACAAATTCTTCCCAGTGCAATACAAAGGGGACGAAATATGGAGTAATCCTCCAGTTCGGCATGCGCCAGGACCAGACGTGCCAATTGAGTCATTTAGCTTGCTGCTGCATTATCCTGATTTTGCCCCGCTGAATAGATCTAATCAGGCTAGCTGGCTGGGGTTAAATGGTGGGCGGGCGCGACGTGTTGAGTGGATTACTGTTGGTGTGGATCCTTGGCAAAATCCAAAAAACCAAAGCCCAGCAGCATGGTTTAACGAATATGTGAATTTTATTATAAGTGAAAAAAGATCGCAATTGCAGCCGGATTTAATTTTTGGGCTATCGAATGAAAAAATTTCTGAAGTCGTTGCTCCAAATAGTCAATTGGGGAAAAGTGAAATATTTTATGATAGGGATAAAAAAGCAACCTATATTATATGCTCAGATGGAAATAACTCACCAAAAACATGCGATCAAACTTTTATAGTCTCAGAGATAGAAGCAATTGCTCGCATAAGTTATTCAAAAGAAAATCTTGGGCATTGGGAGAGCATTCAGAAAAATATAGCCGAACTGGTCGTCTCATTTAAACGAGAGAAAATTTTAAAATGAAATTTATATTTACAGTGAAAAATGTATCATTGCCGACGCTGATTTATTTAAAGAACAAGATTGCAGACGGAAATATAACTGATGCCTACAATTATTTATCATCCCACGGTTATGACTACGCGCGCCTTGCCCAAGGAGTAAACCAGGAAAATACAATAAGCGGTTCGGCTGCGCTTGAATTTCTCAAAATTTCCTCTCAAATAAATGGAAGTAAATTAAATAAATCAGAAATTAAATCTATAAAATCAGATTTAGCTAAAGCATATATCGACAACCTGATTGCCCAGGCAGAAAATTCTCCGGGGAAAACAGCGGAAAGGGATATTAACAGCAAAGAAGCATGGGGCATTCACAATAAAATATTCATAGAACACAACCTAAGCAACGACGCCTGGACATTAAACACCCCATTTTCCGTGCTCCCTGAAAAAGCACGAGAAAAACTATGGCAGGACATATTAAAGTCAGACGGCAGCATTTCAGGCGACAGGGACGCTACCATAGCCCTATTGGAGTCGATGGAAATTGCGGCCGGCAATGCCATTCTGGCTCTCGATACCGGCAAACTGGCGGCCATTAGTTCATGGACCGACCGGATGAGCTCCCCGAATGTATTGCGCAAGGTAAGCGAAACCGGCGCATTACTTGCTCGTGAAGAAATCCGCAAAATGGGTTTGCTGAAAAAACTCGAAATGCTCATCCGGCGCGTACAGGATTCGCTCGATGTCCAACTGTTTTTAAAAGACCTGATATCCGCCTACGCCGTCATCGACCCCCTAATCCTCGATCTCGACGGCGACGGCGTCCACACCACCGGCGTGGACCACTCCGAAGCCCACTTCGATTTCGCCGGCGAAGGCAGCCGCACCCACACCGGCTGGATCAGCACCGGCGACGGCTTGCTCGTCCTCGACCGCAACCATAACGGCCTGATCGACACCGGCGCCGAACTCTTCAGCAATTTCACGCAACTCGCCAATGGCACGCTCGCCGCGAACGGCTTTGAAGCGCTGCGCGAGTTCGATTTCAACAAAGACGGCATCATCGACCACAACGATTCAGTCTGGTCCTCCCTGCGTATCTGGCGCGACGGCAACCGCGACGGCGCAACCCAGGATGGCGAACTGCTCACCCTCACGCAGCTCGGCATCGTCGAAATCCGTTTAAGCCGGGGCAGCACGGTCCGTACGCTGGAAAACGGCAACATCGTGCGCGGCACAGGCAGCTTCGTACACGTTGTGAATGGCATCAAAACCGAACACGAAATGCTCGAAGTCTGGTTCGGCCAGGACAAGGCGCACCAGAAGTTCGACACCCCCATTCCACTACGCGAGGACGTACAGGAACTGCCCAATATCCAGGGCGTAGGCAACGTGCGCGACCTGCGGCAGGCCGCCAGCATGGACACGAAGGAAGGCGCGGCGCTTCGCACGCTTCTCGCGCAGCTCGCTGCCGCCACCACACCTACCCAGCTCCTCGCACTCATCGAGCCCCTGCTCAATGCATGGGTTGCCACCTCGGGCATGGAGACGACACAGGCACGGGTCACACAAGGCCGGCGCACGCTCTCCGGCTGCGACATCGGCGCGCAGTGGCTGGGCCGGCTGGCGGTGCTGGAGAAGTTAAGCGGCACGATGCTGGAGGCGAACCAGAACGAGGTGCTGATATTCACCAGCACCCGCTTCGGGTATATCACCCGGGCCTGGGAGACGCTGACGCATTCGGTCTACAACGCCGCCGCCTCGCAAACGACATGGAAGCCCTGTCTGGACGCGATCCGCTACACGCTGGACACCAGCGGCAAGATCAGCGCGGATTTCAGCGCGATGGTGACGCTGCTAAAGAACGCGGAAAGCCGGATCGGTGCTGTCGAGGTGACACGGCTCATGACGGAGCTCACGCGGCAATACGGCGCGGGCTGGCACACGGCGGGGTTCGACATGACTTCGGTGCTGCGTGACTACGTCATGACGCATGAGTCGGGGGCACTGCGTGAGGCGCTGACGGCGATGGATGTGTTCTACGGCAGTGGCAGGCTGGAAGGGGGGCGCGGCGCGGACATTCTGCTGGCGCGGGACGAGGCTAGCGAACTCCTGGGTGGCGTGGGCGATGATGTCCTGAGAGGCGGCCGCGGCAACGATACGCTGCGCGGCGGCGATGGAAGTGACTCGTACTGGTTCGGCCGGCACTCGGGCAACGATACGGTTAGCGAAGAGTACGACGTCTACGGCGATTACACCGACGTGGTGCGCTTCGATGCGGATGTCAGACCAGAAGACGTGAGCGTCAGACGTGATGGCCGTAGTGATGACCTGCTCATCACGATCAGGGGCTCGGACAGCGTGCTGCGTATCCGCGACCAGCTCCGGCAACACGAACAGAAATTCTTCGCCGCCATCGAGCAGTTCAATTTCGCCGACGGCACGACATGGAGCAAGGAGGACGTCGCGCTCATGACGCTCAAAGGCACGCCGGGCGACGACCTCATCCAGGGCTTCAACGGCGACGACCTCATGGATGGCGGCGCAGGCAACGACACACTCTACGGTGGTGATGGCAACGACACCTATCTCTTCGGCAGACGCTCCGGCAACGACACCATCGCGGAGAGCAGTGACTTCCAGGACAAATACACAGACGTTGTGCGTTTCGATGCGGATATCAAGCCCGAAGACGTAACCGTCAAACGCGATGGCCGCAGCGACGACCTGCTCATCACGATCATGGGTTCGGAAAACGTGCTCCGTATCCGCGACCAGCTCCGGCAACACGAACAGAAATTCTTCGCCGCCATCGAGCAGTTCAAGTTTGCCAACGGCACGACATGGAGCAAGGAGGACGTCGCGCTCATGACGCTCAAGGGCACGCCGGGCGACGACCTCATCCAGGGCTTCAACGGCGACGACCTCATGGATGGCGGTGCAGGCAACGACACACTTTATGGTGGTGATGGCAACGACACCTATCTCTTCGGCAGACGCTCTGGCAACGACACCATCGCAGAGAGCAGCGACTTCCAGGACAAATACACAGACGTTGTGCGTTTCGATGCGGATATCAAGCCCGAAGACGTAACCGTCAGACGCGATGGCCGTAGTGATGACCTGCTCATCACGATCAGGGGCTCGGAAAACGTGCTCCGTATCCGCGACCAGCTCCGGCAACACGAACAGAAATTCTTCGCCGCCATCGAGCAGTTCAAGTTTGCCAACGGCACGACATGGAGCAAGGAGGACGTCGCGCTCATGACGCTCAAGGGCACGCCGGGCGACGACCTCATCCAGGGCTTCAACGGCGACGACCTCATGGATGGCGGTGCAGGCAACGACACACTTTATGGTGGTGATGGCAACGACACCTATCTCTTCGGCAGACGCTCTGGCAACGACACCATCGCAGAGAGCAGCGACTTCCAGGACAAATACACAGACGTCGTGCGTTTCGATGCGGATATCAAACCCGAAGACGTAACCGTCAAACGCGATGGCCGCAGCGACGACCTGCTCATCACGATCAGGGGCTCGGAAAATGTGCTGCGTATCCGCGACCAGCTCCGGCAACACGAACAGAGATTCTTCGCCGCTATCGAGCAGTTCAAGTTTGCCAACGGCACGACATGGAGCAAGGAGGATGTCGCGCTCATGACCCTCAAAGGCACGCCAGGCGACGACATCATCCAGGGCTTCAACGGCGACGACCTCATGGATGGCGGTGCAGGCAACGACACGCTTTATGGTGGTGATGGCAACGACACCTACCGCTTCGGCAAACACTCCGGCAACGACACCATCGCGGAGAGCAGCGACTTCCAGGGCCAATACACAGACGTTGTGCGTTTCGATGCGGATATCAAACCTGAAGACATAGCCGTCAGACGCGATGGTCGTAGTGATGATCTGCTCATCACCATCAGGGGCTCGGATGGCGTGCTGCGTATCCGTGACCAGCTCCGGCAACACGAACAGAAGTTCTTCGCCGCCATCGAGCAGTTCAAGTTCGCCAACGGCACGACATGGAGCAAGGAAGATGTCGCGCTCATGACGCTCAAAGGCTCGCCAGGCGACGACCTCATTCAGGGCTTTAACGGCGATGACCTCATGGATGGCGGTGCAGGTAACGACACGCTTTACGGCGGCGATGGCAATGACACCTATCTCTTCGGCAGACGCTCCGGCAACGACACCATCGCGGAGAGCAGTGACTTCCAGGACAAATACACAGACGTCGTGCGTTTCGACGCAGATATCAAACCCGAAGACATAACCGTCAGACGCGATGGCCGTAGCGACGACCTGCTCATCACGATCAGGGGTTCGGACAGCGTGCTGCGTATCCGCGACCAGTTCCGGCAACACGAACAGAAATTCTTCGCCGCCATCGAGCAGTTCAAGTTCGCCAACGGCACGACATGGAGCAAGGAAGACGTCGCGCTCATGACGCTCAAAGGCACGCCAGGCGACGACATCATCCAGGGCTTCAACGGCGACGACCTCATGGATGGCGGTGCAGGCAACGACACGCTTTACGGCGGCGATGGCAATGACACCTATCTCTTCGGCAGACGCTCCGGCAACGACACCATCGCGGAGAGCAGTGACTTCCAGGACAAATACACAGACGTCGTGCGCTTCGATACGGAGATCAAACCCGAAGACATAACCGTCAAACGCGATGGCCGCAGCGACGACCTGCTCATCACGATCAGGGGCTCGGACAGCGTGCTGCGTATCCGCGACCAGTTCCGGCAACACGAACAGAAATTCTTCGCCGCCATCGAGCAGTTCAAGTTCGCCAACGGCACGACATGGAGCAAGGAAGACGTCGCGCTCATGACGCTCAAAGGCACGCCAGGCGACGACCTCATTCAGGGCTTCAACGGTGACGATCTCATGGATGGCGGCGCAGGCAATGACACGCTCTACGGTGGTGACGGCAGCGACACCTACCGCTTCGGCAAACACTCGGGCCACAACAGGATCATCGAAGGCTACGACTTCAGCAAGCGCTACATCGACGTGGTGAAATTCGATGACGATATTCGTCCCGAAGACGTCATCCTGAGCCGCGAGGAATACAACAGCGAGAACGTGCTCATCACCCTCAAAGGTGCGCACAACGAGCTAAAACTCGTCGACCAGCTGGCAAAATCCGGCAGCGAATACGTCAAGGGCGTCGAGGCGCTGAGATTCGCCGACGGCACCGTCTGGGACAAGGAGACCATCGCGCAACGCGCCAGCCGGGCTCCGCGCGCGCAGAGCCTGATGAGCATGCCCGGCGAGAACCGGCATCTGTCTGACCCGGTGGGTTACTGGCTAGACAAGGCCTACGCGGCAGGGCTCAAGCGCGCAGGTGAAGAAGAGTTTGGCGCGCTGCCCTCGCAGAACTGGAAACCGCTCCAGGCCGAAGCACGCACGCCGCTGCAACAGTCCGCGTTGCAACCCCTGCAATCCCTATCCGCAGCCACGTTAGAGATCGACCGCCAGGCCGAGATGATGTACCAGGGCCTGCTGGCGGCCTATGGCAAATCTCCGGCCATCACCACATGGGAGCCGCGGCGCGAATCCGCTTCCTTCGCACCGCCGCTGATTGCAACGGATTGTTGAAATACTGCCCGCCCCCAGCCACGCACCAACAAATCAGCCAACGCCTGGGGGCTTCGTCATGGCAAAAGCAAACGGAAAAAGCAGCACATTCGCCAAGCCACTCATCTCCTGGCGTTTCGCTCCGCCCTAATCCGCATCATCGACAACCGTCCCCGCCACCACCGGCAGCGGTACACCCGATGCCATCACCTGCTGCGCCACGCGCACATATTCATCCACCGGCACGTCTTCGGCACGCCGCGCCAGGTCGAAACCGAGCGCCGCAAAATCCACCGTCTCACGAAACGCCGCCAGCGTATTGCGCAGCATCTTGCGCCGCTGCGAAAACGCCGCGCTCACCACCGCGCCCAGCGTCGCCACATCGACGGATGGCCTTTCGCCTGCGGCGTAGGGGATCATTCGCACAATCGCTGAATGGACCTTCGGCGGCGGCTGGAAAGCCTCCGGTGGCACGTCGAGCAGCTTGTCGATCACATAACGATGCTGCAGCATCACCGACAGCCGGCTAAAAGCCTTGGTGCCGGGTTCAGCCACCATGCGCTCTACCACTTCGTTTTGCAGCATGAAATGCTGATCAATCACCTTCGGCGCGAACGTTGTCAGATGAAACAGCAGCGGGCTTGAAATGTTGTACGGCAAGTTGCCAACAATGCGCAGCGTCGGCTGTTCGCCAGGCAGCGCCAGTGCACCGAAATCGAACGCGAGCGCATCGCCCGCATGCAATTCGAGCAACACGCCGAACTTCTGCTTGAGCCGTCCCAGCAGGTCACGGTCCAGTTCAACGGCATGCAGCGGTGCTTGCGGTGTCGATAGCCGTTCGATAAGCGGTGCGGTGAGTGCGCCAAGCCCAGGACCGATTTCAACCATGCGTTCGCCGCGTTGCGGACGAATCACGTCAACGATCGAATCAATCACGCTTTCATCGACAAGAAAATTCTGTCCGAAACGCTTGCGCGCAAAGTGGCCCTGATGCTGCCGGCTAGAGTTGTGGTTCATTGAAAAGGCTTTATCAGGTTTGTTGCGGGTTTTCGGTTCATTGCCCGACAGCGGACGGCTGACGGCGATGCATGGCCATCGTGACGGCCGTATCAATCGCGGCAATCAGGCTGCCCGGATCTGCGGTGCCGGTGCCGGCCAGATCGAGTGCCGTGCCGTGATCGACAGAGGTGCGGATGAGCGGCAGCCCTAGCGTGATGTTGATGCCAGCGCCAAACGTGGCGTACTTCAGCACGGGCAAGCCTTGATCGTGGTACATCGCCAGCACGCAATCCGCCTCGTCGAGGTGGCGCGGCTGAAACAGCGTATCGGCGGGATACGGCCCGCGTGCGTCAATACCTGACGCACGGACACGGTTCAGCGCAGGCGTAATCACCGTGATTTCTTCGCGGCCTAGATAACCGTTTTCGCCGGCATGGGGATTGAGTCCGGTCACCAGAATGCGCGGCGAGGGCAAGCCAAAAAAACGCGATAAATCATGATGAATGATGCCCAGGGTTGCAACGAGGCTATCGACAGTCAGCGCGGCGGGAACGTCTTTGAGCGCCAGATGCGTGGTCGCCAGCGCTACGCGCAGCGGGTGCTGGCCCGTGCCCGTCAGCATCATCACGACGCGTGACGTATGGGTACGCTGCGCCAGATATTCGGTGTGGCCGGTAAAGGGCACACCGGCCTCGTTGATCGTGCTTTTTTGCAGCGGCGCAGTGACGATCGCGTCATAAGCCTGAGCCAGCGCGCCATCGATCGCCTCATCCAGTAACGCCAGCACATAGCGGCCATTCGCCGGATTCAGTTGCCCAGGCTCAGACGGCGCGCCCAGCGGGCGATGTGCAATCTGTACCTGTTGGGATGGCAGTGCGGCCCAGTCCAGGCCGACTCTTTGAGCCCGTTGATGCAGCAACGCCGTGTCGCCTAGTACCGTGAATCGCGCCTGCGGCCAACGCGTTGCGGCACCCGCCAGTGCTTGCGCCGTCAGTTCCGGCCCCACGCCCGCAGGTTCGCCTGTGGTCAGCGCTATATGCACCAGGCCGGAGGCTAACGCTGCGGGCGGCATGACGGACACTAACGCGCTGCCGCGTCGCTTAATGCGCCTGGCTTGATATCCACGTAGGCGGTATCGCGCAGTTCACGCAACCAGTCGGAATAAGCCTGCTCGGCCTTGCGCTGACCAATGGCCTGGCGCGCCATATCCATCTGTTGCGCCACTGAGCCTTCCGATTCGCGCCGCGCCAGCACTTCGATCAGGTGATAGCCGTACTCGCTGCGCACGGGGTTGCTGATCTGGCCGTCTTGCAGGCTGTTCATCGCGCGTTCGAACTCGGGCACGGTTTCGCCGGGGCTGACCCAGCCCAGGTCACCGCCTTGCGAAGCCGAGCCATCCTGCGAATACGTCCGCGCGAACTTGCCGAAATCGCCCCCTGCTTCGATCTGCTTGCGAATATCCAGCAGCTTTTGCCGCGCGGCTGGCTCGGACATGCCTTCGCCGACACGCAGCAAAATATGACGTACATGTGTTTGCATGAGCTTCGGCGCGTTACCTGGCGTCAAACCCTTGCCCGCACGGCGGTCCACCAGACGCACGATTTCAAAACCATCGCTGGTACGGATCAGTTGCGGATTGACCTGCCCTGGACGCAACGTGCTCGCGGCCTTGACGAAATCGGCCGGCAGTTGCGAGACCGGCAGAAAACCCAGATCGCCACCCTTCGCGGCATCGCTGGCTTGCGAGCTGGCTTTCGCCAGCTTCCCGAAAGAAGTACCACTGCTAGCTTGTTGCAGCAGCGCCTCGGCCTTTTGCTGAGCCGCTTCGATATCGGTTTGCGATGCGTCCAGCGGCGCTTTCACCAGAATGTGCTCGAGGCGTAAATCGCTGGTCAGACCGGCATTCGGACCGCGCTGGCTGGCGATGTAATTCGCCACTTCGGCGTCCGACACCGTGATTTTGCTGTCCACCTCTTTCTCGCGCAGACGTGAGAGCAGCATCTCGGTTTTGGCGTCACCCACGAAGGTCTCCCACGGCACCCCACGCGCTTCGATCTGCGCACGGTAAGCATCGAGCGACAGGTGATTGGCCTCGGCCAGCCGTCCGAGCGTTTTCTGGAGCATATCGTTGTCGATGACAATGCCGTCTTCACGCGCTCGTTGCAGCTGAATACGCTCCAGTACCATCTGGCTCAATACCTGCTGGCTCAACTGGTCCATGGGAGGCAACGGCGCATTTTGCTGGTTGAGCCGCTGGGCGATCAGTCTCACCCGCTCGTTGAGCTCACGCTGGGTGATCACGCCGTTATTGACCACCGCGGCAATGGTGTCCACCATCCGGCCCGCATTGTTGCTCGCGCTCAGCGCCTGGGCCCGGGCGGGTGACGCCAGCAGGAAGGATGCCGTTACGGCAAAAGAGACCGCCAGGGCAGCCAGACTCAATGACTTGCCGGGCTTGATGAGCTTGAAGGGTTTGATGATCGTCACAGACACTCCGATAAGAAGAGATAGGCGCGAGACACGACGAAACGCGCGCCGTCCGTCTTTTTGCACTGGATGAATGACTTCATGTCCATCATTCGTAATTAGTGAAACGCGCCTCGGGCGGCGGTGGCGGTGGCAAGGGTGCATACCCCGGCACGCTGGCCCGGAATGCATTCATGAGCCCGTTATCGACGCTCGACAAGCCCTTGAACGTCAGTTGAGCCAGAATACGCGTGCTGGAAACCGGGGCGCCCAAGGTATTTACCCCGTTGGCAAAGCGTTGCAGCCCGACCCCCAGCGCCCAGCAATCGGCATCGTATTGCAAACCGATCAAACTATCGACAACGCGCCTGCTGCGCACATCGTAATTGAGACGCCCTACGCCATACACCCGGCGCATGAACGGCCACTGCCCTGACATCACGATCTGGTTGATCGGCTGGTAATCGAGCGTGGTGTTGGCACGGGTATAGCGATATGAAACATTGATCACCTTGCTCGCCGCCGGACTAAAGCCGAAACCCACGCTGGTTTTGACAAACTGGTTGTTGTCGGCGTTGTACTGAAACGCGGTTTCGGATGCAAAACCCGCGCCGAGCTTGATGGATGCGCCCGCGATCAAATCCGAATGCTTCGCCTGGCTGGTGGATTGCCCCGGCAGCAGCGTGACGCGCTGGCCCTCAAAGTAATACTGCTGCGCCAGCACAAAGCGTGCGCGCTCATCGCCCGTCGCCGGGTTGATAAAGCGCGTGGTGATGGCGGCGGTCAGACGGTTGGCGTCAGCAATACGATCGTTGCCGACAAAGGTATTCGGCTGGAAAATTTCCGCCATGCCGAAATCGGATTCGCCGGTGTCGAACAGCGGCGCGAACGCCTGGTTCCGATAAGGCGTGTACACGTAGTACAGCCGGGGCTCAAGAGTCTGAATGAAACTCTGGCCGAAGAGCCGCACCGAACGGTCGAAAATCAGCCCGGTATCAAATGACAGCGTCGGGATCGATTCGGTGAAATTTTTCGGCTGGCCAAGCGGCGCTGTCGATGCAATATGGTTCAGGTTGTACGACGCCAGGTGCCATTGCACTTTCGGCGTGACAAAGTAACCGGGGCCCACCACCGAATAAGACAGATACGGGTTGAAGAGTACCCGGTCGCCTTCGGTGGTATCCGCCGTGGTAATCCGGAACCGCGAATAATCGGCTTCCACGCCAAAATCAAAACCGTGGACGTTGTACTTCGTGTACTTGACGTTTAATTGCGGCTCGCGGCCATAGGGCGCCACGGATGGGCTGAGCGTTTGCCAGTTCTGCTCGCGCGCCAGCACCGACCACGGACCATTGTTGTACGTCAGCCCAACTTCTTGCTGATACAGCAGCTGGGTGCCATTCAGAAACTGGTTCACCGAGGACGACAGGTCTTCCGGATACGTATTGTCCGAAACCTTGTTGTAGTAGATGTAGCCACCAAAACCGCCGCCGAAATTCTGGCTGTGCTGAATATAAAGTGCATACCGGTTGGTATGGGTGATGCGGTCATTCGGCAAAAACTCGCCAGTGATCGAGCCCGCGTAGGTCGGCGACAGATAGCGAAACGACGCCTGCACCTGCACGCCGCGTTTTGTCATCAGGCGTGGCGTCAGGGTCAGGTCGCGGTTGGGTGCGATATTGAAGTAGTACGGCGCGGAGATTTCGAAACCATTGTTCGAACTCATTGACGCGATGGGCGGCAAAATTCCGCTACGGCGCTCCCCTGACAGCGGAAACGACATCCAGGGGCTGGCAAACACGGGCACGCCCTGAAAGAACAGCACCCCATTGCGGGCGGTACCTTCATCTGCGCCGGTATCGAACACAAACTCGCTGCCCTTGATATACCAGGCCGGGTTCACGGCGCACTGGCACCCAGTGTACGTGCCCTGGGTGAACCTCGAGCGCTCGTTGTCGAGCAGATCGACGCGCTCCGCGCTGCCCGAGCCGCCCGTCACATTGAAGCGGTACTTCGGCGCGATCATGTAGCCTTCGTTCGATTCGACCTTCAGATGCGCTTCGGGGCCAGCAAACGTATTGCCGTTGTTGATGACATGCACCTGGCCGTAAGCATCGGCCATATCCGTGTCCTGATCGTAGTGCAGCGCATCACCCTTGATGACCACGGTGTTGCGCCGTACTTCAGCGGCTTCGCGCACTGCCATGTCCTGATCGGTAGTGGCGGTCACCAGCTTGCCCAGCAGGAAAACGGGAGGTTGCTGGCCCGGCGCCAGCGGATGCTCTTCAAGCTGGGGGGCCAGCCGCAAGCCCCATGGCACATCGAGCCGCTGTGGCTGCGCTGCCGCGCCTGACAGCTGAGCCTGCACGAGGCCCGGCACGGCGATCAATGCCGCAGCCAGCTGCCGTTTGCGCGGCATGCGTTCGCAACAGGGAATCTTTTTGGAAAACTGTCTGGGCGGCATGTAGTCGGGTTTGGCAAAGCAGCCCCGCCGGGGTAGTCAAAGCGTGGCAGCCGCGGTGGCATGCATACGCATATCAAAATAACGCCCGGACGCTAAGGCAAGCAGTAAGGCTTAAGCGATGAAGCAAGCAACAAGGCTGGCAGGCAGACGGAATGCGGAAAGCTGGCGCGAATCGCCTCAAAAAAGTCGTGGGGTATTATATGGCAAGACGTTGTTCCTTCTGATTTTGCCCCCCGGTTTTCATGACCCCCATCAGCGCTTCGCCCTCCCCTGACACCCGTCTCGAACAACTCCGCGCGTGGCTTTTACCCCTCGCCGGCTCATACGGCCTCAATCTTGCCTCGCTCGCTCCGGCATCGGCCGATGCCAGTTTTCGCCGCTACTTTCGCCTCGACGCGCATCACGATATGCCTCACGGCCACTTATCGACGCTGATCGCCGTCGATGCCCCGCCGCCTGAAAAATGCCGTGAATTCGCCGCCATCGCCGGCCTGCTGCAAACGGCTGGCGTGCATGTCCCGCAGGTACTGCAAGCCGACTATGAACGCGGTTTCATGCTCGTCACCGATCTGGGCACCACCTCTTATCTGAGTGTGCTGAACGCCGATAACGCCCGTTCGCTGCTGCGCGATGCGCTCGATGCGCTGATCCGCTGGCAGCTCGCCACGCGCGAAGACGTCCTGCCCCCGTTCGACGCAAGCTTCATGCGCCGCGAAATGGAGCTGATGCCTGAATGGTTCATCGGCCGTCATCTGGGCCGCGAAGTCGATGACGCCACGCGCAGGCTGCTCGACCAAACCTTCGCGCTGCTGATCGCCAGCGCCCGCGCCCAGCCTCAGGTGTTCATGCTGCGTGATTTCATGCCGCGCAACCTGATGCAAGCCACGCCCAATCCAGGAGTGCTCGACTTCCAGGATGCCGTTTATGGGCCCATCACCTATGACGTCGTGTCCCTGCTGCGCGACGCCTTCATCAGTTGGGATGAAGCCTTCGAGCTCGACTGCTTCGCCTATTACTGGGAACACGCCAAAAAAGCGGGGCTGCCAGTCGATGCAGATTTTGGCGAGTTCTACCGCCAGCTCGAATGGATGGGTTTGCAACGGCATATCAAGGTGCTGGGGCTCTTTTGCCGAATCCATCACCGCGACGGCAAACCGCAGTACGTACAGGATTTGCCGCGCATCATCGGCTACGCGCGCAAGGTGGCGCAACGCTACCGGCCGCTTGCGCCGCTAGCCCACTTGCTTGATGAACTGGAAGGCCAGACCGCCGACGTCGGCTATACCTTCTAGATCATGGCCACGCCCACGCGCCTCACCAAAGCGATGATCTTCGCCGCTGGACGCGGCGAGCGGATGCGTCCGCTGACCGACGCCACGCCCAAGCCACTGCTCGAAGCGGGCGGCAAACCGTTGATCGTCTGGCAAATCGAGCGGCTCGCGCAAGCAGGCATGCGAACCATCGTGATCAATCACGCGTGGCTCGGCCAACAGATCGAAGCGGCCCTGGGCGATGGCTCGCGCTGGCAGGTTGAGTTGCGCTACTCCCCCGAACCTGCTCCGCTGGAGACAGCTGGCGGCATCGCCAAGGCGCTGCCGCTACTCGAAGACGCCGGTGCACCCGAGATTTTTCTGGCGGTCAGCGGGGACGTTTACGCCGATTTCGACTATGCCCGGCTCAACGCACAGCGCGCCGCGCTCGCTGCGTCAAGCGACCCCGGCATGCATCTGGTCCTGGTGCCCAACCCGCCGTTTCATGCGGCAGGGGATTTCGCCCTGGTTGATGGACAGGTATCGCTCAACGCGATGCCGCGTCTGACATTCGCCAATATCGGGCTGTACGACACGCGCATGTTTCGTACGTTGACGCCTGGCACGCGCTGCGCGCTCACGCCGTTTTACCGCGAGGCCATCGCTGCCGGGCACGTCAGCGGCGAGCGTTACGACGGGCTTTGGGCAAACGTGGGCACGCCTGCGCAGCTTCAGGCGCTCGACCAGCATCTGCTGGCCCATGCGCCCAAGCCTCTTGCCCACCCCGTTCATCCGTCATTGGTCCGCGACGTCCGCGGCGCTCAATGACGACGAAGCGCTGAGCCCACTGGCCGTGGTATCCGCGCCGCTTTGCGCGGCACGCTGCTGCAACGCCCACATCTGCGCAAATGGACCGCCCGCGCGCAATAACTCGGCGTGCGTCCCCCGCTCGACGATGCGCCCCTTGTCCATCACGAGAATCTGCTGCGCGTGCACCACCGTCGAAAGACGATGCGCGATGATCAGTGTGGTGCGCTCCCGCGCGATCTGATCCAGCTCATGCTGGATCGCGCGCTCGGAGCGTGAATCAAGCGCCGAAGTCGCTTCGTCGAAAATCAGGATCGGGGGATTTTTCAGCACGGTGCGGGCAATCGCCACGCGTTGCTTTTCACCGCCGGACAGCTTGAGCCCGCGCTCGCCCACCGGCGTGTCGTAGCCATCGGGCAGCCCTTCGATGAACTCGTGGATATGCGCCGCCCGCGCCGCGGCCAGCACTTCCTCACGGCTCGCGGACGGACGGCCATAGGCAATGTTGTAGTAAATCGTGTCATTGAACAGCACCGTGTCCTGCGGCACGATGCCAATCGCCGCGCGCAGCGAATCCTGAGCGACATCGCGGATGTCCTGCCCGTCTATCGTGATCGCACCGCCGTCAGGACGTTCGAGATCGTAGAAGCGAAACATCAGCCGCGCCAGCGTCGATTTGCCTGAGCCGCTGTGGCCCACCACCGCCGTGGTCGTACCCGCTGCGATGGTGAAGCTTACGTCATGCAGGATCGTGCGTGCAGGCTCATAAGCAAACTTCACATGCTCGAAGCGCACCTCCGCGCCCCGCACCACCAGCGCCGGGGCCGCTGCGGCATCCGGCACTTCGCGCGTCACATCGAGCAGCGTGAACATACGGTCCATGTCTGTCAGGCTTTGTTTGAGTTCGCGGTACACCGCGCCGAGAAAATTCAGCGGAATGTACAACTGCAACATGAACGTGTTGATCAGGACAAAATCGCCCAACGTCAGATGACCGCTCATCACCCCTTGCGTGGCGCGCCACAGGATAAACACGAGCCCCGTGCCGATGATGGCCTGCTGGCCAAAGTTCAGCACCGACAGCGAGTTTTGCGACTTGATGGCCGCGCTGCGATAGCGTTTGAGGTTTTCGTCGTAGCGCTCGGTTTCCCAGGCTTCGTTGCCGAAGTATTTAACGGTTTCGTAGTTCAGCAGCGAATCGATTGCACGGGAGTTGGCGCGCGAATCGAGATCGTTCATCGTCCGGCGAAAATGCGTGCGCCATTCGGTGACCTTGATCGTGAACGTGATGTAGACCACCAACGCGATAAACGTGACGATCGCGTAATAAGCCTCGTACTTGATGACGAAAAACCCCAGCACGAGGCCTACTTCAACCAGCGTCGGCAAGATGCTGTAGAGCGAATATGAAATCAGTTGCGTGATGCCGCGCGAGCCGCGTTCGATATCGCGCGACATACCGCCCGTTTGCCGCTCAAGATGAAAACGTAACGACAGTGCATGAAGATGCTGAAACACTTTCAGCGCCAGTTGGCGCACGGCGCTTTCGGTGACTTTCGCAAACAGGACTTCGCGCAACTCGGTAAACAGCGAGGTAGAAAGCCGCACCAGCGCATACGCCACCACCAGCATGCCCACGCCGCCCAGCAACACAATGGCGGGCGCGTTCTCGGCGCGTCCCAGGGCGCTCAATTGTTGCACCGAGGCCAAGCTATCGACGATCCGCTTCATCACGATCGGCACGCCAAGATTGGCTACCTTCGCCCCGATCAGGCAACTGAGCGCCAGCACGACGCGCCATTTATAGGTGGCGAGATAAGGCAGCAGCGACAGGATGGTCTGCCAGTCGCTGCGCCTGGCAGAGCGTGCGGCTGAAGACGGGGACGGCGAGGAAGAAGCAGAAGTGCTGCGCATAAGGCCCGGCTGAAGAAAAACGAAATGACGTGGAGGATGAACGCGTGACCCCGGACAGGGCCCGGAAAACGCGAGGGTTCCGCGCCCGAGGCCCCCCGATTGTGCGCTGCGCGTGCAACCGCGGTGGCGCTTTCCCGTACAATTCCCGAGCGCTGTATTGTCGCAGAAGGCGCCTCTAGCTGCTCTCGCTGGCTTTATCCGATGCCGCCATGCCGAGGCTCGCAGGACATCGTTCATTTCGGGTAAGCGCCTCCTCTCCTGCTCTGGTGGTATTCCATCGGTATTCCATCTCATTCATCTGTTTTTTGACGATTTTACGAGTTCAAGTGTTCCTCATGACCGAACCCCTCGACCTGCCCATCACCTCCCCCGCACTGCGCGTCATGCCTCAGCCATCCGATGCCAATGTGCATGGCGATGTGTTTGGCGGCTGGATCATGGCGCAAGTCGATATCGCCGGGTCGATCCCGGCAAGCCGCCGCGCCAATGGGCGCGTGGTAACCATCGCGGTCAATTCGTTTGTCTTCAAGCAGCCTGTATTTGTCGGCGATTTACTGAGCTTTTACGCCAGCATCGTCAAAACCGGCCGAACCTCGATCACGGTGGATGTCGAGGTGTACGCGCAACGTATGAGCCTGACCCAGGAGGTCGTAAAAGTCACGGAGGCCACGCTGACCTACGTCGCCACCGATAGCAACCGTCGTCCGCGCGAATTACCCGCACTCGGGCAGGCTAGTCCCGCGTCAGGCCAAACTCCCTGAGCGCAGGGATGAAATCGTGATTGGCGTGCGGCTTGCGCGACAGCTTGGCCAGCACGTAACGCTGAAACAGCGTCAGCGCCGCCCACTGCGCGGCATCTGGCGCAGGCGCATCCGCGAGGATGGCTTGCGCGGTCACGCTGGCTGGCACGGCTTCGCTATTGCGCCAGGCCGGACTAGCCTCCGGGGCGAAGCGTTCAGCCGCGCCGCTGTGATGCGCCTCCAGCAGCGCGTGTAAGGCAGCAGCAAACGTTGCGGCGGCGTGGTCCTCGAGTGGATAGCGCGCCAGTTGTTCGCGCGCGGCATGAGGCAAGGTTTGCCATTGCGCAAGCGAGATGCGCAAGCCACAGCGGTCCAGGTTAAAACGTACCGCCATCGGGATGAACGTCAGGTTCTGCGATGAGGCGATTTCGAAGTTAAACAGCAGCGGTAACGCGTGAAGTTCCATGGACACATCCTCGTGGCGGGTAGTTCGTGGCTAATATGCGGCGCGAAACCTGGTGTGGCGCCTAGCGTTGCATGCGGCATATTGTAGGACGTGGTCGCCCTTAACCCGGAGCCGAACCCATGAACGAACACAACCTCAACGACGAACCAGGCGAGATTCCCTGCCAGGTCAGCCGGTATCGCTCCGGCACGGTCGAAACCTGCACCGATCACGTAGGCCAGGAATGGCCCGTGGCCCTGATATTCAATGGGATTTCGCATGCGGTGATGATGGCGACGCCACGCGATCTGGAAGCCTTTGCGCTGGGCTTTTCGATCTCGGAGGGTATCGCCACCAGCCGCAGCGAGATTCAGGATATCGAAGTCGTTCTGCATGCCGGTGAAATACCGCATGCCGAGGTGCATCTGACGGTGCTACAGCAGACCTTCGCCATGCTCAAGGAAAAACGCCGGGCGCTTACAGGCCGCACCGGTTGTGGCGTGTGCGGCATCGAAAGCATCGCGCTGCTCGATCTGGCGCCTGAGCGCGTACCCGATACGGGTTTTCTGGCGCGCCTCGCCCCCGATGCGCTCGCCCGTGCCGCCCGCGGCTTGCCCGCTCATCAGACACTCACACGACTGACGGGCGGCCTGCATGCAGCGGCCTGGTGCGATGCCAGCGGCACGATCCGCTACGCGTTCGAAGATGTGGGCCGCCACAATGCGCTGGACAAACTGATCGGCCAGCTCATGCTGCGGCGGATGGACCTGCAGGACGGTTTTGTGTTTCTCTCCAGCCGCGCCAGCTATGAACTCGTACGCAAAGCCGCGAGAGTGGGCATGCCGATGGTGGCCACCATCTCCGCGCCGTCTTCGCTGGCGCTGGCGCTAGCGCGTCAGGCGGGAGTGCGCCTCGTCAGCTTTTGCCGCGACGACAGCTATGTCGATTACGGCACGGCTTGATTCAGTGCGAGGCCCATTGAGCCGATTCAGTCGAACTGGCGAAAATCCGGTTTGCGTTTTTCGAAAAAGGCCTTGAATGCCTCGCGTGCCTCCGGCGACAACAGCATTTTGGCGAAGTGCAAAGCCTCGTCGGTCATCTGCGTTTGCAGTTCGTGCTGGCTCGCGCGCTTCATCAAAGTCTTGCTCACCCGCAACGACGAAGCGGGTAGCGCTGTCAATTTCAAGGCTTGCTGACGCGCAAACGCATCAAGCCCGGCAGCGGGCAGCACGCGGTTCACAAACCCCATCCGGTGTGCCTCGGCTGCATCGAAAGCCTCGCCTAGCAACAGCTTTTCCGCTGCCAGTTGATAACCCGCCACCCGTTGCAACAAAAGGCTCGATGCGGCCTCCGGACACAGCCCCAGTTGCGTGAAAGGCAGCGAGAACGTCGCGCTCTCGGCGGCATAGACCAGGTCGCAATGCAACAGCAAGGTCGTGCCTATCCCCACGGCTACACCTTCGACAGCCGCCACTAACGGTTTCTCAGCGGTGCTGATCGCGCGCAAAAACTGGATCGCCGGGGCCTGCTCACCGAGCATCGGCGACCTGGCAAAATCATCGAGATCGTTACCCGCGCTAAATGCGCCTCCACTGCCACGAATCAGGATAACGCGCACCCCTGTATCGTTTTGCGCACCGACGAGCGAATCCGCTAGCGTCTGATACATCGCCGCGGTAATCGCGTTCTTCTTGTCAGGCCGGTTGAAGGTCAGCGTCAACACACCGTCTGCACGCTCGACCAGAATATCCATCGCCATCGCTGTACTCCTCTAATGAAAAACGGCTCGCATGTGAATGATGCGAGCCGTTAACCAATGCCTGTTCGCAATGCCTGTTCGCAATGCCTGTTCGATGTCTGTTAGCCAAGCTGCTGATTACAGGCTACAGACATTCGATAATACCCGCTGCGCCCATGCCGGTGCCGACACACATCGTCACCATGCCGTACTTCAGTTTGCGCCGACGCAAGCCATGAACCAGCGTGGCGGCGCGGATCGCACCCGTCGCACCCAGCGGATGGCCCAACGCAATCGCGCCACCCAGCGGATTGATCTTCGCCGGGTCCAGCCCGAGATCCTGCATCACCGCCAGCGACTGCGCCGCAAACGCCTCGTTCAATTCGATCCAGTCGAGGTCGTCCTGCTTCAGGCCCGCTGCCTTGAGCGCAGCCGGAATCGCTTCTTTGGGCCCGATGCCCATGATTTCCGGCGGCACGCCGCGCACCGCGAAGCTGACAAAACGCGCCAGCGGCGTCAGGTTGAACTGCTTGAGCATCTTTTCCGACACGACGATCAGCGCGCCTGCGCCATCCGACATTTGCGAGCTATTGCCTGCCGTCACCGAGCCCTTGTTCGCAAACACCGCTCGCAGCTTCGCCAGACCTTCGAGCGAAGTGTCCTGACGTGGACCTTCATCGAGCGCGACCTCGCGTGACTTCGTTTTAATTTCGCCGCTAGCGAGATCCGGGAAGCGCTCGATGATCGTGAACGGTGAAATCTCATCCTTGAATTCACCCGCCTGCTGCGCGGCCATCGCCTTGCGATGCGATTCGACCGAGAACTGGTCTTGCGCTTCACGGCTGATCTTCCAGCGCTCCGCGACCTTCTCCGCTGTCAGCCCCATGCCGTAAGCGATACCGATGTTTTCGTCACGCTCGAAGATATGCGGCGACAACGATGGCTTGTTGCCCATCATCGGCACCATGCTCATCGATTCACAACCGCCTGCGATCATCACCTCGGATTCACCGACACGAATACGATCTGCCGCCATCGCCAGCGCGGTCACACCCGAGGCACAAAAACGGTTCACCGTGACACCGCCGACCGTATTCGGCAGTCCCGCCAGCAGCGCGCCGATGCGTGCCACATTGAGGCCCTGCTCCGCCTCGGGAATCGCACAGCCGATGATGGCATCTTCGATCAACCGGGTATCGAGCCCCGGCACTTGTGCCACCGCCGAGCGGATGGCGTGCACCAGCAGCTCATCGGGACGCGTGTTTTTGAACATGCCACGCGGGGCCTTGCCGATCGGCGTGCGGCTGGCGGCGACGATATAGGCATCCTGCAATTGCTTAGTCATTTAAAGCTCCTTTGTCGACCGGCTAAATCAATTACGCACCGGCTTGCCGGTCTGCAACATGCCCATGATCCGCTCCTGGGTTTTTTGCGTGCCGAGCAGATCGACAAACGCACGACGCTCCAGCGCCAGCAGCCATGCTTCATCGACCAGACTGCCCGCTTCGACGTCACCGCCGCAAACGGCTTCGGCAATGCGGCCCGCGATCAGATAATCGTGATCGCTAATGAAACGGCCATCGCGCATGTTCACGAGTGAAGCCTTGATGGTCGCAATCGCCGAGCGGCCCGCAACCGGCACATGCGTCACGCGCAACGGCGGACGATAGCCTGCGGCAGCCAGTGCCCGCGTTTCTTTCTTCGCCGTGTCGAGCAACTCGAACACATTGAAAACGATCGTGTCCGAAGGCTTCAGATACCCCATCTCACGGGCGTCGAGCGCGGAAGCCGAGACCTTGGCCATGGCGGCGTTTTCAAACGATTTCTGCACGAACTTGAGCAAATCGCTAGTCGCGCCCACCGCGCTAGCGGCTTGTGCGGCACGCAACGCCGCTTCTTTCAGGCCTCCGCCTGCGGGCACGAGGCCCACGCCAACTTCAACCAGGCCGATATAGCTCTCGATGTGCGCCACGCGCCTGGCGCTATGCAACAGCAGCTCGCAACCGCCGCCCAGCGCAATGCCGGACACCGCGGCCACCACCGGCACGTTCGCATACTTGACGCGCATCATCCCGTCCTGGAACTTTTGCACAAACGGCTCGATGCCTTTGGCGCCACCCATCATGAACGCAGGCATGGCTTCCTCGAGATTGGCTCCAGCGGAAAAAGGCCCGCCTGGCGTGCCGAGCTTGAGCGATGTCGGCTGCCAGATCACGACGCCCTTGTATTCTTTTTCGGCAAGCTCGATGGCTTGAACCAGACCGTCGAGCACGCTCGGTCCAATCGTGTTCATCTTGCTTTTGAACGACACGATCAGGACGTCGTTCTCGCCTGCGCGGTCATCGACCCAGGCACGCACGGCATCGGTTTCGAACAGCGTCTTGCCCCAGGTTTTCGGATCAGCGCCCGTCTCACCGGCCAGCGGCGCGCGGAATACCTGCTTGTTGTAGATCGCCAGCGACGAGCGCGGCACAAACGATTTCGACGCGGGCGACCATGAGCCTTCGTTCGTATGCACGCCGCCCTTGTCCGCGACCGGGCCTTCCAGCACCCAACCCGGCAGCGGTGTGGCAGAGAGCGATTTGCCCGCGGCGATATCTTCCTGAACCCATTGCGCGACCTGCTTCCAGCCCGCCGTCTGCCAGCCTTCGAAGGGGCCTTCGCTCCAGCCGAAGCCCCAGCGGATCGCCAGATCGACATCGCGGGCATTATCGGCAATGGCTTCGAGATGCACGCCGATGTAATGGAACACATCGCGGAAAATCGCCCACAGGAACTGCGCCTGCGGATGTTCCGATTCGCGCAGCAGCTTTAAGCGCTCGGCAGGCGGACGCTTCAGAATACGGCCCACCAGTTCGTCAGCTTTCGCGCCGCCCTCGACGTATTCACCCGTCTTCGGATCGAGCACCTTGATCGTCTTGCCTTCCTTGCGATAAAAACCGCCGCCGGTTTTCTGTCCGAGCGCGCCTTTTTTCACAAGCTCAGCGAGTACGGCGGGGGTTGCATACACCGGAAAGAACGGATCGTCAGCGAGGTTGTCCTGCATCGTCTTGATGACGTGCGCCATCGTGTCGAGCCCAACCACGTCCGCAGTGCGGAAGGTGGCTGACTTCGCCCGGCCCAGACGGCTGCCCGTCAGGTCATCGACTTCGTCAAAGCGCAGGCCAAACTTCGCGGCCTCGGTCATCACGGCGAGGATCGAGAAAATCCCGACGCGATTGGCGATGAAGTTCGGCGTGTCCTTGGCACGAACCACACCTTTGCCCACGACGCTGGTAAGAAACGATTCGAGCTGGTCGAGAATTTCCGGACGCGTGTACGCGGTTGGAATCAGTTCAACCAGATGCATATAGCGCGGCGGATTGAAAAAGTGCACGCCGCAAAACCGTGCCTTGAGTTCGTCGGAAAAACCTTGCGAGAGCGCGGTAATCGACAGGCCCGAGGTATTGCTGGCGAAGATCGCGTGCGGCGCGATATGCGGCGACACCTTTTTGTACAGATCGTGCTTCCAGTCCATGCGCTCGGCAATCGCCTCGATCACGAGATCGCACTGCGCGAGTTTTTCGATATCGTCGTCGTAATTGGCGGGCTGAATGTACTGCGCGTCGTCCTTCACACCGAATGGCGCGGGCGAAAGTTTTTTCAGGTTGTCGATGGCCTTGAGGGCGATGGCGTTTTTCGGCCCTTCCTTGGCCGGCAGGTCGAACAACAGCACCGGCACCCTGGCGTTAATCAGGTGCGCAGCGATCTGCGCGCCCATGACGCCGGCGCCCAATACGGCTACCTTGCGAATGATCAGATTGCTCACGTCGTTTCTCCGGGGGAGTTAAGCAGTATCTCGAATCGGGTGAATCTTGCAGTTTATGGCTTAGTGGCGCGGCATGCGCTACCGCCCCTGCAGAGGCCTTAAAACAGGGCTTCGTCGACATCCATCAGCGCCTTCGATCCGGCGCGTGCCTGACGAATCGTCATCGCTGTTTCGGGCAGCAACTTGGCGAAGTAAAAACGCGCGGTGGCCAGCTTGGCCTGGTAGAACGGATCGCCCGACGCTTGCTTGTCGAGTGCGATACGCGCCATGCGCGCCCAGAAATACGCGAACACCAGATGGCCCACGGTGCGCAGGTAAGGCACAGCGGCAGCGCCGACTTCATCGGGGTTTTGCATCGCCTTCATGCCGATTTCCATCGTCAGCTTTTGCACCTTGTCGCCAATATCGCCAAGCGGGTTGATGAACTCCTGCATCTCGGGCTTCACGCCTTCTTCTTCGACGAAATCGGTGACGAGCTTACCGAACTTCTTGAGCTTGGCCCCCATGTCACCGAGCACTTTTCGGCCCAGCAAATCGAGCGCCTGAATCGTGTTCGTGCCTTCGTAGATCATGTTGATCCGCGCGTCACGCACGTATTGCTCCATGCCCCATTCCGCGATAAAGCCGTGGCCACCGTAAATTTGCATGGCGTGGTTCGTACTCTCGAAGGCATTGTCCGAGATGAAGGCTTTCAAAATAGGGGTGAGCAGCGCAACCAGATCGGTCGCTTCACGGCGCACGGCTTCGTCGGCATGCGAGAGTTCTTTGTCGATATGCAATGCAGACCAGTAGGAAAAAGCACGGGCGCCTTCGGCATAGGCTTTTTGCGTGAGCAGCATGCGCCGCACGTCGGGGTGAACGATGATCGGATCGGCGGCTTTTTCGGGTGCTTTGGGGCCTGTCAGCGAGCGCATCTGCAAGCGCTCTTTGGCGTACACCAGCGAGTTTTGATAAGCGACCTCGGTCAGGCCCAGGCTTTGCATGCCGACGCCCAGACGCGCCGCGTTCATCATCACGAACATCGCGTTCAAGCCCCGGTTTGGCTCACCCACGAGCCAGCCCCTGGCGCCATCGAGATTGATCACGCACGTTGCATTGCCGTGAATGCCCATCTTGTGTTCGAGGGAGCCGCATTTCACGCCATTGCGCTCACCCGGGTTGCCCGCCTGATCCGGGATGAACTTCGGCACGATGAACAGCGAAATGCCTTTGGTGCCAGACGGTGCATCAGGCAAACGTGCCAGCACCAGATGGATGATGTTTTCCGCGAGATCGTGTTCGCCGCTGGAGATGAAAATCTTGGTGCCGCTGATCGCGTAGGAACCCTCGCCGACCGGCTCGGCCCTGGTGCGCAGGATGCCGAGATCGGTGCCACAGTGCGGCTCGGTCAGACACATCGTGCCGGTCCAGACACCGGACACCAGCTTGGGTAAATAGGTTTGCTGCTGCTCAGGCGTGCCATGGGCGTGCAGGCATTCATAGGCACCATGCGACAGGCCCGGATACATGGTCCATGCCTGGTTGGCCGAATTCATCATTTCGTAGAGCGCGTTGTTGACGAATACCGGCAAGCCCTGGCCACCGTATTGCGGATCGCAACCTAGCGCCGGCCAGCCGGCTTCGACGTACTGCTGATAGGCCTCCCTGAAACCGGCAGGCGTTTTCACCACGCCATCGCCAACATAGGTGCAGCCCTCCCGGTCACCGCTTTGATTGAGCGGAAACAGTACCTCGGAACAAAACTTGCCCGCTTCTTCCAGCACCTGGTTGATCGTGTCGGCATCGAGATCGGCGTGCTTTGGCATCTGGCTGATTTCGGCTTCGACGTTAAGCAGTTCGTGCAACACAAATTGCATGTCGCGCAAGGGCGCGGCGTACTGTCCCATCACTATCTCCCAAGGTGTTGATCAGGTGCGAGCGGCTTGATGCTGCCGCAGCGCGGAGTTGAATCGGTAAGCGTCAGCCTGACAGGCTAGCGGCTTCGGTTTTGACCGTAGTTTTGGTTTTGATAAGAAACAATCAGCTTTTCCAGCGCGGCCCAGGTCAGTTGCACGGCATCGGACAAATGCAGAAAACGCGCGTCGTGATGCAGGCCCAGCGTGAAGCTATACAACTCGAACAGCATCAGTTGCGGATCGGTATCCGGGCGCAGATGCTGTTCTTCCATCGCCTGCGCAATGGCGCGCATCAGGGCCGCGCGCCAGATCGTAACGCTCGCAACCAGTTGTTCGCGCACCGGATTGTCGGCACGGTCATCGTATTCAACCGCGCCACTAATGTAGATGCAACCTGTCGTGACTTCCTGAATGCGTTTTTCAATCCAGCGGGAAAGCATCGCCCGCAAGCGAGGCAAGCCACGCATCTCACGCAAGCTGGGGAAAAACACTTCCGCTTCAAAGCGACGGTGATACTCGCGCACCGCTTCGACCTGCAAATCCTCGCGTGAACCAAAATGGGCAAACACGCCGCTCTTGCTCATCTGCATGCGCTCCGCCAGTAAGCCGATGGTCAAGCCTTCGAGCCCTTCGCGGCTAGCCAGATCGAGGGCAGCGTCGAGAATTGCGACGCGTGTCTGTTCGCCTTTACGCATAACGAGGGAGGGCTCCTGCAAGACTGGGAGAAATCGAACGAGCGTTCTATTATTGTGGGGCGTCCCGGGTGAAACAAGGACTTTATTAGAAACCGGTTTCTAACCGGATCACGGGCATGTTTATTTCCATGTTTATTCCCATGTTTGCTACCTCGTTTGCGCCGTCCATCAGGTCATGTCCAGCCATGCAGAACCTTGAGGAGGCTAGTCGTAGCCACCGACCGTCAGCAGCTTCATCGCTGCGCGGTATGCCGTGTAAGCGCACCAGTTCAGCAACCGCTCACCAGCGGGCCGGGCCGCATAACGGGCCGGATCAATGCACCGGGCTTCGTCAAACGCCTCGAGCAACGCGGTGCGCAGCAGCTCAATTTCCGGATGCAGCACGAGCAATACATTGGCTTCGTTGTTTAGCACCAGGCTCAGCGCGTCGAGATTGGATGAGCCCACCGTGCACCAGTTCGAATCGACAACAGCCACCTTGCCATGCAGCATCGTCTTTTCGTATTCGGCAATTTTCACGCCGGCTTTTAACAACGAACGATATAAAAAGGGCACGGCGTAGTCGAGCGCGGCAAATTCCTTTTTGCCGATGACGAGACGCACCTCCACGCCGCGTCGCGCGGCAAGTGTCAAGGCGCGCCGCAGCTTGCGCCCCGGCATGAAATACGGATTGGCCAGCAGCACTTCCGAGCGAGCCTGACCGATTGCTACCAGATAGGCCTTTTCGATCGCACGCCGGTTAATCAGGTTATCCCGTGCGACGAACGCCACACTGGGCTTGCCCGCCGTCGGCAAGATCCGCTTGCGCACGCGACGCCAGACTGGGCGCTTGCCGGGCTCATCGGCCGCTTCGGTGACGTTGAGGGAAGGTAGCGCCGAAGCCGAGGGCCGGTGGCCCAGTTGAATACGCCGCCACTGCTGCTCAAATGCCGCGCGAACATCCGCCACGGCGGGGCCGCTTAGCTCAACGGTGAAATCCCAACGGGGAAACGGCAGAAGTATCCCGTCTTGCACATCGTCCCTGATGATATTGATACCGCCACAATAGGCGAATGTCTGATCAATCACAGCCAGTTTGCGATGCGTGCGCGAAAAACCAAAGCGGCCGAATAAATGCGGATTGTAAATACGATGTGCCACACCGCCAGCAGGCCATGTGTTGAACAACGGCAAGCGGCCCGTACCCAGGCCATCGGTAATCACGCGCACACGTACGCCACGCGCCGCCGCGCGCAGCAATGCAGCGGACACCGCATGGCCTACGCTGTCGTCGGCAAAAATGTAGGTTTCCAGCATCACGTCCGTGATGGCGGCGTCAATACGTTCGAGCAACGCAGCAAAAAACGACGCGCCACAAGCGAACAGCCGGACCTCATTGCCGACGGTGAGACGGTACCCCGTCCGATAACGCGGACCAGGCAACGCATCGCGCCAGCGCTTGAGATGCCTTGCACCGATGAAGCCGATCACGTGTCGCCCTTCAGCAGCACATCCGGATGGTGAAACAAACGTTCAGACCTGCGTTCAGGCAACTGCAAGATCGCCTCCCGGTTGGATAACGCAAAACAGCGAGCCGCGGCAGCCTGATAAGGCAGCCAGAGAAAAGCCGTGTGTTCACGGGGAGCAAGCGTGACCTCCACGCGGTACGGCACCTGAAGGCTAAACCAATGCTCGGTGTTACGTGTCACGCCAGGAGCATAACGGTGGCGCCACACAGGATAAATTTCGTACTCGATCTGATGCTGCCAGTCGAACAACGCATCCGATGGCACCCCGCCATGCCCCACCACGATACCGGTCTCTTCAGCCACTTCACGCAGGGCGGTTTCGGCAAGCGGTTCATCCAGATGGTCTTTCGAACCGGTCACCGACTGCCAGAACCCAGAGCGGTCGGCCCGTTCGATAATCAGCACCTCCAGCGCAGGCGTGTGAATCACAACGAGGACGGATTGTGGAATCTTTGGCGGCTTTGGCATAGGAAGGAAGAGCGCACGGCGAACCTAAACTCGTGCAGATCACGGCGGGCGGTTCGGCGAGGTTAGGTTGGCTCGGAGTTGAACAGGAGAAAACTGTTCCGACTCTAGTGCAAAAAGCAGAAAAGGCGCTCATGCGCCTTTTCTGCTGCCGGGAACTTAACTACACGGCGACCCTTGCATAACGGGTTTTACGCCTTTTGCTCGGGCAGACGCAAACGGATATGCAACTCGCGCAACTGGCGCTCATCGACTTCGCTTGGCGCTTGCGTCAGCAGACACTGGGCGCGTTGCGTTTTCGGGAAGGCGATCACATCGCGGATCGAATCAGCACCGGCCATCATCGTGATGATGCGGTCGAGACCAAACGCAATGCCACCGTGCGGCGGCGCGCCGTATTGCAGCGCATCGAGCAGAAAACCAAATTTAGCCCGCGCTTCTTCAGCACTGATCTTGAGCGCCCGGAACACCTTGCTTTGCACCTCTTCCTGAAAAATCCGCACTGAGCCGCCACCGATCTCCCAGCCATTCAGCACCATGTCATAGGCTTTCGCCAGACAGCGGCCAGGATCGGTTTCGAGGTACTCGAGGTGCTCATCTTTCGGGCTGGTGAACGGATGATGCGCGGCCACGTAGCGGTTGTCCTCCTCGTCGTATTCGAACATCGGGAAATCCACGACCCACAGAGGCTTCCAGCCAGCCTCGACGAGGCCATTGGCACGGCCGAATTCTGAATGGCCGATCTTCAGGCGCAATGCGCCAAGGCTATCGTTGACGACCTTGGCACGATCGGCAGCGAAGAAAATGATGTCGCCATCCTGAGCACCCGTGCGCTCGATAATGGCCGCCACCGCGGCATCATGCAGATTCTTGACGATCGGGCTTTGCAAACCATCGCGGCCCTTCGCCACTTCATTGACCTTGATCCACGCCAGGCCCTTCGCGCCATAAATACGCACGAACTCGGTGTAGCTGTCGATCTCGCCCCGCGACAGCTCGCCACCCTTCGGCACACGCAGCGCCGCCACACGTCCGTCCTTGTCGTTGGCCGGCGTGCTGAACACCTTGAAATCGACGTCTTTCACCACATCGGTCAGATCGGTAAACTCCAGCTTGACGCGCAGATCGGGCTTGTCGGAACCAAAGCGGCGCATGGCCTCTGAATAGAGCATCACCGGGAATTTATCGCCCAGATCGACATTCATGGTCGCCTTGAACACGTGGCGAATCATCGCTTCGAACAGGTCACGAATTTCCTGCTCGCTCAGGAACGATGTTTCGCAATCGATCTGGGTGAATTCAGGCTGACGGTCAGCGCGCAAATCTTCGTCGCGGAAGCATTTGACAATCTGGTAGTAGCGATCGAAGTTCGCCACCATCAGCATCTGCTTGAAAAGCTGTGGCGATTGCGGCAACGCAAAGAACTGTCCGGCATTGGTGCGCGACGGCACGAGATAATCGCGCGCGCCTTCAGGCGTGCTTTTGGTGAGCATGGGTGTTTCGATATCGATGAAACCCTGCGCATCGAGATATTTACGCACTTCCATCGTCACGCGGTAGCGCAAGCGCAAGTTTTGCTGCATTTGCGGGCGGCGCAAATCGAGCACCCGATGGGTAAGGCGCGTGGTTTCCGACAGGTTGTCGTCATCGAGCTGGAACGGCGGCGTCACCGATGGGTTCAACACGACCAGTTCGTGGCACAGCACTTCAATCTTGCCGCTCTTCAGGCTGGCGTTGACCGTGCCTTCCGGACGGTTGCGCACCACCCCCTTGATCTGCACGCAAAACTCATTGCGCACGCCTTCAGCGGCCTGGAACATCTCCGCGCGATCAGGATCGCACACCACCTGAACCAGACCTTCACGGTCACGCAGGTCGATAAAAATAACGCCACCGTGATCGCGGCGGCGATGGACCCAGCCGCACAGCGAAACAGTTTGGCCCAGCAGTTGCTCGGTCACCAGACCGCAGTATTCAGATCTCATCGACATGATGTTTGGCTTTTGTTTAGTACAAAGTGAACAGTGTGCCCGATATCATCGCGCCCACCGGCATTGATTGATGCATTCGCTGGATGCGCTGACTGACGCATTACAGTGGGGGATCGACCGGACGGCGCGTCGCGGGTGCGACATGCGATGCGGATGGCATCGCTGGTGCCACCACCCCCATCGAAACAATATATTTGAGCGCGGCATCGACCGTCATATCGAGCTCGATGACTTCGCTCTTGGGCATCATCAGAAAGAAACCCGATGTCGGATTAGGTGTGGTGGGAACATAAACGCTGACGTGTTCTTGCGTCAGATGATTAATCACGTCGCCCCCCGGCACACCGGTCAGAAACCCAATCGTATATGACCCCTTGCGCGGATATTCGATCAGCAGCGCCTTGCGAAAGGCATTGCCATTGCTGGACAGCAAGGTGTCGGACACCTGCTTGATGCTGGAATAAATCGGCCCGACCACGGGAATGTGGACCACGACCTGCTCCCACCACTTCACCAGCTTCTGGCCCACGAAATTTTGCGTCAGCAACCCCACGCCGAAGATAAACGCCAGCGTCAGGACTGCGCCCAGCCCCGGCAAACGGAAACCCAGCACCCGCTCTGGCTGCCACATATCGGGCAGCAGCAGCAAAGTCTGATCCATCGTGCCAATAATCAGCCCGACCACCCACAGGGTGATCGCCAGCGGCACCAGCACTAGCAGGCCAGTCAAAAACACTGATTTGAATGTCGCCTTTTTCATCATCGCGTGACCGCCACAAAAACTGTCCCGGCCCAACCCGGAACATCACCACACGCGCCACCATCGGGATGGCGCAACCGCTAGGAACTGCCCGTCGTGCCAGCAGCAGCCGGTGCTGCCGTCGATGCTGCAGCAGCGGAGGTTGCCGGTTGCGCTGTACCGGTTGAACTTGCCGCCGTGCTGGACGTGCTGCCCGCCGCGTCTGTCCTGGCTGAACTGCCGGACGCGGCGGCGTTATCGCTGCCCCCCTCGCCTCCATCACTCCCCGCCACGGGTTTGGCGCTGGCTGTTCCGCCATTGCTGCTACGGAAATCCGTGACATACCAGCCGGAGCCCTTCAGCTGAAAACCCGCCGCCGTCACCTGTTTGCGAAAAGCGTCTTTTCCGCATTCGGGACATTGATGCAGCGGCGCATCGCTCATCTTTTGCAATACGTCCTTGGCAAAACCACATGAGTCGCAACGGTAAGCATAGATCGGCATGATCTGTTCCCTACAAAATTCGAGTAAACGTCAGCAAAGCCTTGAATTATAACAGCAAATAGGCTGCTTCTAACGCCGATAGAGACAGCCGGCTCAAGTGGTCACAGCCGGCGACCCCAGGTCAGCCAGCGCTCCCTTCCGGCAAAAACGGGGAGTGAATCAGTAACGGGTTCGTCTTCGAGCAACTCGAAGGCGGGCAGCAGCAGCGCATCGAGTTCGTCGCGCTCGATTCCGAACGGAGGCCCTTTGGGCGTTGCACCAAGATAAAAGAAACCGGCGAGTAGCCCTCCTGGCGGCAACAGCGCCGCCATACGTGCGGCATAGTCGCGCCGTCGCGCGAGAGGCAGCGCACATAAAAACGCCCGCTCATAAATCCAGCCAGGCCCCGGTGCGGCCAACGGCTGCCAGGTGAAAAAATCCGCCTGTTCGACCACGCTAGCGTATCGGCCCAACTGGAGCCGCGCCGCCTCTACAGCCTGGGTGGAAAAATCAATAGCCCGCACGGCAATGCCTTGCTGAGCCAGCCAAAGCGCCTCCCAGGCGTTGCCGCAACCGGGAATCAGGACCGACGCCTGCGCATGACGCGCGGCGAAAGCCTTGAAGGCTATCTGCACGCCCGCCTGATCCCACGGCATAAAACCGCGCTCAAAGCGCTCATCCCAGAACGCGGGCAAATCGGGGTCACGCGTGACGAAATCCGAAGCGGACACAGCCTGCCCGGACTGGTGCGGCAATGCAGGTTTGTCGTTCATGCAGACTCCAGAGGCCGCGTGCAACCAGACAACCGTTCAACCCACATGCGCAAACGCCAGCCACGTATGGGCAATGACCGCCCCCGCGCCCACGGCAACCCCGAACGCCAGCACACCGACCAGCAGCCGGTTAGTGCGCCGTTGCTGGCGCAGGATCTGACGCATGGTCTCGTCGTTAGCGCCGCGCTGGACTTCGTGATGCTCCGACAACATCTGGTGAATCAGGCGCGGCAGTTGCGGCAAGGTTTTGCTCCACTGCGGCGCTTCGATCCTGAGCCGCTCGTACCAGCCACGCAACCCGACCTGTTCAGTCATCCAGCGTTCCAGATAAGGCTTGGCCGTTTTCCACAGATCAAGTTCGGGATCCAGCGAGCGGCCCAGCCCTTCGACGTTCAGCATGGTTTTTTGCAGCAGAACGAGTTGCGGTTGAATTTCGACATTGAAGCGGCGTGACGTCGAAAACAACCGCATCAGCACTTGCCCCAGCGAGATGTCCTTGAGCGCGCGATCGAAATAAGGCTCGCATACCGCCCGAATCGCGCTTTCGAGCTCTTCGACACGCGTGTTCGGCGGCACCCAGCCCGACTCGAGATGCAAAGTGGCAACACGGTGGTAATCGCGTTTGAAAAAAGCCAGAAAATTTTGCGCCAGATAATTTTTGTCGAAATCGGACAGCGCGCCGACGATGCCGAAATCCAGGGCGATATAGCGGCCAAAATGCGCTGGATCGAGGCTGACCTGAATGTTGCCCGGATGCATGTCCGCATGGAAAAACCCATCACGAAACACCTGGGTGAAAAATATCTCCACGCCTTCGCGCGCCAGCTTCGGAATATCCACGCCCGCCGCCCGCAACATGGCCACCTGGCTGATCGGCACACCGACCATCCGCTCCATCACCAGCACGTTGGGCGTGCAAAACTCCCAGTACATTTCCGGCACCAGCAACAGGTCCAACCCGGCAAAATTGCGCCGTAACTGGCTGGCATTCGCCGCCTCGCGCGTGAGGTCGAGTTCGTCGTGCAAGTATTTGTCGAACTCGGCGACCACCTCGCGCGGCTTGAGCCGCTTGCCATCGGCCCACAAACGCTCGGCCCACACCGCGATATCGTTCAGCAGCGCCAGATCGGAATCAATGACCGGCAACATGTTGGGCCGCAGCACCTTGATAGCGACCGGTTTACCCGCGTGCGAACCCGATTTGAGCCGGGCGAAATGCACTTGGGCAATCGAAGCACTGGCCACCGGCATCCGTTCGAAATCGTCGAAGATCGCAGACACGGGCGCGCCAAGCGCTTTCTCGATGATGCTGATGGCCAAATCCGAATCGAACGGCGGCACCTGGTCTTGCAGCTTGGCGAGTTCGTCAGCAATATCGACCGGCAGCAAATCACGCCGCGTGGACAAAACCTGGCCGAACTTGACGAAGATCGGCCCCAGGCTTTCGAGCGCCAGACGCAAGCGCACCCCCGGCGGCTGCTCGAACTTGCGTCCAAGCGTGGTGAGACGCGCCAGCAGCCGGACACGGCGGTCATTGACCCGCTCCAGCATCATCTCGTCGAGACCGAAGCGGATTACCGTGAAAAAAATCTTGAAAAAACGCAGAAAACGCATGGGGAGCCCAGGGACTAGCGGGTGCGGCGCAATGCGGCGGAAGGGTGTGACGCAGAGGCCTGGCGGGCTTCCAGCACCCGCTCCAGACGTTCGATGCGTTTGTCGGCGCGCGAGAGTGTGTCACGAACCTGCGCGAGCTCGGCATTAAAGGTATCGAGCGCGGCACGGCCCACGAGTTGCGGATTTTCTTCAAGCAGATATTCGGTGACGGTTTCAAGCAGGTTGCGCCCGGCCTGACGCGCACGCCGGTCAACCGAACGCGCCAGCGTGGCGATGCGCCATGCGGGCCCATCACCCAGCACACGGGCCAGATCTTCTTCCGGCTCCCAGCGCAAATGCTCAGCCAGATGAGCGATCACCGTGGCGAACTCCGCATCGCCTTCGATCTTCACATGCTTCATGGCCGCCGCCTGGCCGCCCTGGAGCAGCACCGGCAGCGCCTCAGCCGGCAACGCGATCGTGACGTCCACTTGCTGCGCCTCGTCTTGCGTGACCGTGCTCAGATAGCCTTGCGGCTGCACCAGCAAAAACAGTTCGATACGGCCGCCGACTAGCCGGGCAGTCTTGCCCGCATAGGGCGCAAGACGCTCACGGGCCCATGATTCACGGGCGAGCAGATGATTGACAACAGCGGCAAAGGGTTTGGCGGCGAGGGTCATGAGATGGCATGAAAAAACCCGCGCGAACAAATGCCCGCGCGGGTTTCTATTGTAACGTCCGTTTAGTGTCAGTTCCGCTACACCCAACGGCTTATATACAAAACAGATGCCTAGTGGGTGGTAACTTGCTGAATGCCCGCAAGCAGCCAACCTTCGCCAGGACGGGTCGATTTCGACAGGTTCCAGATCTCGGTGAAAGGCTCTGCCGCAGCATGGGCGGATTCACGGATCAGGCCCGAAAAGCGCACGCTGGCAAAGTACTCGCTGCCACGATCTTCAACGCCCAGCAGGTCGGCATTGAGCTGCACGACATCGGTCTGGTTCGGCTGCGCGCCACGTGAATCAAGATCGACTTTCACTTCAGCAAACATCTCGGGCGTTGTGAATTCGCGGATATCGTCCATGTTGCCGGCATCCCACGCCGCCTGCAGACGAACGAAATAAACCTTCGCATTGCGCACAAACGCTTCGGTATCGAAACCCGCCGGAACCGACGGGCCGGCATCGGTTTCCTGCATTGCCGGCACATTGCCTTGCGAGCCACCGAAATATGAATCGGACGACGCCGTATCGCGTAACGCCTGGTTGTAACCCGTGCCGCCTGAACCTGCACCGGTATTGAACAGGGAACCGGAACCGGAACCCGAGCCCGCATAAGCCGGCGTGTTTGTCTGACGCTTGCGATTCATGAATTTACGGATAAGCCAGATACCCACCATCGCAAGCAGTGCAATCACGATGAAATTGGCCATCGCGCCCGCGAAGGCTTCGCCGAGACCAAAATGCGAGAGCAAGGCCGCGATGCCGAGGCCCGCCGCCAGACCGGCGATCGGCCCAAGCCAGCGGGAGCGGTTAGGCGCGGCAGCGGCCGCACCCGGTGCCGTCTGGGCGCGTTGCGCCTGGGCGGACTGTGCCGACTGGGATTGCGAAGGCTGGGCGGGCGGTGGCGACTGGCGCTGCATGGTGGACTGCCGTCCCATGCTGCGACTGCCGCCCATGCGCCTTGCTTCAGCGTCCAGCGAAGCCAGCGTACCCATGGTAATCAGACCCACCATCGCAACCAGTCCAATTCTTCTAGCCCACGAACCCCGTCTTTTTGTAGAAGATAACGCACGCGAATCAGACATTTTAAGTTTTCCTCATAAGCAACGATGAAGCGGGAACGCTAGTATTTGGTCCCGACGTGCAACGCTACCACACCTGCTGACAAATTGTAATATTTGACAGCATCGAGCCCGGCCGTCTCCATCATTTTTTTCAGGGTGTCCTGATCTGGATGCATCCGGATAGATTCCGCCAGATAACGATAGCTTTCAGCATCCTTGGCAAAGCGGTCGCCAAGCCACGGCAAAACCTTGAACGAATACACGTCGTAAGCCTTTTTAAGCGGCTGCCATACTTTCGAAAATTCGAGCACCAGCAGGCGTCCGGCAGGCTTGAGTACGCGCCGCATTTCCGCCAGCGCAGCTTCCTTGTGGGTCATGTTGCGCAAGCCAAACGCCACCGTCACCACGTCGAAGTAATTGTCCGGAAAAGGGATTTGTTCCGCGTCGCACAGCAACGCCGGCGTGACGATGCCTTTATCGAGCAGGCGGTCGCGGCCAACACGCAGCATGGATTCATTGATGTCGGTGAGCCAGACCTCGCCAGTCGGCCCCGCCTTGCGAGCAAAGGCTTTCGACAGGTCGCCCGTGCCGCCCGCGATATCGAGCACCCTGAAGCCGGGCCGCACATTCGCCTGTGCAATCGTGAACGCCTTCCACGCCCGGTGCAGCCCGCCCGACATCAGGTCATTCATCAGGTCGTAGTTGGAGGCGACAGAATGAAACACGTCCGCGACTTTCTTCGCTTTTTCCTGCTCGTCAACGGTCTGGAAACCGAAGTGGGTTTTACTCATCGCGCTGAATCCTTTAGCGAGTTCGGGGAGATACGCCGCATGGGTGGCGGCTTTCAGGCCGAATCGTATCAGCCTGTCAGGATGTGCCAGGTTTAGTGACAATGCCCGGAGGCGGGGCGCGCGGCGGCCATCGGTGCATCACGCTCGATGCCTGCTGCGTCCAGGCGGGCCAGATAATCACGCCAGTGCTGCTCCTGGCGGCTCGCCAGATCGTAGAGCAAATCCCACGAATACAAACCCGTGGAATGGCCATCCGAGAAAAAAGGCTGCAACGCGTAATTGCCTACGCCCTCAATAGCGGTAATCGTGACGTCGCGCTTGCCCGTTTGCAGCACCTCCTGCCCCGGGCCATGGCCACGCACCTCCGCCGAGGGCGAATAAACCCGGAGCAACTCGAACGGAACGCGAAATGTCACGTCATTGAGATATTGCAACTCAAGCACACGCGACTTCGCATGGACAATCACGCCTGTCGGCACGGGGGTATCGGGAGTCAGTCCGCTCATCATCACCTCAGGCAAGGGCTTGTTCGACTTCGTGGCGCACCGCGTCACGCAGGAGCGTGGCCTGGGCGCGGCGCGATGCCAGCAAGACTTCCGAAACCGTGCGCTGGCGCGGCGCCCAGATGGGCAACGGAAAATGAGCATCGTTGGAATAACGTGGGATCACGTGCCAGTGCACATGCGGCACCTGATTGCCAAGGCTGGCCAGGTTCACCTTGAGGGGCTGCAAAATACGCCGCATCGCACATTCGACCGCGACCACCACGCGCATCACACGCTCGCGGTCAGTGGCCGCCATCTCGGAGAACTCAGCCACATGAGCGCTCCAGATCACGCGGCACAAACCCGGATACTCGGGCTCGCCAGCCAGCACAACGCGCAGTGTCTCGTCCTGCCACAGCACCTCGCCACCGTCTTCACGGCACAGTACACAATCCATCGTTATCCCCAGACGCAAACGTCAAACGTATATCGCGCCATTAGACCAGCACGCGCTCGATTCCGCCATTATTCGCCCGCCGGACATAATCGGCCATCCAGTCCTCGCCCAGCACATGACGTGCCATTTCGACCACGATGTAGTCCGCCTTGGTATTCGCGTCTTCGTTGTAGCGCGAGAGCCCCTGCAGGCAAGACGGACAACTCGTCAGGATCTTGACGCCAGGTTCAGCGCCAGGCGCGAGTGCCGCAGCCGGTGCAGTAGCGATAGAGGCGCCGGTCTGCGCCACCACGGGAATACTGCGTAGTTTTGCCGCACCCTTGCGGATTTCCTCTTCCTTGCGGAACCGCACCTGAGTCGAAATATCCGGCCGCGTCACCGCCAGCGTGCCGGACTCGCCGCAACAACGATCGTTTTTGGCAATCCGGTAGCCGTCGTGTTCTTCCGCACCCATCAACTGGTTCACCAGTGTCACCGGGTCCATCGTCTTGATCGGCGTGTGGCAAGGGTCGTGATACATGTAACGCATGCCGCTCACGCCCTCGAGGCGAATGCCTTTTTCCAGCAAAAACTCGTGAATGTCGATAATCCGGCAGCCGGGGAAAATCTTGTCGAATTCATAGCCCGCGAGCTGGTCGTAGCAAGTGCCGCACGACACCACCACCGTCTTGATATCGAGGTAATTCAGCGTATTGGCTACGCGGTGAAACAGCACCCGGTTGTCCGTCACGATCTTCTCGGCTTTATCGTACTGGCCCGAACCGCGTTGCGGATAGCCACAGCACAGATAGCCCGGCGGCAGCACCGTTTGCACGCCCGCTTCCCAGAGCATGGCCTGCGTCGCCAGCCCCACCTGGGAGAACAACCGCTCCGAGCCGCAACCCGGGAAATAAAACACCGCTTCGGAATCCGCATGCGTCGTTTGCGGGTTACGGATGATCGGCACGATTTTGTTGTCTTCGATATCGAGCAGCGCACGCGCGGTTTTTTTCGGCAAATTGCCGGGCATCTTCTTGTTCATGAAGTGAATGACCTGCTCCACCACCGGTGGTTTGCCTGTCGTGGCGGGCGGGTGCGCGGTCTGCTTCTTCGTGAAGCGCTTCAGCAGGTCGTTGCCGAGGCGCTGCGCCTTGTAGCCCACGCCCATCATCGCGGCACGCGCGATATTGATGGTTTGCGGACTGGTTGCATTGAGAAAGAACATGCCCGCCGCATTGCCCGCGTTGAACTTCTTTTTGCCCATCTTGCGCAGCAGGTTGCGCATGTTCATCGTCACGTCACCAAAATCGATCTTCACCGGACACGGCGTCAAACATTTGTGGCACACCGTGCAGTGATCGGCGACATCGTTGAACTCGTCCCAGTGCTTGAGCGACACGCCCCGGCGCGTCTGCTCTTCGTACAAAAACGCTTCGACCAGCAGCGACGTCGCCAGAATCTTGTTGCGCGGGCTGTACAGCAGGTTCGCGCGTGGCACGTGGGTCGCGCAGACCGGTTTGCATTTGCCGCAGCGCAGGCAGTCTTTGATGGAATCGGCAATCGCACCGATATCCGACTGCTGCATGATCAGCGATTCATAGCCCATCAGCCCAAAGCTCGGCGTGTACGCATTGCGCAGGTCAGCGCCCGCCAGCAACTTGCCCGCGTTGAAACGCCCATGAGGATCGACACGCTGCTTGTACGCCCGGAATTCGCCGATTTCGGCATCGGTCAGGAATTCGAGCTTGGTGATGCCGATGCCATGTTCGCCGGAGATCACCCCATCGAGCGAGCGTGCCAGCTTCATGATGCGCGCCACGGCCTGGTGGGCGTCTTGCAGCATCTCGTAATTATCGGAATTGACCGGCAAGTTGGTATGCACGTTGCCATCGCCCGCGTGCATGTGCAGCGCGACAAAAACACGGCCACGCAGCACCTGCTTGTGGATCGCCTGAGCCTCGTCAAGGATCGGCTTGAATTCGCCGCCATTGAAAATTTGCCGCAACTCAGCACGAATTTCATGCTTCCACGACACCCGCACGGTACGGTCCTGAGCCACATGGAACACGGTGACACCCGGTTGCATGTCCACCCGGTCGGCAAACTTTTCCGCCAGCGGCGCGTAGCCCAACTGCACCATATAGTGCTGCGCCTCGCGCAGCGGCATATCGAGCCGCTCAAGCACGAACGCCCAGCGCGCGCGTACCTGTTTGAGCAAATCGAGCGCCTGCTGCACGCGGTCTTCCAGCAGCTCCGCGCTGGGGATTTCACTGGCGTCATCGCTCTTGCCCAGCGGCAGCTTGCCCGCGCGGAAGAACGCCGCGAGCGCATCCACCAGTTGCAGCTTGTTCTTGATCGAGAGCTCGATATTGATGCGCTCGATGCCATCGGTGTACTCGCCCATGCGGTTGAGCGGGATCACGACGTCTTCGTTGATCTTGAAGGCATTGGTGTGTTTGGCGATGGCTGCCGTGCGGCTGCGGTCCAGCCAGAAGCGCTTGCGCGCTTCGGCGCTGACCGCGACGAAGCCCTCGCCGCTCTTGCCGTTGGCCATGCGCACGACTTCCGAGGTGGCCATGGCGACCGCATCGGCATCGTCGCCGACGATGTCGCCAATCAGCACCATCTTCGGAAACGCATTGCGCTTCGATTTGGTCGCATAGCCCACGGCGCGCAAATAACGTTCGTCGAGATGCTCCAGCCCCGCGAGAATCGCGCCGCCCTGCTTCGACGTTTCGAACAGAAAATCCTTGATTTCGACGATGCTCGGAATCGCTTCGCGTGCCTGGCCGAAAAATTCGAGGCAAACCGTGCGCGTATGCGCGGGCATCTTGTGCAGCACCCAGCGCGCCGAGGTAATCAGGCCATCGCAGCCTTCCTTTTGCACGCCCGGCAGCCCCGCGAGGAACTTGTCGGTGACGTCCTTGCCCAGCCCTTCCTTGCGAAAACGCCGCCCCTCGATATCGAGCGCCTCGCTGCGCAACAGCTTTTCACCCGGCGCATAAGCGCCATCGAACCATTTCAGCTCGAAGCGCGCCAGCTCGATATCGTGAATCTTGCCAAGGTTGTGCTCGAGCCGGGTGACTTCGAGCCAGTTGCCTTCTGGATCGACCATGCGCCACCACGCGAGGTTATCGAGCGCCGTGCCCCATAACACGGCTTTCTTGCCGCCCGCGTTCATCGCTACATTGCCGCCGATGCACGACGCGTCCAGCGAAGTCGGATCAACCGCGAAGACGTAGCCCGCTTGCTCAGCGGCTTCGGTCACGCGGCGCGTGACCACCCCCGCACCGGAAAAAATGGTCGCCACCTGGCGCGCCACGCCTGGCAAGTGGGTCAGCTCGACAGCGCCCAGTTGCTCCAGCTTTTCGGTATTGATCACCGCCGAAAATGGCGTGAGCGGCACCGCGCCGCCGGTGTAACCCGTGCCACCGCCACGCGGAATCACCGTCAAACCCAGTGCGAAGCAGGCTTTGACGAGGCCCGCGATCTCGGCTTCGGTATCGGGGGTCAACACGACGAAGGGGTATTCGACACGCCAGTCGGTCGCATCGGTGACATGCGACACGCGCGAGAGGCCGTCAAAACGAATGTTGTCTTTTTGCGTGCAGCGGCCCAGCGTTTTGGTGGCGCGGCGGCGCAGCTCACCCATCTGGCTGAACTCGCTGGCGAACGCGTCAACCGCGCGGCGCGCGGCGGCGACCAGGATTTCGACCCGCGCGGCACGCCCGACGCCCGCTTCGTCGCCATGCTCGATCAGATCGGCGCGGCGGCGCTTTTCGATCTCGCCGAGACGGTGATTCAGCGCTTCGACCAGCAAGCCACGGCGCTTGGGGTTATCGAGCAAGTCGTCTTGCAGGTAAGGATTGCGGCGCACAACCCAGATATCGCCCAGCACTTCGTACAGCATCCGGGCCGAGCGTCCCGTGCGGCGTTCGGCACGCAGCTCGGCCAGCGCCTGCCAGGCGTCGTCGCCGAGCAGCCGGATGACGATCTCACGGTCGGAAAACGAGGTGTAGTTGTAGGGAATTTCACGCAGGCGAGGCTCAGGGTCTGCCGCGATTGCAGCAGCAGCGACGGTAGCCGCGCGCGGGTCGAAAACTTGAGGTGCGTTCATGTGCGGACAACTCGGTGAGTCAGCAACGCGGCTCAGACAGCGTGAGAGAGCGGGCTGACGATGCGCGTGGAGCGCAATGCTGAAAATTTCTGGTCAGGCCGCGCGGCAGAGGGACAGAACACATCGGCCGCGCTGGGCCTTGGGCTATTTTGCGGTGATTCGCGGTTATTCCGCGGTATTCAGTGAGCGCTACACGATCGGGCTTGCCAGGCGAGCCAACGCGCTGCGGGGCAGGCGTCATGCGAAGCAGACATTAACGGAAGAGGGCAAAGCGACCGGCGCATCTGACGATCCTTGATCGAAACCGGAATTCTACCGCAGGATCTTCTGCCACGTAGCCGCCCGCCAGAGCGGTGCGCCTTGTCCCCGAGGCGCCAGGGCGCATGCGGTTTAACACTCGTTTGGCGCTATCATGGGCGCCTTCCTTGTCTCTTCCAGGCGCGCCGCGCCCCCCTCGCATGCCTTCCCACGACTACCTGAAGAAAATTCTCACGGCACGCGTCTACGATGTCGCGCGCGAGACCGAACTCGAACCCGCTCACAATCTGTCCGCCCGGCTAGGCAACCCGATCTTCCTCAAGCGGGAAGACAACCAGCCGGTGTTCTCGTTCAAGGTTCGGGGCGCCTACAACAAGATGGCGCATTTGCCCGCCAGCGCGCTGGCGCGCGGCGTGATTACCGCCTCGGCGGGCAATCACGCCCAGGGCGTGGCGCTGTCGGCGGCACGCCTGGGGGTCAAGGCAGTCATCGTCGTACCCGTCACCACGCCGCAACTCAAAGTCGACGCAGTACGTGCACATGGCGGCCCGACCGTCGAAGTCGTGCAGCACGGCGAGTCCTACAGCGATGCCTATGCGCATGCCCTCGAATTGCAGGAAGCCGAGGGGCTGACCTTCGTTCATCCGTTCGATGATCCTTACGTCATCGCAGGCCAGGGCACCGTCGCCATGGAAATCCTGCGCCAGCACCAGGGGCCAGTGCATGCAATCTTCGTCCCCATTGGCGGCGGCGGGCTGGCAGCGGGCGTAGCCGCTTATGTCAAGGCCGTGCGTCCGGAGATCAAGGTGATCGGGGTGCAAACCGAAGATTCCTGCGCCATGGCGCAATCGCTCAAGGCCGGGCAACGCGTGACCTTGCCCGAAGTCGGCCTGTTCTCGGATGGCACGGCAGTCAAGCTCGTGGGCGAGGAAACCTTCCGCCTGTGCCAGGCCTATCTCGATGAAGTGCTGACGGTCGATACCGATGCACTATGCGCCGCGATCAAGGATGTCTTTCAGGACACTCGCAGCGTGCTGGAGCCGGCTGGCGCACTCGCCGTGGCGGGGGCCAAGCTCTATGCCGGGCGTAGCAGGATCCAGCAGCAAACGCTGATCGCGGTAACCTCCGGCGCGAACATGAATTTCGACCGGATGCGCTTCGTCGCCGAGCGCGCGGAGGTCGGCGAGGCACGCGAAGCCATCTTCGCCGTCACCATTCCCGAAGAACGTGGCAGCTTCCGGCGTTTTTGCGAACTGATCGGCACGCGCAGCGTGACCGAATTCAACTACCGCATTGCGGATGCACAGGCGGCCCATCTGTTCGTTGGCGTGCAGATCAAAAACCGCGACGAATCCGCGCAAATCGCGCAAACCTTTGAAGCGCACCACTTCGCCACGGTCGATCTGACGGGCGATGAGCTCTCCAAGCAGCACATCCGTTATATGGTGGGTGGCCGCTCGCCGCTGGCGCACGACGAACGCCTGTTTCGCTTCGAGTTCCCCGAGCGGCCAGGCGCACTGATGATGTTTCTCTCGTCGATGGCGCCTCACTGGAATATCAGCCTGTTCCATTACCGCAACCAGGGCGCCGATTACAGCTCGATTCTCGTTGGCATGCAGGTGCCTGGCGCCGATCACGAAGCTTTTGAGCGCTTCATCGCCTCGCTGGGCTACCCGTGCTGGGAAGAAACCGCCAATCCGGTCTATCGCCTGTTCCTGGCATGACAGTGGCAGTGGCGGTGACAACAGCAACTGCATCGCTAAAAGTAAAAGCGTAAAAGCCGGAGCCCAATGACATGGCGTTTTCGCTGGATGACAAACTGGTGGTGGCGATCTCGTCACGGGCGCTGTTCGATTTCGAAGAAGAAAACCGCGTCTACGAAGAAGGCGACCTGCACGCCTATGAACAGCTGCAGCGCACGCGGCTCGCCGTGCCGGCCCCGCCCGGCGTGGCGTTCCCACTGATCCGCAAGCTGCTGGCACTGAATACGGTCCACCATCGGGTCGAAGTCGTGATCCTCTCGCGCAGCGATCCCATCAGCGGGCTGCGTGCGTTCAGTTCGTGCCGCGAGCATGGGCTGGCGATCGAGCGTGGCGTCTTCACCCGGGGACGGGCGCCCTTCGGCTATCTGAAGCCGCTCAACGCCGCCCTGTTTTTGTCCGCCAACCAGGACGACGTGCGCGATGCCCTCGCCGCGGGGTTTCCCGCTGCGCGCGTGCTGCCCGAATCGGCGCGCATGGCCAGCACCTATCCCCATGAAATCCGGATTGCTTTCGATGGCGATGCCGTGCTGTTTTCCGATGAGGCCGAACGCATTTTTCAGCAGGAGGGCTTGCCTGCGTTCATCGGCAACGAAACCAGCAAGAAGGCGCTGCCACTGGCCGATGGTCCGCTCAAGCCGCTGCTCGAAGCGCTGCACCAGCTGCAAAAACTCGCGGATGACGCCGCGCCGATGCACATCCGCACCGCGCTCGTGACCGCCCGCTCAGCGCCTGCGCATGAACGCGCGATTCGCACCCTGATGGCCTGGAACATCGAAATCGACGAAGCGATGTTTCTGGGTGGGCTCGACAAAAGCGCGTTTTTGCGCGAGTTCGAACCCGATTTTTTCTTCGACGACCAAATTCGCCATTGCGAATCAGCCCGCACGGTCACACCGACCGGGCACGTTCCTAACGGCATCGTGAACGGATAAAACCGATAACCATGACACTCGACCACTCTCCACTGGGCAAAACAGCCACCTATACCGAACGCTACGATGCCTCGCTGCTGTTTCCCCTCGCCCGCCAGCCTGCGCGTGAAGCGCTCGGTATCAACGCTGACGCGGGTGTGCCGCTGCCGTTTTTCGGCACTGATATCTGGAACGCGTATGAACTCTCGTGGCTCAACAGCCGCGGCAAACCGCAAATTGCGCTGGCAACCTTTTATGTGAGCGCCGATTCGCCGTTTATCGTCGAATCGAAATCGTTCAAGCTGTATCTCGGATCGTTCGCGCAAACGGTATGCGACTCGGCAGAGGCCCTGCGCGACATACTCCGGCGCGATATCTCGGCGGTTTGTGGCGCCAGCGTTTCCGTGCAGTTAACGCTGGCGGCGGATTTCGCCCGGTTGCGCCTCGAAGAACTGGAAGGCTTGTCGCTGGACCGGCTCGATCTCGATACCGATGTGTACCAACCCGAACCGTCCCTGCTGAGCGCGGCGCTAACCGAAGCGCCTGTCGCAGAAACGCTGTATTCCAACTTGCTGAAATCGAACTGCCCAGTCACCGGTCAACCCGACTGGGGCAGCGTGCAGATTCACTATGCGGGCCCGCAGATCGACCATGCCGGGCTGCTGCGCTACCTCATTTCGTATCGCCAGCACACGGGGTTTCATGAGCAATGCGTCGAGCGCATTTTTATCGACATCCTGCGTATGTGCCAGCCCGTCAAACTCGCGGTCTATGCGCGCTATACGCGACGCGGCGGGCTGGATATCAATCCGTTTCGTACGAACTTCAACCTGCCGCTGCCTGACAACCTGCGCACCGCGCGTCAGTAAGGCACCGGCTCAGCCGGTCGGTCAGTTACCCCGAAACCGCAAACGGCGCGGGCCGCGCTGCCATTCAGCCGCACGGCCCGCACCGTTATCGCGTCTTGCCTTGGACGCCCGGGTGCTCTCGGATGTTGTGCGCCCAATCCAGCGCCACGCTTCAAGGTTTCTTGTACGCCACGCAATCCACTTCAACCTTGCAGTCGATCACCATACTGGACACGACGCACGCGCGCGCGGGCGGATGCTCGCCAAAGTATTCACGGAAGACCTTGTTGAACGAGGCGAAATCACGCGGATCATCCAGCCAGACCCCGCAACGCACCACGTGCTCGGGGCCGTAACCCGCCTCTTGCAGAATCGTAAAGACGTTTTGCAACGTCTTGTGCGACTGCTCGACGATACCGCCGGCAATCACTTCGCCGTTTTCCATCGGCGTCTGGCCCGAGACAAACAGCCAGCCATCCGCTTCAACGGCCCGGGCAAACGGCATATGCTGGCCACCTGTGCCCTTGCCCCCTTCTACGCCATAACGTTTCATCGCTGCTCTCTCCTTGTGCTCAGGCATCGCTCCGGCTGCAACCCGATGCAGCCCAGGCGAATGCTGAATCGCTGAATTGCTGAATCGCTGAATCACTCAATCGTTGAATTTCAGAAGACCTCCACTGCACTCGCGGCTCGCGCACCTCGCGCGATGAAATGCCCCGCACGTTCGCTGCCGGGCTGGCCATCACGATACGACAGCACGCCATTCACCCAGACCGCGTCAATGCCCGCCGCGCTTTGCTCTGGCGCGTCGAATGTCGCAACATCACGCACCCGCGCCTGGTCGAACAACACCAGATCGGCGTGATAGCCCACCCGCACCTCGCCGCGCTGCGCCAGGCCAAAGCGCCGCGCGGACAAACCCGTCATCTTGCGCACCGCGTCCTGGAGCGACAACAGACCTTCGTCGCGGGCGTAGTGGCCCAGCACCCGGGGAAACGCCCCCCACAGACGTGGATGCGGCAGCGGATCGTGCGGCAGGCCATCGGAGCCGATCATCGTTGCCGGATGCGCCAGAATACGCCGCACGTCATCTTCCGCCATGTTGTGATACACCGCGCCCGCGGGCTGCAAGCGCTGCGCAGCTTCAAGTTGCGAGGTCTGCCAGTGCGCGGCGATCTCGCCCAGCAGCTTGCCCGCCATCCCGGGATGCGGCTGGCTCCACGTAATCGTGATGTCGATATCGCCCGTGACCTGCTTCAGATCCAGCGTCGACGAACTGCGGCTATAGGGATAGCAGTCGCAGCCCACCGGCTGCAAACGCCGCGCCTGCTCAAGCGAAGCGAGGATCTCCGTGCCGCGCCCCCAGTTGGCGGGCCCCGCGCATTTCAGATGCGAGATCACCACCGGCACGCGCGCTTGCTGCCCCACCTGGTACGCCTCTTCCATCGCCTCGAGAATCGCGTCGAACTCCGTGCGCAAATGCGTGGTGTAAATCGCACCCGCCGCCGCCAGCAACTGCGCCAGCGCAACGATTTCTGCTACCGGCGCGGCGCAAGCCGAGCCATACGCCAACCCCGAACTCAAACCGAGCGCGCCCTGTGCCAGCGCTTCTTCAAGTTGCGCGCTCATGCGCGCCAGTTCGGCTGGACTCGCCGCACGCCCCAGCTGCGCCATCTGGTTGCTGCGCAACGCCGTATGGCCGACTAGCGCCGCCACATTGACCGCGGGTCGCGCGGCATTCACTGCGGCGACATACGCCGCGAACGTCGGATAGCAAAACGCCTCGCGTGAGCCGAGCAAATTCATAGGGTCGGGTGGCGCGCCGGATAGCGTGACGGGTGCCGCGCTAATGCCGCAATTGCCGACGATCACCGTGGTCACGCCTTGCGTCAGCTTGGGCAGCATCTGCGGCGAGTGGATCACCGCCGTGTCGTCATGCGTATGCACGTCGATGAAACCCGGCGCCAAGGCCCGGCCGTTGGCCTCGACGATTTCTTCGGCCAGCCAGTTCGTCAGGTTGCCAATCGCTACGATCTTGCCCGCGCGCAAGGCGATATCGCGTTCTACCGGGGGGACACCCGTACCGTCATACAACTGTGCGCCGACGATCAACGTATCGGCCGCTTCAGGGTGTGAATGCATGGCTGGTCTCCTGGCCGTTTCGGTAACATGCTCCCGGTCAACGCTGACGCGACTCAACCGGACGAGGGAGCATGACATGAAAGTGACGAATTATCAGGGCGCGGTCATTGATCCTTACAGCAAGGGTCTGGGGCTCGTGCCTGGCAACCGGATTCAGCTGACGGATGCTGCACGGCTCGACTGGAACCTGCTGCGCGAGGACGTCAGCCTGCCTGCGGCGGTGCTCTACGCGGATCGTATCGAACACAACTTGCGCTGGATGCAGGCTTTCGTCGCGCAATACGGTGTCAAGCTCGCACCGCACGGCAAGACGACGATGGCGCCACAGCTTTTTCGACGTCAGATCGACGGTGGCGCCTGGGGCATCACGCTGGCCACCGCGCATCAGGTGCGCGCGGCCTATCACGGCGGCGTTGCACGGGTGCTGATGGCGAACCAGCTAGTAGGGCGGCGCAACATGGCGCTCATCGCCGAATTACTGAGTGACGCCGATTTCGAATTTTTCTGTCTGGTGGATTCGGTGGACGGCGTAGTACAGCTCGGCGAATTTTTCGGTGCGCTGCACAAGCCGTTGCAGGTGCTGCTCGAACTGGGCGTGCCCGGCGGGCGCAATGGCGTGCGTGACGAGGTGCAACGCGATGCGGTGCTCGCGGCGCTCGCCCGCTATCCCGAGACCTTGCGGCTGGCCGGCGTCGAACTGTATGAGGGTGTGTTGCAAGAAGAAAGCGAGATCCGGACCTTCTTGCGCCGCGCCGTGGCCACCACGCGTCAGCTTGCTGCGGCGGGCCGTTTCGCCCGGACCCCGGCACTGCTCAGTGGCGCGGGTTCGGCGTGGTACGACATCGTCGCCGAGGAGTTCGCCCAAGCCTCGCAGACGGGTGACATCGAAGTCGTGTTACGGCCTGGCTGTTATCTGACGCACGACGTGGGTATTTATCGCAAGGCGCAAAGCGATATTTTCGCGCGCAACCCCATAGCCAGGAAAATGGGCGAAGGGCTGCTGCCCGCGCTGCATTTATGGGCGTATGTGCAATCCATTCCTGAAGCCGGGCGGGCGATCGTCGCGCTGGGCAAGCGCGATGCGGCGTTTGATGCGGGCTTGCCTCAGCCCGCGCGCCACTATCGTCCAGGAGACGCCGCCCCCCGCGAGATCGCGGCCAGCGAAGGCTGGAAACTCACCGGAATGATGGACCAGCATGCCTATTTGCAAATCGCGCCGGGTGCGGATCTGAAAATCGGCGATATGCTGGCGTTCGACATTTCTCACCCGTGCCTGACCTTCGATAAATGGCGCCAGTTACTGCTGGTCGATGCGTCGTATCAGGTTACCGAAGTCATCGAAACATTCTTTTAAACGTGGGTGCCTGAGGCCGCGTCAACCGGCATGGCGGACACAACGGGCCCACTCGCCCGGGCGGCGCTTGAGACTTCGCCCATGCGCACCTCAAGCCACTTCATGATGTCCGCTACCCGCGCCAGATCAGCGTCCTGCAAGCCGGCCATCGTGTCATGCAAAAACGCGTTGCGTTGCGGCAGGCTGGTTTGAACCGCTTCGTGGCCAGCAGCCGTAAGCGTCACATTGGTGATGCGGTTATCGCGCGCATCCATGCTGCGCGCGATCCAGCCCAACGTTTCGAGTGCTTTCAGTTGCCGCGTCAGCGCGCCGGGATCGACGTGCAGCAGTTCAATCAAACGCTTTTGCGATGCCGACGCCTCCGGCTGCCCATACAGCGAGCGCAAAATTCTCCAGCGTGGCAACGGATGCCCCACCCGTGCTTCGAACGCTGACATAAACGCCCGATAAGTCCGGCCAAACTGCTGTACGAAAACGACACGATCTTGCTCTTCCATAGAATTCCCATGATGCGATGCAAGGTGAATTAAGCCGCAACTAATCAGCGGCGATGGGCGGCTCGATCTGCCGCTTCAATGTAATACGCGGCACCCGACGGCTTTGCCAGATCGAGATGACGGCGATCAATGCAGCCAGCCCTAACCCCAGATGAATGGCGGCAACCAGCGATTCACGGGCACTTTCCAGCAAGAGCCTGCCGTTGTGGCCCGCGTGGACCAGTTGCTCGAGCAGCGGCACTTGCGCTTCACCGTTGATCAGGATCTGCGGATCGCGCAGATTAGCGAACCAGTGCATGGCCTGGTCCCGCTCCAGCGCGTCTCGCACACCGCTTGCGTACATATGACTGATGAGCGTACCGGTCAACGCCGTACCCATCATCCCGCCGATCATGCGCAACGATTGCAGCAACGCGGTGGCGATACCCAGATGCGCACGCTCCGACACTTGCTGCGCGAAGATCGTCAGATTGGGCAGCACGAAGCCCAAGCCGAGACCGGCAAGCACCATGAGCGCCAGCAGCAGCCACGAAGGCATCGCGCGCGTCACCACGGCCATGCCTGCGCAGGCCAGCGCCACCAGCACAAAACCGATGTAGAGCATCCGGTTCGGATCGCGTATGCGCGAGATGATTTGTCCGTTGGCGATACTGCCCACCGTGATGCACAGCACGCACGGCGTGATAATCAGCCCCGCTTCGCGCGGCGACATGCCAAAGCCGCCCTGGAACAGCAAGGGCGCGTAAAACAGCAGCGAGAACAGCGTGAAGCCGCTGAGAAGCGACAGCATAAACAGCCCGGCCAGATTGCCGCTGCGCAGCATGTCGAGCGGCAAAATCGCCTGCGGGCAACGCTTCTCCCACGTCCAAAGCGTGTAGCCCGCGGCTACCCCCACAACTAGCAGAGTCATCACGCCAAAGGTGAAGCCGTGCATCGGCAACCATTCGACGAAGAGCTGCAGGCACCCCAGCGTGACGGCAATCAATAAAGCACCAGGCCAGTCCAGGCGCATTTTTTCGGTGTGAGCAATCTGGCGTAAATGCGGCAGATAACGCCAAACGAAAAACAACGACAGCAGCCCCACAGGCAAATTGACGTAAAACACCGAACGCCAGCCGTAGTACTGCGTGAGAATGCCGCCCAACGAAGGCCCCACCGCATTGGCGATACCGAACGCCGAACTCATCATCACCTGCCAGCGCAAGCGCACCACGGAATCAGGAAAAAGATCGGGAATACAGGCAAACGCCGTCCCCACCAGCATGCCGCCGCCGATGCCCTGCAAACCTCGGGCGAACACAAGGAACAGCATATTGTCGGCCATGCCGCACAACACCGACGCGGCGGTAAACACAATGATCGACGCAATGACAAACGGCTTGCGTCCGTAGTAGTCCCCCAAACGGCCGAAAATCGGCACGGTAATCACGGAGGTCAGCAAATAGAAGGTGCCCACCCATGCATACAGGTCGAACCCTTTGAGTTCCGCGACAATCGTGGGCAGCGCAGTGCCTACAACCGTTTGATCGAGCGCGACCAGCATGGTGACAAACGAGATGCCCAGCATGGCGAGCAACGACTCGCGGAAAGGCAGGACTTGCTCACGCGAGTGGTGAGCGGCAGTATGGACAGCCATTTATTGATACAACAATAGTTGATTAGTCAAAAGATTGTGAATCATATCATGGCGGCACACGCTAAACTGGCCGCCTTGCCATACGTTTCACCTGACTTTTTCGCCTCCAATCCGTATTCGTCAGCGTCCAAGGAAACCAGGAAATTTATGCTGTCCTCCCCCCCTGCTGCATCCGCGCTTTCAGACGACGATCTGATCCTGTTACGGCAAGCCCGACACGAGCTTGAAAGCCCCGCGCTGGCGATGAAGCTGGCGAGCATCGTCGGAGCGCCGCTCGAAAAGCTCATTGCCCGGATGCCCACGATCGCTCATGAAAAAGTCACGGATGCAACCCAGATCGCCTTGCGCAAATGTCTGCAAATCGCGTTACGCACACTCGGGCGCGGCAACGACGCGATGCCGCAAAACGTGCCCGAACGGCCGCGTAATTTGCTGCACAAGTTTGCCGTGGCCACCACCGGTGCAGCAGGCGGGGCCTTCGGCCTGTTCGCCCTGCCTGTCGAGTTACCTGTCACCACTACGCTGATGTTTCGTTCGATTTGTGATGTAGCGCGCAGCGAGGGAGAAAACCTGAACGACATCGACACCCAGTTGCAATGTCTCGCCGTGCTAGGCATGGGTGGCACCTCGAAAGCCGACGACGATGCCGACTTCGGCTACTTCATCATGCGCGGCGCATTGGCCCAAGCCGTATCGAAAGCCTCCACCGAAGTCGCCGCCAAAGGGTTCACCACGCACGGTTCTGCAGCGCTTTTGCGATTGCTGCAAACCATCGCCGCACGTTTTTCCACGCAAGTCAGCGAGCAGGTCGCGGCCAAATCCATTCCCGCACTGGGTGCCGTGCTAGGTGCGATGGTCAATACGGTTTTTATCGATCACTTTCAACAGGTCGCGCATGGCCACTTCACCGTGCGGCGGCTGGAGCGCCAATACGGTAGCGCAACCGTCGAAGCCGCTTACCAGGCGTTGGGCGTTTCACCCGGGCACTAAGCGCGCTTGCCGCTTGTGACCTTGAGTACGAACGCGGCAGCCTGATCGAGCGCCTGGCTGCTTTCTGGCAGAAAGGGCTCGAGAATCGGCCAGACATCCGGCATGTTCGGCCAGATCTTCAGCTCGGCGGAAACGCCCGCAGCACGAGCCTTATCGGCTACACGCCGGGAATCGTCGAGCAGGACTTCCGTGCTGCCCACCAGCAGAAAAAGCGGCGGCAAACCCTGCAAGGATGCATAAAGAGGCGAGGCATAAGGATGGGTCGCAGGCGTGTCGCCAAGATAAAACCCTGCTGCACGGCCTATGGCTGGGCCACTCATCATCGGATCGACCCCGTCATTAGCGCGGATTGATTCGCCGGTGGCCGCCAGATCGGTCCATGGCGAAAACAGCAGCCCGCCCGCGGGCAAACGCTCGCCTGCGTCACGCAACGCCACGAGTAGCGCCAGCGCGAGGCCCCCCCGGCTGAATCGCCCGCGACAACAATTGACTCAGGCGCCGTGCCCTCGCTCAGCAGTTGTCGATAGGCGGCAAGCGCATCATCGAGCGCTGCCGGAAAACGATGTTCTGGCGCAAGCCGGTAATCGAGCGAGAAGGTACGAGCACGAGTGCGTTTGGCCAAACCAAAAACCAAGGCGCGGTGAGTGCGTGGCGAGCAAAAGAAATAGCCGCCGCCATGCAGATAAAGGATTGTGCCGCCGGCAGGAGAACCTGCTGCATCGGTAGCGGGCTCAAGCCATTCACCGCGTAAAAGCCCGCCATCGGCCGCATAGTGCTCTGCAAGACGCCAGCCAGATGGCACGCGCGGCAACCATAGGCGCCGGGATGCCAAGGCGCGTATGTGCTCCACATCGAAATGCGGCGCACGTGTTCGGGGATAAAACCACTTGCGTAAAATCCAGCAGGCAAGCCCACTTTGCCAACTCATGATTGCCTCCCCTGCCCCGCCCACCAAGTAGTCGTGCACGCTACGTGAGGATGCAGATAATGCAAGCCGCACGGCACATCAAGACTGGATGCTATTTAATTAGCGGGCAATACCTGACCGCGAATCTCGCCGCCCGGATTGGTTGCGGTATGAATATTGAAGTACCACTGGCCCGCCATCAGATCGGTTGACTGCTGCTCGGTCAGGATTGCCGAACCGTTGATCGGACTAGCCAGCGCGGATTTCTCGACAGACACCTGAATTTTCGCATTTTGACCTACCGGCGCAGGGCCATGAAAATGAGCCCCCGTGACAGCTCCGGATAAGCCTGCATAAGTCGCTGTCCACTTGAGCGCCCGGCTCGAGGTGTCGAATGTCGCATTCAGCACGCCGTGTCCATGACTGACACGCGGCGGTACTTCACTGGATGGCTCAAGTTGAGCCTTTAGCGAGACCGTATCGGCAAGCGCCATGCCCGATGCCAGCGCCCAGACTGCAACGGCAAGATTCAGTTTTCGGATTACCTTCATATTTCCCTCTGTTTTTCCGCCAGCAAACCCATGGACATGGTTCGCGCGAAATCTCGTCATACTAGTGCAAATCCACGCCTATCGTGCGGCGCCGAAACCTCAGCAAAATTCCACGCCAGCAAACAAAAAAGCACCGCAAGCGGTGCTTTTTTGCTGAGACAGTAATGCTTAGAAGCGGTGACGGATACCCGTCGTGACCACCACCTGGGTACGCGATGACGAAGGTGCATCAGTACCAAACACCTGGGTCGAAATACCGTTAGTCGCGTTGCCCTTCGCACCTACGTGAGCGATGCCTTCAGCGTAGATATCCGTGCGCTTGGACAGTGCGTAGTCAGCTTGCAGACCGAACTGATTCCAGTGACCTGAGCCGTTTGACACCGCAGGTGTCTTTTGCAGGGCTTGCGTGTACGTGTATGCCGCACCGAGCGCCAATGCAGGCGTCAGGTTGTAACGAGCGTTGACTTCAAAGTTGTTGAAGCGGAACGATGCATCACCCAGCACGAACTGGAAGCGGCTTTGCGTAAACACTGCGCCAACCGTTGCCGGGCCAAATGCGTAGTTACCACCCACGCCCCAAGTACGTTGCGTTGAAGCAAACAACGGCGTCGTGGAATTACCGAAGTTAATCACGCCATCCTGGGTCGCACCAGTCGAATTACGATCGGCACCTTGTGTCTGCAGGTATGCAGCAGCCAACTTCAGGCCAGCGATCTGGTAACCCATACCCGCGCTGTATGCACGGTTGCTAGCAAAGCCACCGGCCTGGTTCGAGAAGCCATACAGGCCGCTGAACGAGAAGCCAGCGTAGTTAACGCTCTGGAACTTGACCGAGTTGTTCATGCGCAGGGAGTTGTCCGCATTATCGTTATCGAACGGATGTGCGAAGAATGTACCGCCCCAGCTGCCAGTTGCTGTCAGTGGGCCGAGGTAATCAACCACGGAGTCGTACTGGCGACCCAGCGTAAGCGTACCGTAGGGGCTCGACACACCGGCGAACGCCTGGCGGCTGAACATGCCACCGTTCTGGGTGGCCTTGCCGTTGCCCATGCTGAAACCGCTTTCCAACGTGAAGATTGCCTTCAGGCCACCGCCCAAATCTTCTGCACCGCGCAAACCCCAGCGGCTACCCTGAATGCCACCACTCGTCAAACCATAGACCGGGCCATGCAGGGAAGACCCTGGTGCAACAACACCGCGCTTAACTTCGTTGTTCACGTAGGCGAAACCGGCATCGATAATACCGTATAGCGTCACACTGCTTTGCGCATGTGCCGCACTCGCGAAGGTCGCGGAAATCGCCGCGAGAATCAAAGTTTTTTTCATGCTAGTCCTCGATATCTTACTGAGAGAGTCGGGTGACTCGATTTTAATTGCACAGCGTGACTGCAAGCCGAAGCGCATGTTTCTCTACGCCGTCATCCTTGAAACCGGAGACCTGCTTGGTCTGCGGGAACGAAGCGAAGTTTAGGGGGGGCACTTTCATCACGGCCATGACAACATGAGAAAAACACTTTTTAAATTATTGAAAAATTTTGCAATTTCGATGCTTAACCATTGATATAAAAGGATGAGTCTTTATCTCATTTTTATCCCTAATTACCTTATCCAATTAAAGCGTTGCCACACAACCACACAACTACCGCCACTCATCATCAGGCTATTTAAGATCATTCTCATTCCAATACATTTTTTCCTTCTTTAACATAAGAACAGAATTACAACGTCGTGAAAAAATAGTTTGTTTCCCTCTCATTAAGTAGCCTTCCTATATTGATTAAACGTCTATTTTTATGATGAACCAGCTACAAGCCATGCGGATCTTCCTCAAGGTCGCCGAGAATGGTTCATTTGGCCGTGCCGCATTGAGCCTGGATCTATCCAACGCCGTTGTCACGCGTTACATCGCGCTACTCGAAACCCATCTCAATACACGGCTGGTCAACCGCAGCACGCGCAGCTTGTCATTGACCGAAGCGGGCGAAGCCTACGCTGAAGGTTGCAGGCAAGTCCTTGAGCAGATCGATGGGATCGAATCAAACATCACCCGCACCGCAACAGACCCAACAGGCACACTGAAACTTGTCGTCGTGGCCTCGTTCGCGCTGTTTGGCCTGACATCGCTCATACAGCGTTATCGGGCCAGCCATCCCAAAGTCAAACTGGCGGTAACGTTATTGCATCGTCCAGTCGACCTGATCGAAGAAGGCTTCGATGTTGGCATCGTCATGCCACAGCAAATCAGTAGCGGTACGTTAATCAAACGCCTGCTCCTCAAGGTTCGCTCTGTCGCCGTGGCATCGCCCACTTACATTGAAAAATGCGGGGCGCCACTCACACCAGCCGAACTTACCTCGCACACGTTCCTGACGCCCTCCACCGATATTCATAGTGCCATCTGGCGGTTTATTGGCCCCGACGGGCAAGAAGAAACGGTTTGTCCCGAGCCCACGTATTCCGTCAACAACGCAGTCATGCTGAGGCAGGCCGCGCTTGCGGATATGGGCGTCACCATCTTGCCGGAAAACCATGTCGCAGAAGACCTCGCGGCGGGTACGCTGATCGAGGTGCTAGCCAACTATCGAATCAAGGATTCCGACAAGGAACTGTCCCTGGTCTATCCCGGGCGCCGGCACGTCTCGGCAAAAACCCGGTCGTTTGTCGATTTCACTGTCGATTATTTTCGGAACAGTCTGCCCCTGCGTGGCGAGGCCTCAACTGGTCAGCCAGCGCACGCATTAAGCCATCCTGACGGATATGAGGGAGAAAAATCAGGTTAGGCCGGGCCACAAGCTCGCAGACACGCAGGCAAAATCCTTTGCGGCAAGCCAGGGCGCTCCACCCTATTGTTAAACAAGCGTTAAACAAGCAATGCAGCCTGCTCCTCGATCCCATCCAGCATCTCATTGCACTTCCTGACCAAGGCCAGCCCTTCGGCACGCAGCTCGTCCGGCCCTTTCGATGTAATCCCGGAACGGTATTTGTCCAGCACCCCTAGCAACGGCGGGTACTGCAACACGCTGACAGCACCTATGACGCGGTGATGCCATTCGCGCAGGCGGTTAATATCCACCTCAGCGTCTTCCAGTAACGGCGGCAGCGCCCGGACATCGTCGCGCATCGCTGAAACAAACGAATCCAGCAACGCCTTCACCGTTGACTCACTACCCCATAATTGCGCCATGTGCCGCAAATCAACCGGCACGAACGAATCATCCGGCGTATCGCGTTCTGCCGGTCCGTCAGGTTTTTTGCTCGCGCCCTCAAACTGGTTCACCGGCCCCACCTGACGCACGCCATCAATGCCAAACCAGCGGTTCAGATACTCGCGCAGCGTGACAAGCCGCGTCGGCTTAATCAGGCAATCGTCCATGCCCGCGCTGCGGCACAAACGTAAATCTTCAGGCGCGGTATTCGCTGTGATACCAAGAATCGGCAGATGATAAGCGCTACCCGCTTCCCGTTCTCTTACCTTTCGGGCCAGTTCATAGCCATTAACATTCGGCATGTGGCAATCGGTAATCAAAAAGCTGTAATGGGTGGTTTCCAGAGCGGCCAGTGCTTCAAGTCCGTCGTTCACGACATCACAGGCAAAACCTAGCAACGCCAGTTGATGACGAATGAGCTCCTGATTAACCGGGTGATCTTCCGCCACCAGAATGAGCCGGTTACTGGCGATCGCGCGGGCGCGATCCGGTGGAGGTGTTCCGATATCAGCGATGTCGGTGGTCCGCGTGGGCATGATGGCTAGCCCGGTCAATGCCGCCGCGCATGCAGCCCCCAAACCACGCCATGAAATCGGGTTAATGCTAAGACGAACGGTATCCTGGACGATACGATAACCCGTTGGCTTGGGTTTCTCGGTAACGTAAATCAGGCGAATGCCAGACTGCTGCACCGCGGGGAAATCCACGCCCTCACTCAGGAAGACCAGATCCAGTTGCTTAAGCTCACACGCATCAATCTGTGCCAGCGCCTCGCCAGGCACCACACAGCGCAACTTAAGGCCCAGCGCGTCACCATAATGCTGGAGCGCGCGGGCAATCCGGGCATCGTGCACGGCAATCAGCCCACGTTTGCCACGCAATCCGCCTGCGGTGTAATGCTGCGCTTCAATAGGCATCGCCAGCCGCAGCGTCATCCGGGTGCCGACACCCAGCGTACTCTCCAGCGTCAGCGTTCCTCCCATCAGATCAACCAGCTTGCGACAAATGGTGAGCCCCAGGCCGGTTCCGCCAAAACGGCGTGTAGTGGACGACTCGGCCTGAACAAACGGTTCGAACAGACGGACCTGCGCCTCCTGTTCAATGCCGATGCCGGTGTCTTCAACCACGATCACAACGGTTTGTTCATCTGCCGTTTGTCCATCCACCGAGACGCAAACGTCGACTTCACCCTTCAACGTAAATTTGATCGCATTGCCAAGCAGGTTGAACAAAACCTGCTTCAGACGCACGCTATCGCCACGCAGTGAGGCTGCGACTTCCGGCTCGACGTCGACGCGCACCTTCAGACCTTTTTCATGCGCCTGCCCAGCTAGCAAACCAACGGCGTTATCCACCAGTTCACGCATGTCGATGGTTTCGGCGTTCATCGTCAAACGGCCGGCTTCGATCTTCGAGTAATCAAGCAGATCGTCGAGAATCTGCAGCAAAGCGCCCGCCGAATCATGAATCATGCCCAGCATCTCGCCCTGGTCGGCGTTGAGTGGCGTACGCTCAAGCAGCTCAACCAGCCCCAACACGCCATTCATGGGCGTGCGTATTTCGTGGCTCATCATCGCCAGGAAGTCGTCCTTGGCGCGTGAAGCTGCTTCGGCAAGATCCCGGGCACGCTCCAGTTCGTCCGAACGGGCATGCTCGACACTCGCATCCACCCAGTAGCCGCTCCATACCATGCCGCCCGTTGCCTCACGTCGCGGGACCAGCTCGGCACGGCCCCAGCGTTGCCCGGTTGGCGTATCGAAGCGGAACTCAAGATGCACGGGTTTTTCAGAACGTGCCGAATGCCTCAGTGCAGACATGACCCGCGGCCGGTCTTCAGCACAGACACGACGCAAGTCGATTGTGTCATCGTGCATCAGCACACCCGTGCCGCCGCCCAGCAAATACTGGGCGTTGCCACCGATATAAGGAAATGAATACTTGCCGCCTGAATCGCGGCGCAGCTGGAAAACCACAGCGGGCAACGAACGCGTTACATCGAAAAGGCGGCGCTCCGTCTCACGGGCGCACATCTCGGCGCGGCGAATATCCGTGATGTCGATCATCGTACCCAGCACGCAGGAGGGCGCGCCATCAATGCCCTTGCAGAGCGCGGTCCAGAAAATGCCATGGCGAATATCGCCCATACGTCCGGTGAACTCCAGTTCAAGCTGGATGCGCTCCCCCGTTAGCAAGGTATCGCGTGTCATTTTCTCGAGATGCTCGCTATTGATCGCTCCCCAAGTCTGTCTCCCCTCGATGGTACGTCCCAGCAAATCTCCGCGTTGCAAGCCGGAAGCCTCTTCGTAAGCGCGATTGATGGCGATATACCGGCCTTCCAGATCTTTTGCCATGAGCGGGTACGGCACCATTTCCATCAAGGTTTGCTGGAAATTAAGCTGCACGGCCAGCGCCCGCTCGGTGCGTTTGCGCCGCCGCACTTCACGCTGCAGCAGCGTATAGGCACGCAATGTGACGAGCAGTGCGATACCAATTCCGATCAGCAGCGGCAATAGCCGCAATGCCGTGACGCTCCAGGTACCCTGCGGCTCAACGTGACCCGTCACCCAGTGCTGCCGGATAAGCTGCTTTTCGGCTGGCGGCATAGCTAACAACGCCCGGTCAATCAACGCTGCCAGCGGCGCAAAATCGGAGCGCACAGCGAAGGTAAGCGTGTCTGATTCGCCCACCGCGCCAAGAATTTTGAGTGTTCCCGAGTATTGCCGCTCGAGCATCAGATCGACCGCGGCCACATTTCCGACGAAAACATCCGCCTTCCCTTGCGCAACCATTTTGAGCGCCGCGTCAAGGCTGGGTGCCACCAAAAGATTCCTGGCGGGAATGTTTGTCGCCGCAGACCCGATCAAACCGGCAACATGCGCCGATACCACGATCTGGCGAGCAGCGAAGTCTCCAAGACTACGCGCAGCAGGTTCATCCATGCGGCCAACGATCACGAGCGGATAGCTCTCATACGCCCGTGTGTAGTACGCATTTTCCAGCCGGGGATCACCACGGGTCGCCGTCGCCAGCAATGCAAGATCGCCGCGGCGAAAAGCCGTGAGCGTTGCGGGCCAGTCCGCCATCGGCGCGCGGCGAAATTTGATACCAAGCGTGCGCTCCAGGTAATTCAGGTACTCGGCAGCGATGCCACTGGAATGCCCGGCTTCATCCAGGTAGCTAAATGGCGGCCAGTCAGCATCAAACCCCACTAACAAGGGCGGCAGCATACGCAACCAGCTTTGTTCTTCGGGACTCAGAGCCAAGCGCTTAACGGTGGAAACCGATCGGGTATCGAAGTCGCTGCCGAGCCAGCGCGACCGGATCATGGCCCCTTCGGTGGGTGGCATGGTGGCTAGCGCACGGTCTAGCTGATCGCGCAATGCCGCACCCGAGCGCGGCAGCGCAAATCGCAGTTCGTCGACCCGGCCGCGTTCTTCGAAAGCAACGCGCAACCTCGAGAACTGCAGATCGGCAAGGTAATACCGTGCCGACGGCGTAAAACCCATGTAAGCATCGGCCTTACCGCTCATCACGGCATTCAGTGCCGCTTCGGTATCGACGTATGTCTCAATCCGGGCACGGGGATAGCGCTCGCGCAAAAATCGTTCGAGTGCAAAATCCCGTTCAATGGCAAAACGGGCATTTTCCAGTTGGGCATGACCAGGCAGCGCACCACTGCGACTGCCATCCACCACCACGGAGGTGGATGCACGAAAATACGGCGCGGTAAAACTCAGGCAATGTTCCCGTTCAGGGGTACGGGCGACGCTCATCACGAGATCGACCTCACCCGCGCACACCGCAGCCAGCAGGCGCGTCATGTCGGGATACGTCTTGGGATTCAGGGCAACATCATGGCCGACGAGCGCCTGCAGATAATCAACGCTCATGCCCGTGAGCCGGCCATTTCTGACACCATCAAACGGTGCCCAGCCCTGCGTCAGCACGCCAACTGACAGTTGCGCCGGAAAAGCACTCACACTTCGCTGTGAAGGATTGGCTGAAACCGGCCCGGCCTGCACGGCGTGAGCCGTCATGAGAAGCACAAGTCCCGCCAGCCGCAGAGCCAGGCGACACCAGTCAAGAGCTAGCTCAGCAGTTTTACAGCAGCGTTTCATTGCGGACATACGACGGTTCTAGCGGCGGATTAATCAGACAACTTCACGACGCTCGGACAAAAATGAGTTCGCATGTTCGGCGTACGAACCCAGCAAACGCTGATACAAGACACCCGCCAATACGCCGCCGACCATCGGAGCAATCCAGAAAAGCCAAAGCTGGTCGAGCGCCCAATCGCCGACGAACAGCGCGGGACCGGTCGAGCGCGCTGGATTAATAGAAGCATTGGTTATCGGCATCGCAACGAAATAGATCAGCATCATCGACGCGCCCATGACAAACGGCGCAACCGGCCGGAGGTCTTTCCGCCGAGTCACCATCAAGCTGATCGTCACGAAAGCAAAAGACAAGAGAAGTTCGATCACCAGCGCGGAATGAAACTGGTAATCAGATGGCGAATGATCGCCATAGCCGTTCGCGCCGAACTCGCTCGCTGCAAGTTCGAAACCAGGCCGGCCGCTCGCTACATAAGCAAGCAGCGCCGCACCCGCAATGGCGCCAAGGATCTGGACAGCAATATAAGGTACAAGGTCACGCACCGGAAACCGCTGCGCAACGGCAAAACCAACCGTAACCGCAGGATTGAAATGAGCCCCGGAATAACGTCCGAACGCATAGGAGGCTGTCGTCAACGCGAGACCAAAGGCCAGAGAGACTTCCAGTATGTTGTGTCCCTGCTGCATCGCCCCTCCATTCAGAACGATACTGCCGCAGCCAATGAACACAATCCAGCAGGTTCCTACGCCTTCGATCAATAACCGCCTACCCAAGCTCACCACAGCGTCCTCCCTTGAAATACTACGCATAGGCCGACCGCACTGGAACGGTCGATTTTTGCTTTTTTTTCATTTGTTAGATAAACGGACCTGTCTTACAAAAATTCAAAACAGCCGGAATCCGTTAGCGAGACGAAGTATGAAATGGAACCCAATGTTGGTCTAATCAGACGATTCTTAAATGAGAGCAAACCCCCGACATTCACTGCGGAAAAATCCCACAAAAAGATCAGACAAGGCCGATTAATCGAGCGTATTCGATGAGCTCGGCATCGGTATCGAGCCCCATCTTTCGCATCGCGCTGCGTTTTTGCGTGCTGATTGTCTTGCCGCTACGGCCTAGCCTCCCGGCAATCTCTCCGTTTGTCATTCCTTGCACATACATCTGAAAAACCTCCCATTCACGTGCGCTTAGCACCCCGGAACAAGCCTGTAGCGGCAAGTCTGGGGAATTAATCACGCTCTGTACCTGGGGAGAAAAATAAGGCATGCCAGCCATGGAAGCGTTGATTGCATCGAGCAGGGAGCCAACGGCATCACGCTTGTCCACGATCGCGGAAACACCAAGCTGCAGCATCCGGGACAACATCTGCGTGTGATGAATCATGGTGAGGATCACAATGGGGCGACCAGGTTCCCGCCGCAAGATCCTGCTGAGGAAAGAAATGGCATTGCTCTCCCCATCGATACCCGGCATGCCAATGTCGGACACAATGACATCGCATGGACACGTATCAAGAAGCTCTGCCAGTTCCAGCGTATCGCATGCCTCGCCAACCACTTTCATATTTGGCACACCATCCAGAAGACGGGATACGCCTAACCGAACGCATCCGTGATCGTCCGCTACTATGACTTTGATGATCTTTTGCATTCTATTTTCAAATTAACTAGCACCCCTCCCCGTCGCGCCCCGAAGCGCTTCAGCTCCGGGGCACCTCAGAGAAAGATCAATGATGGCGCTGTACCTGATCAGCCGATACAACACCGTGATCGACAGCAAACCTGAACAGTTCCGCATCACTGTTCAACGCCAGCTTTCTCATCGCCGTGCATTTTTGCGCACTGATGGTCTTGACACTTCGGCCCAGTCGCGTTGCTATTTCAGTCACGCCCAAACCCGACGCGTACTGCGTAAAAACTTCGAGTTCACGTTGCGAAAGCATTTGACGAACGTACTCGAAACGCTCTGCGATTGACGCGTCCGCCAGCAACATTCTGACCGACGGGCCGAGGTAACATTCGCGCGCCAGCGCAGTGACAATCGCAACATGAATCAGATCAATCCGGTCGCGCTTGCTCACCACGGCACCTACTCCTAGTGCGATGGCTTGCTGCAATGCGTCCGCCCTGGTTTCCATGGTCAAAATAACGAGTGCAACGCCGGGATAGCGTGCCCGAAACTGCTTGACGGTGTCGAGGCCGTCGCCATACATGCCACCCGGCATATACAGATCCATCACGACAATGTCACAAGCGGCACGCTCCGCCTCGGCAAATAGTTGGGTTGAATCAGTGGCCCGTCCAACAATTTCCATGTTTGGAAAACCTGACATCAGATTTTCGATTGCCAAAAGGACCAGCGGATGATCATCGGCGATGATGGTTCGTATTGGTGCGTGTATCTCAGTAATATCGTTCATATTAATTGCCCCCCCCGTTATAACCCGGGCCCTGCTGCCCTCTTACGTGACAATGGGTCTATGCCGCGAGGATCAGACATTTGCCGTGTCACAAACATAAGATTGATCTGAAATGCGTCGATTGACACAAACAATCAATGAATTTATCGCTTAGCTATCCAGATATATTCCTAGGCGAAGCCACGAGACCTCATTAACGCGAACAATCCTGGATCGCTCTTGACGCCTAGCTTAAGCATCGCATCCCGTTTGTAACGGCGGATTGAGCGAATATCGCGCCCAAAATATGTCACCATTTCGTCAAGGGTTCGTCCTTGCGCGAACATTCCCACGATCTTCATCTGTATTTCCGACAAGCAACTAAAAGACGCTGAATCGCCCTCCATACTTTTCAGCGGCATCAGAATCGAAGCGATGGTCGACCGGCTGACATAGGTACCTCCTTCGGATACGCACCTGATCGCCGCCGATATCGAATCCATTGTTTCAGTTTTGCTAACCAATCCAGCCACGCCATCAACCAGCAACGACCGGATGACAAAGATGTTCGTTATTCCGGTAAGCACAACGATATGAATGGATGGCCATTCGCTCTTTATTTTCTTCACGAGTGAAAGCCCGTCTTCGACCTGACCCTGCGTGTCGGGCATGCTCAGGTCAGTGACAAGAACGTCACACTCGGTGGATTTCAGCAAATGGATTAGGGAAGTTGCGTTGGTCGCCTCGCCTACAACCTTGACATCCTGTTGTAGTTCAATGTTGGCCCGTACCCCTAGCAAGACGAACGGATGGTCGTCTGCGAGAATGACTCGAAGATTCACGGTAGTTTCTCTCTATTTAGTATGTTATTTGCATATGCCGGCAGTTATCCGGAAATGCAGCGAATCAGCCGGTTCGCTTCACTCAGTCATGCCGCATGAATACGACATGCCACACATGGATAGAATCATCATCGCCAGACATTGAGAATAAGAAATTTCCTAATCCCGCTCTGTTTTTCCAAGCAAATTGGCAACACCCTATTAATCTCGCTAATCCGTTATTTTTCTGAAGTTTTATTCGCAAAATTTCGATATTTTCTGCCAAAGCCTTGTGGATGCAATGCTAGCGGGCGTGAGCCGTCTTGGCTCATATCATTTTCTCTCTTAAAACAGTCATTTTTCGTCTCGATATCGGGACGATTCAGCATCACGGGTTAGCGTGATGCGTTTTGAGGGCAGGACAATATGCCGCATGGACGATGGAAGCTCCCAGCCCCTCTGATATAGTCTGGCGGTCCAGCTCTCTTCTATTTTTCTCGCGTGGAACAACTCCCCTTATGGGCGCAGATCGGCGCCATTGTCCTGTTGCTTGTCTGCTCCAGCTTTTTTTCTATTTCTGAGACTGCGATGATGGCGCTCAACCGCCATCGGCTGAAACACCTCGCCAGTCAGGGCGCACTGGGTGCAAAAACCACGCAAAAACTGCTGGAGCGCACCGACGAGCTATTAAGCGTCATCCTGATCGGCAATAACCTGCTTAACACCATCATTCCGGTGCTGACCACCGCGATCGCTTTACGTACCTTTGGTCATAGCAACATGGTGCTTTCAGTAGCAACCGGGCTCATCGCATTCCTCGTCATCGTATTTGCAGAAATCACGCCGAAAATCGTCGGCGCCACCTTTCCGGAAAAAATCGCACTGCCTGCCAGCCTGGTCATCGCACCGTTAATACGCGTTGCCCGGCCACTCATCTGGTTTGTCAATCTGTTTGCCAATGGCATCTTGCGCCTGCTCCATATCAACACCCAGAGCGGCCGCGATCAGCGGCTCTCTCCCGAAGAATTGCGCACAGTTGTTCTTGAGTCTGGCAACTTCATGCCCACCAAACATCGAAGCATCCTGCTCAACCTGTTTGATCTCGAAAACATCGCTGTTGAGGACGTGATGATTCCGCGCCGCCGGATTGAAGCGCTTGATTTCAATGCACCGTTCGAGCAAATCCTGCATCAGCTTGAAACCTGCTATCACAACAAGCTGATCGTCTATCAAGGCGATATCGACCGGGTGCTCGGTGTATTGCACGTCCGTAAAACCCTGGCTGCACTGCATAACCAGGAACTCGAACGCGAGACCTTGCGGGCGCTTCTGGCTGAACCCTATTTCGTCCCTGCCGGCACGCCAGTATTTCAGCAACTTCAGTATTTCCAGGAAAGCCGCCAGCGCACTGCGCTCGTGGTAAACGAGTATGGCGAGCTACAAGGACTTATCACGCCAGAAGACATTATTGAAGAGCTTATCGGTGAGTTCACCACATCGATTCCACGCGGAGCGAGTTCACGCGGCGGCTGGAACGAACGTGGCGAATGCATCGTCGCGGGCAGCATGCCATTGCGTGAGCTGAACCGCTGGTTGCAGCTCAGCCTGCCAACTGATGGGCCCAAAACGCTCAATGGTCTTATTCTCGAAGTCCTCGAAGACATACCCGATGGCGATGTCTGCGCCGAGATTCGCGGCGTCAAGCTGGAAGTGATGCGCAGTGATGATCAGGCTATTCGCACCGTCAAGCTCTTCAGGCCACAGCCTCCTGCTAGTGGGAGTGGGCGAACCTGACCATCTGGCCGAGTAGCGCGGACACCCACGCCAGGCGATCATCAAGACATTGTGTTTTACAGGCGGCACGCCGCCAGCGCTCAATGTCCTCTCCTCCCTTTTTCGCCACACCTGAAACAGCAGAACTCCGCCCAAACCGGGATGCGGCCACACACCCCGTGCAAGGGCTAACACCGTTATCTCCTGCGTCCCAGTTATCGCCGATGCCATGGCCCACCAATGCCCGGCCCCGGCCCAACGGCGCAAGCGCTTTCACCGAGACGGACAGCAACAGCCCTGCCGCGCAGTTGCTGGCCGATACCTTGCGGGAAGTCGCCCGTCGCAATGCCTCCGATCTGCATGTCGAACCCGGGGAGCACGGCTGGCGTATGCGTCTGCGCACGGACGGCGTGCTGCACGAGATCAGCCAGCCGCCCACGCATTTGCGCGATGCGTTCATCACGCGCATCAAAGTGCTCGCGCGGATGGACATCGCGGAGCGGCGAATTCCACAAGATGGCCGGCTGCGGCTCGCAACGGCTACCGGGCAGGATGACTACCGGGTCAGTTCGTTGCCCACCCTGTTTGGCGAAAAACTGGTTCTGAGGCGGCTCGATCCACTGCCAGCGGATCTCTCCCTAGCCTCGCTCGGGCTTGATCCAGTGCAGCTTCGCGCGGTGGCTGACGCCATCCATGCACCCCACGGGCTCGTTCTGGTAACCGGGCCCACAGGCAGTGGCAAAACGCTATCCCTATATTGCTTTTTACAAATGCTCAACTCAGGATCGCGCAATCTGTGTTCGGTGGAAGATCCCGCGGAAATCCAGCTGGCGGGCGTCAATCAGGTCAGTGTCCGGGAAAAGGCGGGGCTGACCTTCGCGGCGGCGTTACGCGCATTTTTGCGCCAGGACCCGGACGTCATCATGGTTGGCGAGATTCGTGATGAAGAAACCGCCGATGTCGCAGTCAAGGCGGCACAAACCGGCCATCTGGTGTTATCGACACTGCATACCAATGACGCCCCAGCGGCGATTGCACGTCTGATTGATATTGGCGTCGCATCGTACAACCTTGCCTCGGCGCTCCGGCTAGTCACCGCACAGCGGCTGGTGCGACGGTTATGTCTCGTGTGCCGGATCCCATCCACGGAAACCATTGCCATGCTTCGCACAGCAGGTCTTAACGATGCGCGCCTGGAAAACGGCTGGCGGCCCTACGTCGCGGCAGAGTGTGAGGCGTGCCATGGCATCGGCTATCGGGGCCGTATTGGCATCCATCAAACCATGCCGGTATCGGAAGCCATGCGGGAACACATCGTCGCCGGTGCCAGCACTCATGTGCTGGCACGGCAGGCCCATGCCGAGCACATCACAACGTTACGCGATGCGGCACTTGAGCGCGTGCGTGATGGCACAACAAGCCTTGCTGAAGCACTCAGCGCAACCGCATGCGAATGATCACCCCGCCCCCACCCACTAGCGCGACTGACCTGTGCTTTGCCTGGCATGGCGTCGATGCCACAGGCAAGCGCAAACAGGGCATGCTGGCCGCCCCCGATGTCGCTACTGCATATGCCGCGCTTAAATCGGGCGGGTTGACCATCACCGGGCTCACCTCCCGTGGTCCAGCTCCTCGCGCCAAGGCGCCTCCAGCCGAGGTCACGCGTTTTACCCGCCAACTTGCGGGCCTGCTTCGGGCTGGCTTGCCTCTCGCCTCGGCACTGGAATTGCTAGCCCGCGCCACAGGCCCTAATGGCATGCCCCGAATTGCCCGGACACTGGCACGTGACATCACAGCAGGCCTACGCTTTTCTGCCGCGCTTGAACGCCACCCGATACAGTTCGGCCCACTGTATTGCCAGCTTGTCGCGGTAGGCGAAACCTCCGGCGCGCTGCCTGCGGTACTGGCACGAATAGCAGACGACCGAGAACGCAGTGCGGCGCAACACGCCAAAGTTCGTGCGGCGCTCACCTATCCGGTCGCCATTCTTTTGCTCGCCATTGTCATCACCATTGCTTTACTGGTGTGGGTCGTACCCACGTTCAAACAGATCTTCGATGGCTTTGGCGCCGCCTTGCCTGCGCCAACCCAGGTAGTGCTCACGCTGTCTGCCGCGGCAGCACGCTGGAGCCTGCCTGCTGCCGCGCTCCTGACATTCGCCGTGGCTGCTTTTACCCATCAGCTTCGACGCTCAGAAGCCACACGCCTCGCATTTTCGCGCCTGTGTCTCGCTGCGCCGCTCATCGGCCCCCTACTGACCACGCTTTGCTCCGCGCGCTGGAGCCGCGCGTTGGGCACGCTACTCAGCGCAGGCACACCACTAGCCGATGCCTTCGAATCACTCACACATGCGAGCGGTAATGCATTTTTCGACCATGCGACCACCGCGATCGCCATGCGCTTGCGTCGTGGCGAACGTCTGGCAGCCGCAATGCAAGCGGTTCACTGTTTTCCCGACGAGATCGTGCAACCCATCGCCGTCGCCGAAGAGTCCGGCGCGCTAGACACCATGCTGCTCGATATCGCGGCGCTGGGTGAGCGTCAGGTCGATGAAAAAGCCAGCATGCTGACCGGCCTGTGTGAACCCCTGGTGATTGTCGTGCTGGGTGGGCTCATCGGCGGCCTCGTCATCGCCATGTACCTTCCCATTATTCAGTTGGGCAACGTGGTGTAGCATCCCAGCCGAATGAATCCCTTGTCCTTAGCCTCACCACATCCTGTTCATCGCTCGTGCCAGATTTTCTCTCCCATCCCCCGCCAGATTCGTTCGCGGCCAGCCTCTCCGCCCTGCTCGGCACACTGCCCGCCAGCGTGCTGCTGATCGGCGCAGTAGCGTTTGGGCTGATAATCGGCAGCTTTCTGAACGTCGTCGTGCACCGTGTTCCGATCATGCTGGAGCGGGCATGGCGCGCCGATATCAGCGAACTCACCGGGCAGCCTGCCGGCGAGACCCCAACCGGGCGATACAACCTGTGGTTGCCTCGTAGCGCATGTCCGCATTGCGCGCACACACTCAAAGCCTGGGAAAATATTCCGTTACTCAGTTACGTGCTGTTGCGTGGCCGCTGTTCGCATTGCCATGCGCGTGTGAGCTTGCGTTATCCCCTGCTTGAACTTGCCAGCGCGCTGTGCGCGGTTGCCTCGCTCCTGACATTCGGCCCAAACGGCATGGCGCTGGCCGCTTTTGGCCTGTGCGCCACCTTGCTGGCCATGAGCGCAATCGATATCGATACTCACCTGCTGCCCGATTCCATGACCTTGCCTTTGCTTTGGGCCGGGCTCATCGTCAATTTCAACGGCACATTTGCCTCGTTACCCGATGCCGTGCTGGGTGCCATCGCCGGATATCTGGTGTTGTGGTGTGTCCATTGGCTCTTCAGGCTCGTGCGCGGCATCGAAGGCATGGGCTACGGCGACTTCAAACTGCTCGCGGCATTGGGCGCGTGGCTCGGCTGGGCCGCGTTGCCGCAAATCGTGCTGCTCGCCGCTGTCGCAGGGGCGGCAACAGGGCTCGCCGCGACTGGAATCGGACGCATGCGTTTTGAAGAACCTTTGCCGTTCGGACCGTTTCTCGCTACTGCCGGGGCAATCACGTTATTTTTCGGCACACCGCTTTATCTTGCGCTTGGGAGCTGACACATGTTTGCCGTGGGTTTGACTGGCGGGATTGGCAGCGGCAAGTCCACCGTCGCGGATCTATTCGCCGCGCGAGGCGTGCCTATTGTCGACACTGACGTCATTGCACATCGCATCACGGGGCCACAAGGCCAAGCCATGCCGGCAATCGCGGCCAAACTGGGAGTGCAATTCGTCGCACCCGATGGCTCACTTGACCGCGCGGCAATGCGTGCCCAGGTATTCAGTGACGAAACAGCCCGCAAGCGCCTCGAAGCCATCACGCATCCCCTGATTCGCGCTGAAGCCGCACGTGAACAGCAAACCGCACAGGGCCCTTATGTGCTGGTCGTCGTACCGTTACTGGTCGAGTCAGGCAACTGGCATACCTGGGTCGATCGCGTGCTGGTAGTCGATTGCAACGAAGAGACGCAGATCATCCGGGTCCAGCGTCGTAACGGCTTTACGCGTGACCAGGTGAAGGCCATCATCACACGCCAGGCGAGCCGTGCTGAACGGCTAAACGCTGCCGACGATGTCCTCCTCAACGAAGATGCAACAGCCGCCACCCTCGCGCTGCGGGTCGAAACGTTGCATCAGCATTACTTGCTGCTCGCGGGAGGCCCATCAGCCGACTGATTCAGCAACGGCGCTCTAGCAGACAAACACCTAAAAGAAAAGTGCATGATTGCTAGGGTAGTCCCGCCGCATTAGAATGTGCTGTCCTGCAATTTCCCCCCCTCCACCACGCCCGAGGCGAGCGCGCTTGATTCTTTACGAGTACCCCTTCAACGAGCGAATCCGGACGCTATTGCGCCTCGAAGACCTGTTCGAGCGCTTTACCTTTTTCCTCACACAAGAAGATGCGCGTGAACATCACGTTGCGCTCACGACATTATTCGAGATCACTGATGTCGCAGGGCGCGCGGACCTAAAATCCGACCTGATGAAAGAGCTCGAACGGCAACGGCAAACGCTCGCGCCCTTTCGCGGCAACCCCGGCATCGAACAGGATGCGCTCGAAACCGTGCTGGGCGAAATCGAACAAACGCTGGCGGGACTGGCCAACATGGTTGGCAAAACGGGCCAGCATCTTGCCGATAACGAATGGCTGGCCAGTATTCGCAGCCGCGCGATTATTCCGGGCGGCACCTGCAAATTTGACCTGCCGTCATACCACGCGTGGCAGCAAACGCCCCCCGAACAGCGCCAGCAAGATATCGCCAAATGGGTTACGCCACTCCTGGCCTTGCGCGATGCGGCCACCATCGTCTTGCGCCTTGCCCGTGAATCCGGCCAGGCGTCCAAGGTAATGGCGATGCAGGGTAGCTATCAACAAATGCTTTCGGGCCGGTCGTATCAGTTGATGCAGGTGCGGGTCGCGCCAGAATTACGCGCTATTCCTGAGGCTAGCGCCAACAAGTACATGGTCTGGGTCCGGTTTACCGTGCAAGACGGCGATTTACGGCCACGGGCAGTCGATATCGACGTGCCGTTCCAGCTCACCCTGTGTAGCCTTTGAATGAATCGCGGCTATGGTGCTAGACAGCGCCGCCCGAAAGGGCAATAACACCGCTATTTTTAATCCTGTTTTGTTTGCGATGAATGTCTGACCGTATGCCTACTGTCGTCAAATGCCCCACTTGCGGAAAAAGCGTTCCATGGTTGCCTGAGAACCGCTTTCGCCCCTTCTGTTCCGAACGTTGCAAACAGGTCGATCTCGGCGCATGGGCGACCGGAAAATACCGGATTGGCAGCACCGAAGAAGATCCTTCCATCGAAGATACGCCTGGCGGCGGTGAACCCAGCCAGCATTAACCGGGCTGCCGTAACTGGCAATGCGGCAATGCGGCAATGGGTTGCGGCTCTGCGATTGGGCTACCTGCGGCTAAACATCCGAGCGTTCGGCCTCCAGCCATTCAAGCACAGGAATCGTCGCAGGCAAAAGCGGCGCCACTGCCACGGGAAAAGCTTGCCAGATAAGTGCCTGGCCTTCACGTCCGTGCGGCGCGCCAGACCAGGCCGTGACCTTGCAAAAATACAGCCGGACATACGCGTGCGGATAATCATGCTCTAACGTATGCCAGCGCTGGCTTGTTTCGACCTCGATACCCAACTCTTCATGTAACTCGCGCACCAGCGCGGCTTCAACCGACTCCCCTGGCTCAAGCTTACCGCCAGGGAACTCCCAATACCCTTCGTAAGGTTTTCCCGCCGGGCGCTGCGCCAGCAGATAACGTCCGTCGGGCTGGAGCAGTACACCCACGGCGACCTCGGTCACCGGACGCTGCGCGATCGGCGCTTGAAGTGTGACCGTCATGCGGGCAACCGACGGCCTGACCAGTCGCGGGCAAACTGCCACGCAACACGGCCTGAGCGTGACCCGCGCTCCAGCGCCCAGATCAGCGCATCGCCACGCGCGGCTTCAATGCTCGCATCGTCACAACCAAAATGGCGCAGCCAGTGCGCAACGATCGTCAGGTAATCGTCCTGCTTGAATGGATAAAAACTGACCCATAAGCCAAAACGCTCAGAAAGCGAAATTTTCTCCTCGATGACCTCGCCCGGATGAATTTCACCATCCGCTGTCGGCTTGCAGGTTTCGTTGTCGCTCATGTACTCAGGTAACAAATGACGCCGGTTCGATGTGGCGTAGATCAGCACGTTATCCGATTGCGCCGCCACCGAGCCGTCCAGCGCAACTTTCAGCGCCTTGTAACCGGATTCGCCATCCTCGAACGACAGGTCATCGCAAAACACGATAAACCGCTCAGGCCGCCCAGCGATCAGATCGACGATATCGCCCAGATCGTGCAAATCGTCCTTGTCCACCTCGATCAGACGCAACCCGTCTGCTGCATAAGCGTTCAGACAAGCCTTGATCAGCGACGATTTACCGGTGCCTCGCGCACCAGTCAGCAGCACGTTGTTAGCAGGCTGCTGATGGACAAACTGACGAGTATTTTGCTCGATGAGCCCTTTTTGACGCTCAATGTTTTGCAGATCATCCAGCGCAATCGGCGAAATGGCAGGCACCGGCTGCAAATAGCCACGGCCTTGCCGCTTGCGCCAACGAAACGCCACGGCAGCGGACCAGTCCACCTCGGACACAGCAGGTGGCAGCATGGCCTCCAGACGCTCGAGCACGGCCTCCGCGCGGGTCAAAAATTGTTCGAGATTCATGATGTCAGGAGCGATAGTCGGCGTTAATGCTTACGTAGTCATGTGACAAGTCGCAAGTCCAGATCGTGGCGTGCGCAGACCCCCGGCCAAGCACGACGCGAATCGTAATCTCACTTTGCTGCATAACACGTTGGCCATCTTCTTCACGATAGGCCGGATAACGGCCACCGGCCTGTGCCACGAGCACGTCATCCAGATAAAGATCAATCTTGTCCACCTCAAGGTCCGTGATACCCGCGTAGCCAATTGCCGCCAGAATCCGGCCCAGATTAGGATCTGACGCATAAAACGCGGTTTTGACCAGTGGCGAATGCCCGATTGCATAGGCAATCTGGCGGCATTCGGCGAGGTCTTTGCCGCCTTCGACCTTTACCGTGATGAACTTCGTCGCCCCTTCACCATCGCGCACAATCAGTTGTGCCAGCGTTTGCGCCAGCTCCGTCACGGCATCACACAACGCTGCGTAAGCAGGGGTATCCGTGGACGTGATGGCGGGCAGATGCGACTTGCCTGAAGCAATCAGCATGAATGAATCGTTGGTCGACGTATCGCCGTCGATCGTGATGCAGTTAAACGAGCGATCCGCAACGTGCTTGACCAGTTCATCCATCACAGGTTGGGAAACTGCCGCATCAAATGCGAGAAAGCCCAGCATGGTCGCCATGTTCGGCCTGATCATGCCCGCGCCCTTGCTGATGCCGGTCAGTGTCACGGTATAGCCGTCGATCTGCATCTGACGCGATGCGGCTTTCGGCAGCGTGTCGGTGGTCATGATGGCTTGCGCGGCCTCATACCAGTGAGCCGCCTGACGATTCGCCAGCGCTGCGGGCAATCCGGCCTTCAGGCGCTCAACCGGTAACGGCTCCAAAATGACACCCGTCGAAAATGGCAAAACCTGCTCTGGTGCGATGCCCGCAAGACGCGCCAATTCCTCGCAGGTTTGCTGTGCGTGCCTCATCCCCGGCTCACCTGTGCCAGCGTTCGCGTTGCCCGTATTCACGACCAGCGCCCGAATACCTTTGCCACTCAGGCGCATTTGCTGCAAATGCGCGCGGCAGAGCGTCACCGGCGCAGCGCAAAAACGGTTAGAGGTAAAGACGCCAGCCACTGTCGCCCCCTCATCGAGCGAGATCACGAGCACGTCCTTGCGGTTTGGCTTGCGAATGTTGGCCTCAGCCCAGCCCAGCGTGACGCCGTTGACGGGATGAAGTTGAGCGGGATCAAGTGAAGGAAAGTTGACAGCCATTGGGCAGACCTGGCGTTAAGTTGAAAATGCCGGCACAAAGCCGGCATCGGTAGATCAGAACGGAGCCCGGAATATCACCGAAACACCGCATATTGGCTCACAAAACAAGGCGGCATGCGCCGCCTCCACTCCGTGAACGTTACACAAACTTCCCGTGACACTGCTTGTACTTCTTGCCACTACCACACGGACACGGATCGTTGCGGCCGACCTTCGGCACCGAACCCACAACCGGAGTATCGCTGCCAGCCTCTCTCTGGCCCAGGGCGCTGCCGATCAGCGCAGCCGCCGCGTCCGCCATAACCGGTTCGGCTGATGCCCCCGGAAAATCAGCGTGGCGGAATTCAACGTTTTCCAGATGACTGGTTTGCTCTTCGTATTGCTCAGCCGCCTGCTCAAGCTGTTCCGGTGACTGGATCTGCACGTTCATCACAATGCGCGTGACTTCCTGCTTCACGGCATCAAGCATGGCGGCAAAGAGCTCAAACGCCTCGCGCTTGTATTCCTGCTTCGGATTTTTTTGTGCATAACCACGCAGATGAATACCCTGGCGCAGGTGGTCGAGTGCGGCGAGATGTTCACGCCAGCTTCGATCCAGGGTTTGCAGCATGATTGAGCGCTCAAACGAGCAAAACGACTCCCGGCCTACTTGCTCGACCTTGGTTTCATAGGCTTCGTCAGCAGCAGCCAGCACGGCTTCACGGATTTCTTCAGCGTCGATCGACTTCGATTCGTTGATCATCTCCTGAATCGCCAGATCGAGCTGCCAATCGCTGCGCAGTATTTCCTCGAGTTCTGGCACATCCCATTGCTCTTCGATGCTGCCCAGCGGAACGAACTCGCGCACGATCTCGCTGGTCACGCTATGACGCATCGCGCCAATGGTTTCGGTGATGTCCTGCGCTTCGAGCAACTCGTTACGCTGCTGGTAAATGACTTTGCGCTGATCGTTCGACACATCATCGTACTCAAGCAATTGCTTGCGCACATCGAAGTTGCGCGCTTCAACCTTGCGCTGCGCCGACTCAATCGAGCGCGTCACGATGCCCGCTTCGATCGCTTCGCCCTCTGGCATCTTCAGACGGTCCATGATGGCGCGCACGCGGTCACCCGCGAAAATGCGCAGCAGAGGATCGTCCAGCGAGAGATAAAAACGCGATGAGCCCGGATCGCCCTGACGGCCAGCACGCCCACGCAACTGATTATCGATCCGGCGTGACTCGTGTCGCTCAGTTCCGATGATGTGCAGGCCTCCGGCGGATTTCACCAGACTGTGCAACATCTGCCATTCATCGTGCAGTTTTTTGATCCGACGCTGCTTTTCATCGTCGGGAATCGACGCATCCGCGTTGATAAACATCGCCTGCTTCTCGGCGTTGCCACCCAGCACGATGTCGGTGCCGCGGCCCGCCATATTGGTTGCAATCGTGATGCGCTGCGGCCGCCCGGCTTCCGCGACGATTTCGGCTTCACGCGCATGCTGCTTTGCATTCAGCACTTCATGAGGCAAGCCGGCTTGCTTCAGCAAATTCGATAGCTGCTCGGAATTCTCAATTGACGTGGTGCCAACCAGCACCGGCTGACCACGGTCGTAACATTCCCGAATATCGAGAACAACGGCGTTATCGCGCTCTTTCGCTGTCTTGTAGATCTGGTCTTGCTTGTCGATCCGCTTCGGTGGGCGGTTTGTCGGAATCACAACCGTTTCGAGGCCGTAGATTTCGTTGAACTCATACGCCTCGGTATCTGCCGTACCGGTCATGCCGGCCAGCTTGGCATACATACGGAAGTAGTTCTGGAAAGTGATTGATGCGAGCGTCTGGTTTTCGCTCTGAATCTTGACGTGCTCCTTGGCCTCAACGGCCTGGTGCAGCCCGTCCGACCAGCGCCGACCCGCCATCAGCCGGCCCGTGAATTCATCGACGATCACCACTTCGTCGTTTTGCGTTACATAGTGCTGGTCGAGGTGAAACAGCGTGTGTGCGCGCAAGGCGGCATACACGTGGTGCATCAGCGTAATGTTTTGCGGCGCATAAAGACTTTCGCCTTCGCCAATCAAACCCCATTCGGCCAGCAGACGTTCGGCTTTTTCGTGTCCGGCTTCGGTCAGAAAGACCTGACGCGCTTTTTCGTCCAGCGTGTAGTCGCCCGGAACCTCGACCCCAGTGCCATCAGCCTTTTCTTCGCCGATCTGACGCTCAAGCAACGGCGGCAGCGCATTCATCCGGACATAGAGATCGGTGTGATCTTCGGCCTGGCCAGAAATGATGAGCGGCGTGCGTGCTTCGTCGATCAGGATCGAATCGACCTCATCGACAATGGCGAAATTCAATGGCCGCTGCACACGTGCGTTGGTCTCGTAGACCATGTTGTCGCGCAGGTAATCGAAGCCGAACTCGTTATTGGTGCCGTAGGTAATGTCCGCGGCGTAGGCATCCTGCTTGATGCCGTGATCCATCTGCGACAGGTTTATGCCGACTGACAGGCCCAGGAAGTTATACAGGCGCCCCATCCATTCCGCATCGCGCTGGGCGAGGTAATCGTTCACCGTGACGACGTGGACACCCTGTCCGGACAGCGCATTCAGATAAGCCGCGAGCGTTGCAACCAGGGTTTTACCTTCGCCGGTACGCATTTCCGCGATTTTGCCGTAATGCAGCACCATCCCGCCGATCAACTGCACATCGAAGTGCCGCATCTTCAGTACGCGCTTACTGGCCTCGCGGCAGACCGCAAAAGCTTCTGGCAGCAGCTTGTCGAGTGCTTCGCCACCCGCCACCCGCTGGCGGAACTCATCCGTTTTGGCGCGTAATTGATCGTCCGTCAATTGCTCGATCTGCGGTTCGAGCGCATTGATCGCCATAACGGTCTTTGAGTATTGCTTGACTAGACGCTGGTTGCGGCTGCCAAAAACTTTTTGTAGAAAACCGGTGGTCATCGGATCGGTGTCTGCGTCGCGGCTTCTGTAGGAATCATGTGGAAATTATCAACATGCTTGCCCAATGTGGGAGAGCCCCGGCGGCTTAGGTCCAAGAGTAAATTCGAATCGGGCATTTTAGCACGCACCCTGCCTGCACTCATGCAGCGAACGCGGCAAACATCGATCATCCCCTACCTGTGCCAACGAGTCGCTAGCAGATAGCCGTTGCCGCCTGACAGGGTACAATCGCCCGTACTCCGCCAACTGGATAACAGGCACCCCGCATTCCCCCGATATGGCTCGTCCCCCTTCATTTTCAAGACCATTTAATCCACGCAGCCTGCAGCCTGCCGTCGAGGTATTGAACCGCGCCGATACGTTCGCAGCGTTGCGCGCCGGGATCGAGCAGATTGCCGCATTGCAAAGGGACTTGCGCCAGTTGCTGCCGGACTATCTGGCGACGAGCATCGAGCCGGGATTCATCAAGAATGGGGTACTTGCCCTGTTTGCTGCACATAACGCGCTAGCCGCCCGGCTGCGACATCTTGAACCACGCTTGCTGGCGGATTTGCAGCAGCGTGGCTGGGCAGTCAATACGTTGAAAATCCGTGTGCGGCCGCAAACGCTCAAAGAGCCGCAGCCAGTTAAACAGGCACGCATGACCTCCACTGCCGTAGCGGCACTCCAGGCGCTAAGCGAATCACTCGCGCCATCGCCTTTGCAAGCAGCGCTCGCCAGAATGTCGGCACGGCATCAATCTCATTCAGACGGTCCCGGCCAAAAAAAATGAGCGGCCTCTTGCAGGCCGCTCATTTTTCATGTCTTGTCCGGGGCTCCATTACGGACCCACCCCGAACCGACCTTCAGGCAAATGCTGTTTGCGTATCGTAGGCAAAACCGCCAGGCGCCTTGCGCGTATCATCGAACGTGACAATTTCATACGCATCAACATGCGCCAGCAGTTCGCGTAGCAAGGCGTTATTCAGGCCGTGGCCTGACTTGTACGCGGTATACGACGCTAGCAAGGGATGACCAATTACATAAAGGTCCCCGATGGCATCGAGCATTTTGTGCTTCACGAACTCGTCGTCATAACGCAGGCCATCGTTATTCAGAATGCGGTATTCATCGAGCACGATCGCGTTATCCATGCTGCCGCCACGAGCGAGCCCCAGTTCGCGCATCATTTCGACTTCGTGGGCAAAACCAAAGGTGCGAGCCCGAGCTATTTCACGGACATACGAGGTATTGGCGAAATCGACTTCAAGCGCCTGTCCGGTTTTATCCACGGCTGGATGACGGAAATCAATCGTAAATTTCAGCTTGAAGCCGAAGTAAGGATCAAGACGGGCAAATTTGTCGCCATCACGAACTTCAACCGGCCTGGTAACCTTGATAAATTTTTTCGCCGCACCCTGCTCTTCAATGCCCGCCGACTGAATTAAAAACACAAACGATGCCGCACTGCCATCCATAATCGGAATTTCTTCGGCGGTAACATCAACATACAGATTATCAATACCCAGCCCAGCGCACGCCGACATCAAGTGCTCGACCGTTGATACACGCGCGCCATCCTTTTGCAAAACGGACGCGAGACGGGTATCGCCAATCGACAGCGCGGAGGCGGGAATATCAACTGGAGTAGGTAAATCGACGCGTGTAAATACAATGCCTGTATCAGGGGCAGCAGGACGAAGCGTCAGATTGACTTTGCGGCCCGAATGCAAGCCAATACCCACTGTCTTGACAATTGTTTTGATGGTGCGCTGCTTCAGCATGATGGCTTTACTCGATTGAGAATCCCAATCGGGATTTTTTATTCAATAGCGCGGATTATACTGCATATACATTGATACGTTGTGATAGGGAACGTATCAATCTGTTTCATCCCGTTACCAGAAAAAAAGTGTGGCGGGCTAATGGCCAGAATGGAGGCATTTCCATCCATCAGCCCGCATCACAGGTTGACATACGCACGTTACGGTTTTGTTGTCCTGATACGACACCAGAACTACACGAAGCATGAAGGCACCGTTGCGGCCAGCCTGGTACGGCAAAAATTGGCTTAACCGCTCACTTCAGGCCGACCGGACGCGTTAATGCAAGCGTCTTGACTCCGCTGACATCAGGCGTCACCGCATGCAACCCGAACCCTCATCGGGTCTACCTGCATGCGGCCCATCATGCGTCCGCCGTCTCGTCCATCCACAACCCATCATTGCGCGACAACAACTCGCTTAACGCCGTACCTCAATCCGCCTGCTTGCGCAGGAACGCGGGGATGTCGTAGGTATCGACGCCCTTTTCCTGCAATGCCTGCACGTGCGACGCGGCGGTATCGCGCAATGTGCGCCATACCGTAGGCGTCTCCCGTGAACCATAATCTGCCGCCGTTCCAACCTGCTGTGAGGTAAATCCGTGTTGCGCGGCACTGATTGGCAGATTATCTGTACCGGTGCGCAGCAGCGTCATCGGAGCCGACTGCTGTTTCTTCATTGCACGGCCAAGACCTGTCGCCACCACGGTCACGCGCAGCGCATCGCCCATTGCATCGTCATACACCGCGCCGAAGATCACCGTAGCGTCTTCTGCAGCATAGCTCTTGATCGTGTTCATCACTTCGCGCGTTTCCGACAAGCGCAGCGAACGGCTCGACGTGATGTTCACCAGCACACCACGCGCACCCGACAAGTCGATGCCTTCCAGCAGCGGACTCGCCACAGCCTGCTCAGCCGCAAGGCGCGCGCGGTCGACACCGGCCACTGTCGCGGTACCCATCATCGCCTTGCCCTGCTCGCCCATGACGGTCTTCACGTCTTCGAAGTCGACGTTCACCAAACCATCCACGTTGATGATTTCAGCAATACCTGCGACCGCGTTGTTCAGAACGTCATCTGCGCACTGGAAGCACTTGTCCATCTCGGCGTCATCGCCCATCACCTCGAACAGCTTGTCGTTGAGAACGACGATCAGCGAATCGACGTGATCCTCCAGTTGCTGCGAGCCACTTTCTGCCACACGCATCCGTTTGCCGCCTTCGAATTCGAACGGCTTGCTGACCACACCAACAGTCAGAATGCCCATTTCTTTGGCAATCTGCGCGACAACTGGCGCAGCGCCCGTACCGGTGCCGCCCCCCATGCCCGCGGTGATGAACACCATATGTGCGCCACGCAATGCATCGCTGATGCGCTCGCGTGCTTCCTCTGCTGCGGCACGCCCCATCTCGGGCTTCGCACCCGCACCCAGCCCCGTGCTGCCGAGCTGGATCACAGCCGCTGCGCGTGAACGCGACAACGCCTGGGCATCCGTATTCATCACGATGAAATCGACGCCTTGCACGCCGCGGTTAATCATGTGCTGAACGGCATTGCCGCCAGCGCCACCTACGCCAACCACCTTGATGATGGTGCCGCTGGTTTCCGTTTCCAGCATCTGGAATTCCATATTGCCTCCGTCAAGAAAAAAAATGCCACCATTCGGCCGTTATTCAACAAAAAGATCGGGCACTCTTTCTGCTGTGCGCTAGCCGCCGGCACTAGCGCATGGGGTTAAACCGTGTTTTAGAAATTGCCCAAAAACCAGTCTTTCATCCGCGTCAAAACTTGTCCCATCGAGCCGGACTGCACCGCGACCTTGCGCCCGCGCACCCGTTGCGCATGCCCTTCAACCAGCAGGCCCATCGCTGTCGAATAGCGCGGATTGCGCACCACGTCAGCCAGGCCGCCGGAATACTCCGGCGCGCCAATACGCACCGGTTTGAGAAAAATATCTTCGCCCAGCTCCACCATGCCAGGCATCATGGCCGCGCCGCCGGTCAGCACGATGCCGGAACTCAGCAATTCTTCGTAACCGGATTCGCGCACCACCTGCTGCACCAGCGAGAACAGCTCTTCGACACGCGGCTCAACCACCGCCGCTAACGCCTGGCGCGATAGCGTGCGCGGACCGCGCTCGCCCAGACCCGGCACCTCGATCATCTCGTCTGGATCAGCCAGGGCCTGTTTGGCAATGCCGTAATCGACCTTGATATCTTCGGCGTCCGGTGTCGGCGTGCGCAGTGCCATTGCGATGTCACTTGTGATCTGGTCACCTGCAATGGGAATCACGGCGGTGTGGCGAATCGCGCCTTCGCTGAAAATAGCGATGTCCGTCGTGCCGCCGCCAATGTCGACCAGCACCACGCCCAGTTCCTTTTCGTCTTCGGTCAACGTCGCCAGGGACGAAGCCAGCGGCTGCAGGATCAAATCATTGACTTCGAGGCCACAGCGCCGCACGCATTTGACGATGTTTTGCGCCGCGCTCACCGCGCCGGTGACGATATGCACTTTCACTTCAAGACGAATGCCGCTCATGCCGATCGGCTCGCGCACGTCTTCCTGGCCATCGATGATGAATTCCTGCGTCAGGATATGCAGCACCTGCTGATCCGTCGGAATATTGATTGCTTTCGCGGTTTCGATCACGCGCGCGACGTCTGTTTGCGTCACTTCCTTGTCCTTGATCGCCACCATGCCGCTCGAGTTAAAGCTGCGAATATGGCTGCCGGCGATCCCGGTAAAGACATTCGTGATCTTGCAGTCGGCCATCAGCTCGGCCTCTTCAAGGGCGCGCTGAATCGACTGGACGGTCGCCTCGATATTAACCACCACGCCTTTTTTGAGCCCTTTCGATTCGCTCTGGCCTAACCCGATCACCTCGTAATGCCCTTCGCTTTTCAGCTCGGCAACGATGGCCACGACCTTCGAGGTTCCGATGTCGAGGGCGACCAGCAAATCTTTGTAGTCTTTACTCATAGCGTGCTCATTGCGTGTGATGTCCTGTTATTTCTTGCCCTTGTCGGCTTCGCTGATAAAACGCATGCCGGCGGCATGAATGGCGAAACCGTTCGGATAGCGCAAGTCTGCGTACTCGATATCCTTGCCCCAACGTTGCGTGACAGCTGACCATGCAGCAGTCAGACGCTGGCTGCGATCAAACAGCGTTTGCGCATTGCGTTCACGCCCAAACTCAAGCTGGGTGCCGTTCGATAGCTTCACGGTCCATGCGTAGCGTGGCGACAGCGTCACTTCTTCCGGCGTCGCGCCCAAGGGGGCCAGCCATTTCGTGAAATCGCGGTAACGCCGCACGACTTCTTTTGCTGAGCCGACCGGCCCGTCAAAAGCCGGTAATTCACCTTCGAGTTCGCCCTGATTCGCCGTGAACAACTCGCCATCCACGCTCACCAGTTGATCGCTGCCCCATGTTCCTAGCGGCGTGTATTCATCGAGCGTGACCGCCAGCGTGTCGGGCCAGACCCGCCGCACGCTGGCATGGCGCACCCATGGCATTTGCTCAAAAGCCTGACGCGCACTATCCAGATCAACCGTGAAGTAATTGCCGCCGAGCCGTCCGTTCACCCCTGCGCGCACCACTGGAACGTTGATGTGTTCGGTATCGCCGTCGATCCGGATCTCGCGCAGCGCAAAATTCGGACGGTGAATCAGCCAGTACACGCCCGCCACCAGCAAAACCAGCAGCAGCAACGCGTGCAATGCGCTGGCGGCAAGATTGAGCTGGCGAACGTTATTCCACATGATGGCGGCTCAAGCGTCGAGCGTGAGTGACAAAACATGCACCACCAGTTCCTGATAACTGATGCCTACGGAGCGCGCGGCTTTCGGCGGCAACGAATGGTCAGTCATCCCTGGCGCGGTATTCACTTCAAGGAAATACGGCTTGCCCTGGGTATCCAGCATGAAGTCCGCGCGCCCCCAGTCGGCACACCCCAGCACATCGAATGCGCGGCGTGACAAACGCTTGAGTTCGGCTTCCTGTTCGGCGGCGATGCCGCATGGAATCAGATACTGCGTATCGTCCGCAATGTATTTCGCGTGGTAATCGTAGAACTCACCCGCGGGAATGATTCTGATCAGAGGCAGATCAAGATCGCCCGCAATGCACGCGGTGTACTCGCCGCCCCCTTCGATGCTCTGCTCCACCACCACGATGTGGTCGAACTTCATCGCCTCAGCCAGCGCGGCGGGCAGCGCATCGGCCGTTTTCACTTTCAGCACCGCGACGCTCGAGCCCTCGCTTGCGGGCTTCACGAACAGCGGCAAACCGAGTTTCGCCACAATGTCAGCGGCACGGGCCACATAGTCGTCGCCACGCAGTACCGCCTCGAATGCCGGAGTCGGCACACCCAGTTGCTGCCACACCAGCTTGCTGCGAAATTTATCGAGCCCTAACGCCGAGCCCAGCACACCGCTACCGGTATAACGAATGCCGTAAAAATCGAGGGCGCCCTGAATCTGGCCATTCTCGCCATAACCACCATGCAGTGCGTTGAATGCACGCACGAAGCCCTCGTCGTGCAACGCAGCAAGCGGACGAGTTGCCGGATCGAACGGATGCGCATCAATACCGGCATCGCACAGCCCTTGCAATACCAGACGGCCGGAATTCAGCGACACCTCACGCTCAGCGGAAACGCCGCCAAGCAAAACGGCCACCTTGCCGAACTGTTTTGGATCGATACGGTTCATTTCATTCCTTCGTTTCTTGTACAAGCCGTCCCGGTATTGCACCGATCGACCCCGCGCCCATCATGACCACCACATCACCCGCACGCACAACGACCGCGAGCGCATCGGGCACTTCGTCAACGGCCTCCACAAACACCGGCTTCACCTCGCTCGCGGCACACAGCGCCCGTGCCAGAGCCTGGCCGTTGGCCGTGGCAATCGGCGCTTCGCCTGCGGCATAGACTTCGGTCAACACCAGCGCATCGACCGTAGACAGCACGTTCACAAATTCATCGAAGCAGTCACGAGTGCGGGAATAACGGTGTGGCTGAAACGCCAGCACAAGCCGGCGCCCTGGAAATGCACCACGAGCAGCCTCGATGGTCGCGGCCATTTCGACCGGGTGATGTCCGTAATCGTCGACCAGCGTATAAGTGCCACCACCGGGCACCGGTACCTCGCCATAACGCTGAAAACGGCGGTCCACGCCGTTGAAATCCGCTAGCGCACGCTGAATATCGGCATCCTTGACTTCAAGTTCGGTGGCAATCGCAATGGCCGCCAATGCGTTTTGCACGTTGTGCATACCGGGCAAGTTCAGCACGATGTCGAGCGGCGGCACGCCTTCGCGCAGTACCGTGAAGTACATCTTGCCGTCGCGTGGCACGACATTCACCGCACGTATCTGCGCTCCCGCACTCAAGCCATAGCGAATAACGGGCTTTGAAACGAACGGCAGAATTTCATTCACGTTAGGATCGTCCACGCACAGCACGGCGATACCGTAAAACGGCAAGCGATGCGTGAATTCGATGAACGCCTGTTTGAGCCGTGCAAAATCATGACCGTAGGTATCCATATGATCGGCGTCGATGTTCGTGATGACTTCGATCACCGGCAGCAGATTCAGAAACGAGGCATCGGATTCATCGGCTTCTGCGACGATGAAATCGCCCGTGCCAAGCCGCGCGTTGGCCCCCGCGCTGTTCAGCCGCCCGCCAATCACGAACGTCGGATCAAGCCCGCCCGCCGCCAGCACGCTAGCCACTAACGACGTCGTCGTGGTCTTGCCGTGTGTGCCTGCAATCGCAATACCCTGCTTCAGGCGCATCAGTTCGGCCAGCATCAGCGCACGCGGCACAACGGGAGTACGCGTCAGGCGCGCAGCCCGAACTTCCGGGTTATCGCTGCGCACAGCCGTGGACACCACCACCGCGTCAGCGCCCACGATATTTTGCGCATCGTGTCCCAGCGATACCCGTGCGCCCAGCGCCACGAGCCGCTCAGTCACAGCGCTGCGAGCGACATCCGAGCCGCTCACCTGATAGCCCAGATTGACCAGCACCTCGGCGATACCGCTCATGCCAGAACCACCGATGCCAACGAAATGAACATGTTTGACGATGTGCTTCATGATTTTCCTTCTGGGCCTGTGCCCGCCACGGCAACGCAAATTTGCGCAACCTTTTCGGTGGCATCTGATTTAGCTAGCGCATACGCGCGTTCGGCCATTGCGGAGAGGCTCGCCCGGGTCTGGTTGCGCAGCCAGTCGGCTAGCGTTTCAAGCGATAGGTCGCGCTGCTGGACTAGCACGGCGGCATCGTTATCGGCGAGAAATGCGGCGTTGCTGGTCTGGTGGTCATCGACTGCATGCGGAAACGGCACAAGCAATGCGGCCACACCCACCGCTGCAATTTCGGCGACGGTCATGGCACCGGAGCGGCAAATCACCAGATCCGCACACGCATAGGCGGCGGCCATATCGTCGATGAAGGGCACCAGTTGCAGCGACTCGCCGGGTTGCATGCCAGCCGCCGCGTAATTCGCTCGCAATGCATCGATATGCCTGGCGCCCGCCTGATGAACAACGTGCGGCCGCTCATGCGGTGCCAGCAACGCCAGTGCGCCAGGCACGGCTTCATTAAGCGCTATCGCACCCAGACTGCCGCCCACGACCAGCACATTCAGAGGCCCATGACGATGGATATAGCGTGCCTGCGGTGGCAACGCGCGGGTCAGCTCGTCACGAATCGGATTACCCGTCCATTCCGCACGGGGCAATGCGCCGGGAAACGCAACCAGTACCCGCCTGGCGACTTTGGCCAACACGCGGTTCGCCAGGCCCGCGATCGAATTTTGCTCGTGCAACACTAACGGGCGCCCACTCAGCGCAGCCATCAGTCCCGCCGGAAACGTAATGTAGCCGCCCATGCCAAGCACGACGTCGGGCTTCACCCGGCGCAGCACGCTCATGCTTTGCACGCAGGCACGCAGCAAGTTAAACGGCAAGGTCAGCGCCGCCTTCAGCCCTTTGCCACGCAAACCGCCAAAACGAACGAACTCCATCGGAATACCGTATTTCGGCACGAGCGTCGCTTCCATTCCACCCGGGTTACCCAACCACACCACACGCCAGC